>JAYQON010000018.1:0-9875 GCA_038144835.1 Bdellovibrionales bacterium
GGACTTAACCGAGGGGCTAAGGATCGAACGGCAAAAGATCTTGGCGTAGATCGAAAAACACTTTATCGACGAGTACGTGAGATGGAGCAATCAGGTGGAGTGGGCTAATTCTCCTTTAAGCCAATCGTGTAAAAGTTTGAGGTATCTTTCTACATCTTGAATGTCGCCGCGCTCAGCGGCGGCTTCCATTTGTAGCGCTATCTTTTCCAGCTCTGGATAGCCAAATGAAGCTGCATTTCCTTTTAGTTGGTGGCCTATGCGTTTGAATTCGTTAAATGCCTGAGATTTAAGTGCTATCTGCAACTTGTCTAGGTCTGCCTTGCGTCGTTCAAGGTAACGTTCACGAGCTTCTTTGGGTATTGAAAATTCACTTTCCATAAAATTTAGCCTCCTCTCGTCTTAAAGACACTTAGCAATTTGAATTAGTTTGATTGCACCTCGTCTGGCAACTCCGATTAAGATAAAAATATATTTTATTAATAAATAAAAGGTGTGTTATCTCTTTTGGGACAAGCACGGTCCTCTAGAGTTCGCTTTTGCCCATTTTGAGAGTTGAGTTGAGCTTAGTTGAGTAGTGATCTTGGCCTCGTGTTTGCTGATGGGTGATAATAAGACGATAATAACATCGTTGGGAGGCCCAGACATGATACCTGGTGATACTCAAATTTTGGTATTGAGAAAACAACGGCAATTTAGTCCTTATGTCTCGTATGGCATTATGGTGCGTAAGAATTTGGAGATTCGAGAATGAAGCTTTCGAGTGTTTTTTTGACAACGCTCGTGGCCGGTTTAATGCTGGCGGCCACGAATATGGGACCGTTGTTTGAATTGCGACAAGCATGGGAAGAACGCCGTCGACTCATACAATATCTGTATCTCTCAGCAAGTGCATTTATCTTTGTGATAGCTGGATTTATTGTGGCTACTATAGAAACGGCACTACAATTTGATGCCTACGGTGCTATTCGTTGGAATACGGTTTTTCTGTGTGCCGCGGTTTTTGTGGCGCTGGGAGGGTTGTTCGCATTTATAGCTCGACGGCGCTGGCCTCCACGCACTCAGGGAATGTATCATTCAACTCTTGCGCTGATAGAGGCTTCGCGTGGAGTTTAAAAACAAAATGACGGGTTGGATCGATTAGTTTTTAAATTTCAGCTGTATTAAGCCATTGGCGCAATCGCCGCTTGTCATTCGATTTTAGATTCAGGAATTCTACGCCTATGCCTTGCGGGTAGATTCCTAATTTGTCGGTTCGGCGTGCGACACGTGCATTGCACCTGATCGAGTCGTCTGATTTAAGGGATAAGTCCATTTGAATGTCATCGTCGGCAAGCAAGTCTTTGTCGCAAGCGATAAATAGTCCAGTTTCAGATAGATCAAAGGTTTGGGCCAAAAATGCGGTTTTGCGTGCGTTGGTCAAGGTCAACTGAAGATTGAGTCTTTTTCGTTGGGGTGTTTTCCACCAGCAAACTTGAGGCCGGCTGAAGCAGACAAGGTATTTTTGTCGGTAAATTGGGGTGAGAAGTAGAATTAGGCTTAAAGTTGCAAGTCCTGCCTGCATAAGAGTGAAATCGGTGCCGTAATAACCGACGGCCCAGTTGTTAATGCCAGCGGCTAGAAGCCACAGAGGGAAGGCATACAGTGTCCATCGCGAGACTCGATTTACCAAAATGGCGCAGATCATAGCTCCGAGGATGACGAGCCAGTTGAGTTTACTTAGTTTGTATAACACCGACGAGAATTCACTGAAACCATGTCCATAGATCAATGCTATTTGTGCGGGCATGGACCAAGCCACAAACAGCAGGCCCCATGCGATGAGGCTAAAAATTTTAGGTTTCTTCTGCATAATCTAATTCTCCGCGTGCGTGAAGTGGTCGCAGTAGCTGTTAACCTTACGCACGTATTTCAAAGCTTCACTTAACTCTTTCGCTTGTAGATAGTTTGAACCTATACGTTCGAGGGCGGCTGAAACACGGGCTGGTCCAGAATTGTAGCTGGCCAATAGCACATCACTCATTGCCGATGCGGTGCGGACGTGTTCTCTCACGAGTCGAATTTTTTCTGGTCGTTCCCAGTAGTTTCTGAGAAATTCGAGGTAAAGGGCTCCTCCGTTGATAGATTTGAGTGGGTCAAGGCGCCATTCATTCTTAGCGTTAACTTTACCGCTCAATATGGCAATTTTAAGTAAAGGGAGAGGCATTTCTTCAATTTCCACAAAACGCGGCCAGTGAGGGTATTTTTTTATTATTTCAGCCGCTCCCAGCCTGGTGATCTGCGTAAGTCCGATTGCTTTTGCTGTGGATACCGCATCGGGATTAAAGCCAGATTCCTGGGCAATCAAACCGGCCAGCAGGTAAGGATTAATTCCGCGCAGATTTGCGGCTTTGTTTATTGCCTTGATAATGCCGACTGGCGGATCAAATTCTGGAACTGACTGCAATTTCTGTTTGTGATCGAGGGCCTGGCAAATGGGAGGATCAAACTTGGCGGTAATAGAGCGAGAGATGGGCGTACGACGGTAGGTCAAAAGTATATGATGCTCACGCCCAGCAGGTAGACGTAAGTCGGGTAGAGTGATGGTCAAGTCGCGACGATCTGGTTGCGAGAATTTTTTTTTCCCGCTCTTAAGGAGATTGTTGGTGCTGTCTATGCCATTGTAGGTGAGGGTCAGGCGGTAGTTTTCTGGCACGCCTTGAGGATCATGTATGTGAACTGTGAAAGCGCTACTTTTGTGCAGATTTTGACGCTCAGGAGTGAAGTGAATCTGGACATTAGTTGCATCCCATCGGGCATCATTCTGCTTGGATTTTGCCGAAAACAGTTCAACAGGTCCAAAGGGAGTGGTTGGACCTGCACATCCGGTCAGTAATCCAAGAATCAAAACCATTTTGAAAGTTCGCTGCATGCAAGGATTGTCGGTATTTTGGTCTTCGCCTTTTAATTCAAAATTGAAAAATCATGAACCGTTCGCTCTGTCTTGCCGGAACTGGGTTGGCAAATCCGTCTCAGTTTGAAACAGCCAATCCCGCCATAATTGTTATCCTTTTTTGCGGAACACCCACTACACTGCGTAAGAATTTACCTGTGTTTTGACAAGACACCTTTCAACCCGAGATTGGACGAACAGTGCGATGAAGACCTTCAAGCAGAGCGCCGCAAGCGACAAGCGACGATTTGAGCACGTCACCATAGGTCCTCGCGAGAGCGACTAAGTTTCCAGATGGGCATAAGTAGCGGCGCGGACCAAGGATTTTTTTTGTTGCGCGATCACATGTAAATCGATTCACTTGCCGACTTAAAGTTTATCTATAGCCGCCTCTATGGCGCTTGTCTGATCTGGGAATGTTCCTGCTTCCACGAGTTTAGCTAACTTATCGATAGCATCTTGGCGCAGGCGAAATGTCCTTGTTTGCTTCAGGGTCTCGACGGGTTTGGTGCGTCGGTCTCTCAATTGTGTATTTGCCCAATGGCGCATCTTTGCAAATGGAATGCCTTCGAAATCCTCACCGTCCTCTTTGTTGGCGCGGATCATTTTTACGACCTTTTCTAAATCAGGGGGCATATTAGCAAGATTCAGAAAGGTTTTCGGAAAATGTAAAATAGCTGCGGGCAGAACCTCCAGTATTCGGGGCTCAACCGTTCTGCCGGCCCATATGGCGTGATTTATGTCTAGGCGAGCACTTTTGGTGGCAGCAATTGGGAGATTGGTTCGTAAGAGGCCTTTGCCCTTTAAAACTGCTATTGTCTTGATAAAGCGAATGTCTTTTCTGTGGGCTTCGTTGAGAGCGGCCTTCTTTTTGATTTTGTCCTTAAGGGTTTTTCGCGGCATTTGCTAATCCTTTAAAAAGTAATCCAGATCACCGCCAGCCTTCTCTATTCTTTCGGCGAGATTAGGGAAAAGTTCAGAAGCCAGGGCATCGATGATCAGCACTTTATTCTTTTCACGAGCTTTGATGGCCTTGCTGACAAGCGCAGATTCAGGGTCTAGAATTTTCACTTTCAAGTGATGAAGGTTTAGAATCACCTCAAATTTGCTGCCGGCAGGGATCCATACCTTCTCGCTGTCGGGGTCCAATATTAGATTAAATTTAGGAAGAATTTC
Organism: Bdellovibrionales bacterium; assembly: GCA_038144835.1. Lineage (GTDB taxonomy): Bacteria > Bdellovibrionota > Bdellovibrionia > Bdellovibrionales > UBA1609 > JALHOQ01. Next base: position 4,106 of record JAYQON010000018.1, read on the forward strand.
AGTTCGCAGAAGATGGGTGGCAAAGTATTCGTTTGCCTCAAAAACCGCATCTAGGTCGTTTGTCATTTGCAAGGGGAGTATCTTAGCAATCAGATCATTTGCTAAAAGAGTCGCCTGGCCAAGTATTTTGACTTCAAATGCAGCAATCTTAATTCTTCCATCCTTGGCGCGCTCAAGGTTTTCTTGAGTGATTCGGTCGTTTAGTTCTGTAAAGATCTGAATCAGAATGTCTTTCATGCCTACAGTTATAGTGTATTTACGGTATATTTACAATAAATATTATATACCTGAGATGTTTCAATTTGAGTCAACTGGTCCAGTTTTTTGGGGCAATGCTTGGTCAGGGGATCCTATTAATGTCTAGCCCAAGGCCTCCGCTGACTGATAAGCAATTTACCCGTGTTTTGAAAATGAAAATCCGAACCTGGGATTAGGCGAACAGTGCTAAAGATTTTTTGCGTGAAGCGCTGGATGTTTGCTTAATCCACGTATGGAAATTCCGATGCTAAGAACTTCTTAAAGAGAGCCCTTATTCTTCTCTTCTTTTGTCATTAACCTCCAAGCCTGTTTACGCTGTTGGCGAGACCGACGAGATCGAGCGAGGTAGGTCATTTTTTATAAAACATAAAATTTTGTGTAATAAATTAATAACGCTCATATTGTCTCCATTTCACGTTCTTCTTAGTCTTTGGGTGAAAAGGCCGGCCTCAACCAACAATTTATAACAGGAGAAGACTCGTGAGACGCAGATTGCCTGTAGTTTACAGGTCGGCGCTACCCATAGCATTTCGGTTCAACAAATTACCCAACGAATTGGCTAAATTAGGAATCGAGATAGAACTTATTGAACCCTTAGCTTTGGAAAGAAAAGACTTTTATCTTACTCATGAGCAAAATTTCGTTGATGAGATTCTCGCATTGAAGAAGCCAAATGGTCATGGGACCTATTCCAAGGATGTAGTCGAGGGTATGCCATTTGTTTGTGGGGCTGTTTACCGGGCTGCATTGAAGGCATTAGAAAGCGGTGTGGCGGCAGCTCTGGTTTCAGGCTTTCGGCATGCGGGCCATGCACAAAATGGCAAAGGTAGCACTTTTAATGGACTGACCTTGACTGCGATGAAGTTAATCGCAGAGACAAAAGTTAGTAGGTTGGCTATTATTGATTTAGATAATGGTCTGGCTGATGGAACTCAAGATATAATTGATCGTCTCTGTTTGCATGATCGCATTTTTCATTTCAGTATTGATGCTGCAAACAGCAAAGGCAATTCTTCATCTGATGATCTAATGTCAACCTTACTACAAGTGCAAGAGCGACTTTTAGATTTTAAACCAGAGATCATCATCTACCAAGCTGGGGCCAACAATAATCCCTTGCACAGGCATGAGGCCTACTTGGATGAGGATCAAATTTCTCAACGTGACAGTTTTATTTTTCAGATGGCAAAAGGCTTACAAGCTCCGATTGTTTGGATTCCCTCCGAAATGCCATCTTCTTCGGCTCAACCAGGCGAATCGGACTCACTAGCTTTTGATTTAATTACTTTTGAGGAAGCATGCTTGGTATTTGATATTTTCTGTCGCTCGCTCGCCAATGAGGCTATGGGTGTTGTTGACGAACTCTGTCGTCTACAAGATTATCGATCGGCTTCCGAGATTTGTGATCATTGGCTAGGGAAGTATCCCGAAGAATCGGATTTCTGGATACTCAAGGGAATTGCTGATGGTCATCAGGGAAATAATCTAATGGCCCAAAACTGTTTTTTGGAAGCTCTAGCTCGACGGTCCGATGACGGCGTGGCTCTTGCCAATTTATTTGCAGCTTGTCTAAACTTAGGCCTGGTGGAGCGCTCATTTGATATGATTAGCCGCTTTATTTCAGGTTTGAGTGTGGATCAAAGGGAACCTGTTTTTGATAAAGTGGACGAGGCCATTCGGCAAAAGCTCATAACTTGTGATCAGTTGCCAGAGCATTTTTCAAAATTGTTGTCTCAGCGCGGTCGAGTTTAAATTTTTTTAAGAGGCTTTTCGGGTGCTGTAGGCGAGTTGAAGAGTAGCTGCTTCAACTCGCACTTACATTCAAATTATTGTTCTAATATTTTACCGATTTCTTTTGCGATTTCTTGAGTAAAAGTTGGTACTCCGGCCATAATGCCAGTTTGATCATTTAAGCCAATGGCTCGGCCTCGAATCAATTCAGATATGATGACATTTTCATTGTAAGTCCGCGACTTAATGCCGATGACGAAAAGGCTAGTAACTATGGTTTTATTACTGTCGGTTGGATGTTCTTGGAATACGGCTAAAACCTTTCCAAATTGCATAATTTGATTCCAGTAGAACATACTCTGTTCAATGATTCCCCGAATTGGTGTGTTCAATCCTGTTAAAGACGTCAGTGAACCCCTCCGCCCCATTTCAGCCTCGCTTACGTAATAGCGCATTTCCGATTCCACTGAAATTCCGTGATCAATCTTTCGCTCAGAATCTCGCCGTGTATTTGCAGCAGACACTAGACCTCTATGTAAGACTCCAAATTTGAAGCACGACTGAACGCAAATACTTCGATTGGGATCGTCGCACCAGCGGCGATCTGGCCTCTGGGTGTGGCGCAAGTCCCTTTCACGCGCGGGACGCAAAATATAAACACCTTTGTCGTTACAAAAAGAAAAATTGCTTACATTCGTGCGACCCGCAACTAGTGGCATGATTTCATTGGCTGATACGCTTTTGTGCTGCATCTGCGGCGTCAGCTGAGAAATAACATCAATTTCAATCAATCTTTTGAGATCGATGTGTGCGGCTGGTTTATCAAGAACGATCTTGGAGCGCGTGTTAAAAACAGTAATTTTCTCTTTTTGAATAGACGCTAAGCCATTCTTAATTACTTTTACATCAGGTTCATCGTACCCTGGAAATAAATTTAAAAATTCAACTTCATCTGCCGATCGACTTTGCCAGTCAGTAAAGGATTGAATTTTTTCTGTGTAGTAAATGAATCTTTGATCCAGCTTCTCAGGCGAGGTCAGCTCATTGAAGCGTGCATAAGAGATGGATTTGAGTTTGCGATCTTGTGCCTGGGCGTGCAGAGCAAAGGACACCGTCATAGATAAAATTATTAATCTAGTCATTGTTACTCTCCTTAATCAAAACGAAAATAGGGTGGCCTTATGAAGATAGGGTCGACTTGTCGTGGACGCCTTTGCCAAAGATCAAATTTATCTTCGGCTCCGGGACGGTAGGCATCTGGACGATTTTGCACTTGTGGCGGTAAATCTTCATCTGGGTCCAATATGCCATGACTATAGCGTTCGTCTTCCTCGTTATCGGGGTTAGTAAAATCCATATATTTCTCATCGTCGCGAAGAAGTGAGCGCCAGGTATCTATCGGCGAACGTCCGTGACTTACGCGAATGGCCTCTCTGAATCCTTCGTTTGAGAACTCACCCGTGCGGAGATCAATAGGTATTTCAGTCACTTGATGTTGTACCTCTTGCGGCGGCCCTGGAAGTGGAGTTTTTGGGTAAATGTTAAAAGATTCGCGGAAGACTTTCTCGGCGATGGGAAGAGCTAGGCGGCCGCCAGTAAAACCGCGACCCAAAGATGGGCGAATATTGCGATTGTCGTATCCCACCCAGACGCCCACGGTGATTTGGTTGGTGAATCCTACAAACCAAGCGTCATTTTCGTTGTTGCTAGTTCCTGTCTTCCCAGCCACAAATCCCGCAAGATCTTTGATGCGAGTGGCGGTTCCGCGCACGAGTGTGCCTTCTAGAATCCGACGTAGCTGAAAAAATGAAACCCGATCTACAGTTGGCAACTTGCGTAAGTTATAACGTGGATACCGATAGATCTGCTTTCCATCATGGGTGATTTCATCGATGAAATGGGGGGTTGGCTTCAGGCCGTCATTTGCGATTGTGGCATAAGCTGTGGTCAAATCTATCAACCTTGCCGGTTGGGCTCCTAAAACGAAGGGATAAACTCGAACTGTTTTGTCGTAGATGCCCAGCTCTCGAGTCATATCGCGCACATAATCCAATCCTTCAGTCGGTGTGCGGTCGCCAAGATGAATCAGCATACGGGCCGTAGGGAGATTTAGCGATTTTTCAATTGCCTGTCGCATGGTCAATAGTCCATGTGTGCCACCGTCATAGTTTTTGGGTGCCCAAGGGCGAGCACCACGTTCAAAGGGCGGCAGGTAAATTCTCCTGTCCGGAATGAGCGTGTTGGGTTGATAACCCTTATGAAGAGCAGCCAGATAAATGAATGGCTTGAGAGTGGATCCCGGTTGTCGTGCACTTTGAGTCACGCGGTTCAGTTGCGAAGCCGCATAGGAGAACCCTCCTGACATGGCCAGTATGCGGCCGGTCGCATTTTCCATGACGATGATCGCGCCCTGAACTTGAGGCTGAATTTTCAAAACGGCGTATGGACTGCGCTTTTTATTTGTGTCTGAGATCTCGACGTGTACTAGATCGAATTTCTTCAAACTTGCCGCAGCTCTGGCGGTGAGTCCACGCAGCGGTAAGATTCTCCCATCGCTCAAACCGACTTTCATATATGAATTTACGGTTTTTCTATTGCCCTCACGGTCGCGAACGACCTTTGTGCTTGGAAGTTCAAGAACAACGGCCAGAGGCCATTGCAGATCCCAGAGCCCAGAGTGCATCTTAGGAAGAAGATCTTGCCAGTTCGCTCCATATTTTTTCATGTTCTCGCTAAGATTAGCGACCGGCCCGTTAAAGACTTGTCGACCAGACTGAACTTCATAATCTATCAGACCCTGCTGTAAGGCACTTTCCGCCACTTTCTGTAGCGAGGGTTGCAGGGTTGAACGTACCACAAATGAAGATGATGTGAGTGACCCCACGCCCTCAATTCGTTTGGCCTCATTTTGGATCTCATTCAGAAAATAAAATGCAGACCGGGTGCGGGGACTTTCAAAGGCGGCGATCTGTAAATCCGATTTTGCCAAGCCTTCAAATTGATTTGCGGGCAGGTAACCGTCTTGCAGCATTCGGTGAAGAACATACTGTCGCCGTTCTTTGTCTCGCTCCGGGGATTTGTCGGGGTTGTAAAAATTAGGTCCGCGGGTCATGCCAGCCAAAAAGGCTGCTTCGTTGAAATTCAAGGCGCGCGCTGATTTTCCGAAATAGCTTTGAGCGGCCATTTCAATTCCCCAGGAAGCTCTGCCTAAGTAAATATAATTCAAATAAAGCTCTAGAATTTCATCCTTAGAAAGAAGCCGCTCGACCCGAGCTGCAAGTACCATCTCGCGCATTTTGCGTTCGAAGGTGAGATGGTCGCCAACTAAAAGATTTTTTACAACCTGCTGAGTGATTGTTGATCCACCTTGAGGACGGTTTTTGGAATGTACATTGTTGGCAAAGGCTCGCACTATCCCGCTGAGATCAAGGCCGTTGTGCTGATAAAAGCGTTTGTCTTCAGCGGCGACAAAGGCTTTTTTTAGATGCTCTGGAATTTGCGCCAGGGGAAGCCAACGGCGACGATTGTCATCTTTGTAAATTTCAGAAAAGCGCTGCCCTTCGCGATCGAGTATCACGGAGGCTTCTAAAAGGCGCATACCTTTTAAGCTTCTATGGTCGGGTAGATCTTTCATTGCTTGGTTGTAGTATTCGATAATAGTCGCGACCTGAATTTGACTATCTTCATTTTTTTCGTTTTTGCAAAATTGTCGGTAAGCGGACAGCATGCCTTTGAGGTCGAGTTTGTCCAGTATTCTCTGAGTGACGGACTTTTCTTGCTC
>JAYQON010000018.1:9885-33151 GCA_038144835.1 Bdellovibrionales bacterium
GTGTTGGTGGGTGAGGGGGGGGTGTCTGTGTTCAGGTCTGTAGTGATATCGGCGTCAGTTTCGGTCTGGACGGTTGCCTTTTGTTTTGCCGCAGTCATGTTAGCAACCATCAAAGTGAGCAGAGTCTCGATATCGAGCTGTTCGCTTCCGAATTCTTTTTTGACCAGTTCGCAGCCTGAGTTGAGTAAGCTTGAAACTTTGGTCTGGTCAGCGTTAGGGTCAAATTCGGTTTGAAACTGATCTATGGGTTTCGTGAAGATCTGACTTAAGGTCAGTCCAACTGCAAGAATTTGAATAAGAACGAGGTTCATGAGGGGCTCCCTAAGTACAAAGGGCAGATATATATCAGAATATTAGTGCGACGCACTAAATGCCTGTAATGGCTGAAAAATTTTTCTTATTGTCGTCGCGACATACAGTGACTAACGATTGATTTTCGTTTACTTTGCAAGAAGTTTTCAAACAAGGAGTCATTGCATGAACAGACGTACTTTTTTGGGAGTCGGAACTGCCGTTTTTGCCCTGAAATCTCTAGATTTGGCGTGGGCCGAAGGTAAGGACACGAAAGCCTCTGGCGGTAAAGCCTTAAATGAAAAAGATATTCTTCGTAATGGTCAGCCCGCGACTATTGCCAACTATTGTGAAGATCCTGAGAAACAGCCAAATAAATTTTGTCCGGGAGCTAAGGATCGACCGGGAGCCTGTGAGAATTGCCAATTTTACAATAAGGACAATTCAGAAACGACATTCAAAGGCGCCAAATACGCTCGCTGTCAGTTGCTTGCGGATCCTAGTAAACCACAATTTGTAGCGGCTAAAGGCTGGTGTGCGACCTACGTTCCAAAAAGCTAAATGTGTTTTCTGACTCTTGCGACCACGTCGTGTGGATGCAAGCTTTCATAGTGGCGGACTTCAATCGCGAAGTCCGCCAAACCTGGAAGTTTCAGTAATGCGGCTTTCAGACGGCGAGCAGCGTCTTCGCAAAACATTGGGTTGGAAGCATTTAGGCGGGCAAATTCTTGTTCGTCCTCGCGTTTAACAGCCGCCTGGACCGGGGTGGCCAAGGCTGCTTCTACGTCGTTAATGAGATTTAGGGCGTTGGGAGAAGATTCTTTCTGATCAACCCAAACGGTAACAAAAGCTTCACTACGTTGTGCGTGAGGAACGGCCACGGTTGAACCATTGAGGTCAATCCAAGACAATATGTTTTGGCGCGAGATTTTTTCTTCCTGGAAGTCTTTGCTAAATTGAGCATGCAGGGCCTGTTTACTAAGGGATGCCGAACAAGGGCAGGTGCTTGAATAAAGCACACGCACTGACAGCTCGTACGCAAGTCTTGCTTGGCGAGATGAAACGGCCATCCGTACCGGATAGTTGCGCCAGCCTCGCTCTTCGCTAATCAAGGCTTTTCGTAAAACAGGAAGCTCAAAGCTAACTTCTAAGTGAGCCGAATCTGATAGACCTTCATGGCTAGCGAGAATTTGTTCAATGGATGAAGACATCCATCCCCAAGAAAGCTCATCTTCGTGGAGTCGGTTGATTTGCTTAAAAAGTCTCGACATATGGATGCCTCGACTTTTTGAGTCGACCAAAGAAACAGAGGCATGTGCCCGAGCTGGCAGTAGGAGACCTTCAAGGCGGACCAGCGTTTGAACATTCTCCATTCCTACTTCATCCAGGGTTAACTCAAGGTTATGCTGCGGTGGAAGGACAGCCACATCATCCAGTACTGAGTTTGATTTTTTGGTTTGCATCTATGTCTCTTTCGGCTTTGCGTCACTTATGGATATTACATGAGCAAAAGACTTGCAATGGGTATAAGGAAACTATGCAATTTCCAGAAGATGTCGAAAAAGCATATCAGGCTGCCCTGCAGGTGCGTCTCAATGCCTATGCGCCCTACAGTAAATTCGCGGTAGGCGCGGCATTGCAAATTGAAGGCGAAAGTGAACCCATTGCCGGATGCAATGTGGAAAATGCGAGCTACGGTGCCACAATTTGCGCAGAAAGGTCGGCGATCTTTCAGGCTGTGGCTCGTCATGGTCGCATTCGACCCCAATTTATTGTTGTGGTCACAAATGAACATGAAGCGACGGTACCATGTGCTAACTGCCTTCAGGTGATGGCTGAATTCTGTGCTGACGAGACTAAAATTTATCTCGGCAATGAAGCTGGTCTGCAAAAACTGTATGCTCTTAAAGAATTACTTCCATATCCGTTTCGAAATTTTTCGGTGATAGAATAATGATTTATAAAAAAGCTTTGATCACCGGTGCCAGCAGCGGGATCGGTCTAGCTCTAGCCCATAAACTTGCTGAATGCGGTTTTGACCTGGTCCTGGTCGCGCGTCGTCAACTTCGACTTCAAGATCTAAGGTCAGCAATCGCCAGCAGAAGCAAAGTGCAGGTGGAACTGGTTGAGTTGGATGTTCGTGATCATAGTGCGGTTGATAGGGTTGTGGGAGCATTTCGCGGTATCGATGTTTTGATAAATAATGCCGGTTTAGCAAAAGGTGTGGATCCGTTTCAGGACGGTAAAATTGATGATTGGGAGTCGATGATCGATACCAATATCAAAGGGTTATTATATTTCACTCGCGCCGTTTTGCCTTCGATGGTTCAGTCAGGTAGGGGACACATTGTGAATCTTGGCTCTGTTGCGGGTCGTTGGGTTTACCCTGGAGGAGCGGTCTATTGTGCTACCAAATATGCGGTGACGGCTCTGAGTGAGGGTTTACGTATGGATTTGCTAGGGACTGGCGTGCGGGTAACAAACATTGAGCCTGGGATGGTCGCAACCGAATTTTCCCAAGTGCGCCTGGGTGATAGTGAGCGTGCCAACGCTGTCTATCAGGGAATGACGCCGCTAAGCGCTGATGATGTAGCTGAATCAGTCATTTGGTGTCTCCAGAGACCTCCTCATGTGAATATTCAAGAGTTAGTCTTGTTTCCAACTGATCAAGCCGCCATTCGACAGGTTCATCGCCGCTAAATCTTTAGTTCGTTTTCTCTTGGTTGAGCGAATGTAAAGCCCTTAAAGGCATTAATTTTCTAATAGATTGTATAAATGACAAAACGCAATGAGGTCGTTTGAGCGTTTTTCATTTATTAAATCAATATCTTGGGGTGACAGATTTTTTAAGTTCCAAATTGGAACCAAATTAATTGCAAACTTTTCATTAACCCGATTTAATCGTCGACCAAGGAGGTCATGGAGACCTCAAGGACAAAAAAGGGGAGAACAAAAAGCATGATTACACGGAAAGTTGCAGTCCAATTGGGTGTAATCCTTGGAACTTTGGGTATCACTCTGGGGGTGCAGGCTCAGACGACGAAACGCTACGTGGTCAGCTTCAAGAACCCAAACACCTTTCGCGCAGTGGCTCAGCGAATGAATAGCACATTGTTGACGGCTCCACGATTGGCGACATCGGCAAAGTTGTTCAATACGGAGGCTTCTGTGACCCAGGCTTTGGAGCACATTCAAATGCTGGTTGTGGAAACACAAGATGAACGGGCGGTCGAGTCTTTGCGTCAGCATCCGGCGGTCGCATTAGTTGAAAAGGAGTTTTTTCATCCTGCACCACAACCTTTGAGCACGCATTCTAAGACGCAAAACTTGGAACAGGTGGGTGATCATTTGGACACAATGACAAAGATGCCCACGCGCATGGATATGCCTTGGGGTATTTCTGCGGTCAAAGCTCCCCAGGCTTGGAGTAAATCCAAAGGAGTTTCTGCGCGAGTCATGGTCCTCGATACTGGGTTGGATAAAGATCACGAAGTTCTTTCGACTCGTTTTGAGCAGGGACGAGATTTTACCGGCAGTGGAAGCATTGATGATTCTATCGGACACGGCACTCATGTTTCAGGCACAATTGCTGCCGCCGGTTTGCACGGGGGCTTGGTGGGAGTGGCTCCTCAGGCCGCCATTTTAGCGGGTAAGGTTTGCTCGGATTTCGGCTGTAGTTCAATTGCAATCATGAATGGAGTCAACTGGGCCATCGAGCAGAAAGTCGACGTGGTTAATATGTCTTTAGGCGGAGCTTTTATTAGCGAAGCTGAGGCGCAAGCCTATCAGCGCGCTGAGGACGCCGGCGTTTTCATAGCTGCGGCTAGCGGAAACAGCGGTACGCCAAGGGTTTCATTTCCGGCAGCAGTTGAGACCATCACTGCGGTGGGAGCCGTAGCGGCAGATTTAAAGAAAGCCGATTTTTCCCAGTGGGGACCTGAATTAGACGTTGTTGCTCCTGGGGTCGATACAGTCTCTTCGGTCCCACGCGGGACGGGCAGAGGGGCCAGTGTTCGGCTGGAGATGAATGGTGGCGGACTCAACGAAATTCGCTGTATGCCCTTTGTGGGTTCACCCCTTCGTAGTGCATTGGAAAACAACTTAGTATTTGCTGGCTTGGGTAAGGCCGAGGATTTCGCGGTGATCGATGTGCGCGGTAAGTTTGCCTTGATTTCTCGTGGTGAAATTCCTTTTAAAGAGAAAGTCAGTAATGCCATTGCTCGCGGTGCCACGGGTGTAATTATCTTCAATAATGCGCCTGGTCTAATGCAGGGAACGCTGACTGAGGATGGCTCCGAAGTCTCTATCCCCGCGGCGATGATTGAACAGTCGGTAGGAGAAGCCGCAAAAGCTGCTCTGTCCCAGGGGCAGGAAGTTAGGGCTTCGATTGCGGTGATTGCGACCGATTATGCTTCATTCCAAGGAACATCAATGGCTACGCCCCATGTTGCCGGTGTGGCGGCTCTGGTTCGTGCGGCCAACAAAAACTTGACCCCCGCCCAGGTGCGAGAGGTGCTGAAAGCGACCTCCACGCCCTTAGGGCCAAACAATGGTAATGAGTATGGCTCTGGATTAGTCAATGCCGAGGCTGCCGTAGAGCGCGCGCGTGCCATGTTAACGGGTGATTTGCTGCACGTAGCGAACTGAAGCGAGAAAAGTATTTTTGATAAAAATAAAAAGAGGGCTTAACCAGCCCTTTTTTTATTTTTATTCTGGCGAAATGCGACTGAGAGTTTTGACTTATAATATGCATAAGGGCTTTTGTTTCTATACGCGGCAGTATGTTCTACACGAGTTGCGAGAGGCCATACGCGCTGTGGATGCCGATCTTGTTTTTCTCCAGGAAGTCATGGGTGTGCACCCAGTAAAGATGAGCGAAAATGAATTGGGATCGCAATTTGAATATCTGGCGGATCAAATTTGGTCACATTACGCTTACGGTAAAAATGCTGTTTATTCCAGTGGACATCACGGAAACTGTATACTCAGTAAGTATCCCTTTGCAGCGTTTGAAAACATTAATGTTTCAACTAACGCATTGGAAAAGCGCGGTTTACTGCATGCTCAAATAGAGGTCAAAGATGAGGTTTTGCATCTGCTTTGCTTGCATTTAGATCTTTTAGAGCGTGGTCGGCGCGAGCAACTTAAGAGTTTGATTCAACGCGTTCGCTTAAGTGTGCCCAGTCAAGCTCCTCTGATTGTCGCTGGCGACTTCAATGATTGGATGCAGCGAGTGACGGACCCCTTGTCAGAGCAGCTGAATCTTGTAGAAAGTGGGGTGAGTTTTATGGGTGAGCATGCGCGGACATTCCCTTCATGGCGGCCATTTTTGGCATTAGATCGTATCTACACGCGCCGTTTTGTGGTGCGAGAGTTTCGAGTGCTCAATGGTCTACCTTGGAAAAAGATGAGTGATCATGCTGCTGTTTTGGCGGAGCTAGAGTTTATTAATGTCGACGACGACAGACTCGTAGATTAAGCCAGTGGGCCGATGCCAGTAAGCTGCCAGCAATAATCATGAATATGAACTCTACATTAAAATTTTTAGAGCCCAGCACAAGAGCTAAGATCATAGATAGTACTCCGGCTATACCCAGCCAAATCACAGTGGGGTTACGGTGGAGTCGATATCCATTCCAGAGAGCCCAAACTGCCACGGGTACCACGATCAAAATCATGGAGCCATGAAACCACTCGTGCGAAGCCAATTCGCCCGCAACAGGTATACTAATCACCAAAATGGGAGTTAGTATGCAATGGAGGATGCAAATCAGAGAGGCTGAAATGCCGAGGCGGTCCCAGAACTCATTCATGCAATAGAGCACTTTATTTTTCAGCCAGCCTGTCAATATTAAGCGAAGCCTAATCCCCAGCTGGCCACTCAGGGACTAGATCTGGAACTTATTTAATTTCTTTGTGTAATGTGTGCCGGCGCAAATTCGGATTGTATTTCATCTTTTCTAAGCGCTCAGGCGTGGTCTGGAAGTTCTTTTTCGAAGTGTAGCGAGAAGGAGGCTTTCCTTCTTTGCGTGCTTCGGTGCATTCCAAAGTGATGATGCGTACTTTACCTTTTTTCTTAGCCATAAAATTGCTCTCCGAGAATCAGGTCTTATAGCGAACTCAGGACGTTAAGCCAATAAAAATACTTCAGGGATCTCGATTGGTGAAAAAGCGTGGAACAGGAATACGCACCGAGGGTTCCACCCGAACACGTGATATCCATGCCCAAGTCCTTGAAAGAACATAGGAATTTTTGACCCAGGGGGCTACTGCTGTGTATGAGCATAGGTCTTTGATGAGCCACCGGGCGGGCGTCTCCCGTAGCGAGGGAGATGAATGTCGGGCGGTTTTTACATTATGAGTAGGTTTTTTAGATTTATGATTCATGTTCCCCTCAAGTGAGGCTTGATTTTTGCCTCAAATTCCTCGAGCGAGGTATCGCCTTCCCATGCGTCGACGATGTCGCCCTTAGGTCCAAATAAAACCGTGGCAGGGATTGCTCCTGACCATTTCGGAAAAATCTCAGTCACGAACTTAAGAGGCTGAGCCCCTTTGAAGAAGGTCGGAAAGTCGACATTGTTATCTTTTAAAAATTTTTCAGCTGCCGGTAAATCAGAGTAGTCGTCCATAGATATGAAGACCACCTTTAAGCCCTGATTTGAATAGTTCTGCTTCAGACTGAGAAGGTGTGGAAATTCAATTTTACACGGCTCACACCAAGAGGCCCAAAAATTGACCACAACCAAGGGGGCTTTGAGCTCACGAATATGAGCTAAAATCTGAGTTGATGATTCTTCGCGCAAAAGACCTTGGACTGGATTGTGGAAAGTCTTCCAGGTGATTCCCGCAAAAGCAGCAAGAATGAGCAGGGCAAACGAGAGAAGTTGTGATTTCATTTCTCGACCATTGTCGCGTGCATTCATGGGGTCGTCAATCCTTGGTCGAATTGTCACGTTGGCACTGTCAAAAATCCCTGATTTTTCCGATGAGATCAGCATGTTTTTAGGCTTGCGAATTCCAATTGCGTTTAAGTTGATTGCCTTCACCGTTGCGCTTTTGGTTATTTCTTCAGTAGCGGTCACGTTGGTGAGCGCGCGGAATTTCGAACGGAGCTCGATTGAGCGAATCAAAGAGTCTAATCGCGATGAGTCTCGTGCTCGTGCATCTGAAATTGAAAATCTTCTGATTAGCTACATTGACCGAGCTAAAATTGTTGCTTCGCTTTTGCTCAATGATGCGACATCGTCAATTGAAAAAGACAGTTCGATGGAGCTTACATTTTACCGTGACAGAGAGTTTGTTGCCGTTGAAGTTTTGTCACGCACTGGTGCAGAACGCTCCATGCGAGTTGTGAATGAGAAATATCTTCAGCAGTACAAGTTGGATGCAGGTTTTATCGATGTTTTGCGAGAGGCTCAGAAAAATAGAAAGATTGTCAATCTGAGTGCCTTATTTTCAGGTAAAGAGGGTTATCTTGAAGTGCGCAACTCCACGATTTCCGGCGGAGCCCCGCTGCTAACCATAGGTTTTCCTCTTGCTAAGGATGATTCTGGTATAGTTACGCACATCGTATTGGCAGAAATTCGTTTGGATCGGTTACTCAAAACGTTTCGTGGGGGAACTTCTCGGGCCACTCTTTATGTTGTGGACAGTCAGGGACGCCTTCTCGCTCACCCTGAAGATCGAAGAGTTTTGAATGGTGAAATGCTCAATCAGCGCCCCGTCGTAGATGAAGCGATGAACCAGGTATTGAAATCGGGAGAGCGTGAATTTTACGACGAGCATCGCTCCGAATGGATTGCCGCGTACACAAAAACTTCGTTGGGTGTTATTGCCGTGGCGGAAGTGAAGAAGGATTTGGTTTTAGAAGACGCACGTTTAATTAAATTTGAAGCCTTTCATGTTGCGGGTCAGATCTTATCTGTTTCGCTTTTTCTCATGTTTATATTTTCGATCACTCTCACTTCACCCATCGAGACCCTTGCCGATCTTACGCATCAGGTGGCCAAAGGCAATTTTGGGGTCAAAGCCAAGATTCGCTCAAAAGATGAAGTTGGCCAACTGGGGCAAGCTTTCAATCACATGATCCAAGGGTTAGTGGAGCGCGATAAAGTCAAAAATATGTTCAGCAAATTTCACGGATCGTCGGTTGCCGAGGATTTATTGAAGGGAGATCTTCAGCTTGGTGGAAGTAAAAAGATGGTCACCGTGTTTTTTTCAGATATTCGTGATTTCGCCAAATTTTCAGAAGGTCACACGCCTGAAGAAGTTGTGGAAATGCTGAATGAATATTTTCAGATCATGGTTAAGATCATTAATTCCAATGGTGGTGTAGTAGATAAATTTATTGGCGACGCCATTATGGCGGTTTGGGGAGCTCCACATTCTACCCACAAAGACTCGCAAAATGCGGTCAAGGCTTGTATTGAGATGCGCATCGCCCTAGAGAAACTGAACGATATGCGCGCGAGCCGCAATCAGGTGCCAATAAAAATTGGTATGGGGCTACATCGAGGGGAAGCGATTTCAGGTACAATTGGCTCAGAAGAGCGCATGGAATATACAGTGATTGGAGATACCGTTAACCAAGCTTCGAGGATCGAAGCTTCCACTAAGGCTTTTGGTACGGATCTTCTGTTGAGTGAACAGTTAGCCGAAGAAGTAAAGGGTGATTTCATGATTGAACTCAGTGGCTCTGTGGAGGTTAAGGGCAAAGCTGAGTCACTAAAGCTTTTCAGAGTGCGAGGCTATTTTGATCCCCAAAAAAATCCGGTGATTGTACGTACGCCCTATAGTGACTATGAAGCCGGAGATGCCGATAAAGTCAAAATTGCGTGAGAGTGAGCAACTGGTCCACCTGCCTGGTGTTGGCGGTCCCCCATATATGTCCGGTAGCCCGGACACACCAAAGGTGAGGAATCTCTTTAGGAGAGACTTTATTCTGAAAATCTATGTCCGTGGATGCCGCGTTTTAAAATGTTGATCCACTTGGAATTGGAGGTCCGGTGATTGCGACCATCGCCGACGATTTCCGGACGACTAGGGCTTAAGGGTGAACATCTCCAGTAATGAGGTAGAGTGCTTTTAAAAAAAGTAATCGCCAAGCGGGTTTACGCTTTAGGGATAGAGCAACGAGCACCAGGGAAGTGAGCCAGTTTTAAATCACTTCACCTTCAAAGTCTTAATTCTTGGCGCCCGAATGTCGCTTGGTTTTGGCACGTTGAGTTTTTTAGATGGTCCTTCAGGTCCAATGCGGCTGAACGAATCTATAGATTGGATTCGAATGTGGTATTGCCCCGGTTTCAAATTAGTGACTGAAGCCGTCGTCCTTTGCACTTTTTTTTGTTGCAAGATTTGCCCTTGAGAATTTTGCAAAATCAGATGGTAGTTTTTGGCCCCTTCCACAGGATCCCAGTCAAACGAGATATTGCCTTTGGCATCAGTTTGCAGAACCTCGGGAGTGTCCGATTTCCAACGAGGCGGAGCAAGAAGTGGCATTCGCTTTACAATAAACGTTTTGGGATCGCTTTTTGCCACTGTGTGCCCTTGCGAATTGAGGGCCTCGACCACAGCTTGATATTGTCCCTCCCGTGGTATGACTGTTGCGAATTGCGTCTGCGAGGTTGTTTTCCAAGGCACGTCTTCAATCGCAGAGCCATCTTCGACGACTCGAAAGCGATATTTTGTTGGCTGCTCGCTTTCCAAGGCTTTCCATTGGGCCTCCAGAGTTGGTGTTGGAGAGGTGTATGTATATTCAGGATTTTTTGTTAACCATTCTAATTTAGATATTTCGTCGATCGAAAATCGCCATTTTTCTGAGAGCTGCGTTTGACCAGTTCGACGATCCACGGTCGTCACGACCCACTGATAATCGCCGGGTCGCAAAGTGGTCATTTTCAGAATTGGAGCGTCGAGATCTTTTTCAAGAATCGTTTGCGTACCACTCTCAGTCAAGCTTGAGACATTGACTTTGAAGCGGCTGGATTCCAAGTCGCCTTGCCATTTTAGTGTCACGCCTCCGCGTTGAGCGTCGAAATAGGCAATTCGCATATGATCTGTGGGTGAAAGAAGTTGTGCGGGCTTAATTTCCCATTGCGAGGTGAGTCTAAAGTTAGCGATCGGGCTAGAAAGAATTTCCAACTTTCCATTTGCAAGCTTGAGAAACCCATTGACTCGCCAATAGTACGTTCCGTCCTCGAGTTTACTTGTATATCTATGGGTTTGATTATCGACCTCGGTGTTGATGATGAGACTCTTGAGTTGTGAGTCCTTTGAAACTTCAAGGGTTTGCTTGGCAAAGGCATTACGATTGAGCCACGAAAAATTTATTTCCTGATTGCCTTTTTCACGCAAAATTGTTTGGGCTGTGGCGGGCTCAATGAGAGCAGGCGAAGCCTTCGGTTCAATGGAAAATGGGGTAATCATCGAAATCAGTTGAGGTTGAGCTCGATGCCTAGATTGAGCGACGAGTTTTAAAAACCATTTTCCGGGCTTTTGATGAAAGCTCAGTGAGCCATCCGCACCATTGACGCTGGCGGACTCAAGCCGATTCAGGGAGGAGCGGGTTGCTCCTATCTCCGCGTGGACCTGGTAGTCAGGCGGCAATCTGTGCCAGCGAACCTCAAATTTCTCCTCTTTGCTGTAATTAATAAGCACTGCTTCTCCCGCGCTCGGCGATAGCAGTTGAATTCTGTCGGTCATTAAATTTAAACCGTGTTTGTTGATAGTGGCGGCTTTGTCTTTTGTTAAGGAAATTTTTTTTCCGGCTTTTTGCAGCTCCGCTTTGCCTCTGAAGACTTCAAGACTTACATCGTCTCCTTTGCGCGAGAGGCTGAGCTCTGCAGCTTGTAATGAAATCTCGCTGCAATCCGCTTTATTTTCTGTGCAACTTTTTACTTTGACTCCCATCTCACCATTTTGTCCCTTTTGTACAAAAAGATTCCCTTCTAAGAAATCAAGGCTCAGTCCTTCTTCATTTTTTTCCAAGATCACCAGGGAGTTGGGTTCGAGTCGTATTGTTGCATTGCTCGATTCAAGAAAAATCTCTGCTTCAGAATTTGCCAAGGTACGGATTTGTTCGCCAGCAAACAGCTCGTCGTTGCCGCTTAAGCCCTCCCAAATGAAATCACGCACGGACTTGCGTTGGACTTCATTGTGAGCTTCAGTGAGGCGGCCAACTTTAGAACGAGTTGCACTGTGGGATTTTTCGCGAGTGGATGCGTACCACAGATGGGTTCCCGTAAAGCACGCTACGGATACAAGTAGGGCAAAAATCATGCGCCAGAAGTTGCGTTTCATCGGGACCTCCGAGAGTTTTTTCGGATTAAATAGATGTGTGCGTGAGGGATTGGCGTGGTATTGGCCAAAAGACCTTCTCAATCAGTAGCCACCAATGCTAGACAAAGATCATGCGAAAAAAAGACGGTGACACCTCAATAGATGATTTGAAACGTATGGTTCGTGTTTTTTGCGAGGAGAGACAGTGGGACCCCTACCATAGTCCAAAAGATGTGGCCATAGGTCTGGTGACTGAAGCAAGCGAACTGCTAGAAATTTTTCGCTTTGTTAATGAAAGGGATTTGCCGAAAGTTATGGAAAAGCCGGATCAACGTCAACGGATGGCTGATGAACTTGCAGATAGCCTTTATTTCATTCTTCGTTTTGCGCAATTATATAACTTTGATTTAACCACTTGCATGCAAGAAAAAATGCTGAAGAACGCAGTAAAATATCCCGTAACGAAACAACTCACCAATGGTCCCGCAAAGCCCGCCAATAGCTAAACTCTTCGACTGATCTGGCGCTTAAAAATGGGTTTATCGTTAGTTCATCTGCGAGCAGCGTAGGGGAGCTGGGTTGCCCGCAATCGATTTTTTTTTGCACTTGGTTGTAAAAATGTTTTAGTGCGGCAGTGGGTGCGGCTTTATGGGTTTTCACAAACTCCAGATTGCGGAGAGTATATTCATGACCGAAATAAATTTTTGTTGATGGCGGCAAGGCTTTAATTTTGGCCAAGCTAGAATACATCATTTCGGCCGTGCCTTCGAATAATCGACCGCACCCGCCGGAAAATAAAGTGTCTCCAACAAATAAGCTTTCATTGCTCGGAAAATAAAATGCGATCTGACCTAAAGTGTGACCCGGAACCTCCAGAACTCGCAAAGATTCACCCAGCAATTCGATATCTACACCTTCATCGAGCGGTTGAGTCTTAACTGGCAGACGTTTCATGTCATAACGGGAGCCGTACACCACGCAGTTGTATCGATTGACTAACGATGCGACTCCGTTGACGTGATCTGCATGGTGATGGGTGCATAAAATCGCAATCAGTTTTAATTGCCGCTCGTCTAAGAAATTTTCTACTGGCTTAGCATCGCCAGGATCCACCACAACGCTCTGATTATTGGAGTTGGCAATGACATAAACAAAATTATCTTTAAGGACGTTGAGCGTGTAAATTTTGAGCATTGGCAAGGATCTGCAAATAATTTTTGACTGTTGTTTCTAAGCCTTGTTCGAGTGCTTCACTAATGAGTGCATGGCCGATAGATACCTCGCAAATTGAGGGAATCTTTTGAATTAAATAGCCAAGATTTTTTTGATTGAGATCATGGCCGGCATTAACACCAATGCCGCAGTCCTCAGCCCTCTTTGCTATATGTGCATACGCAGCAACTGTGGCTTCACTTTGATCACTGTCGAAGTCATCGGCAAATTTTTCAGTATAAAGCTCGATTCGGTCAGGTTGCAAACGCTGTAAAGCTTTTAAGTCTTCGTCATTGAAGGAAAAAGGGCTTAAAAAAAGAGAGACACGTGCTCCCGAACTTTTTATGCGCGCAATTGCGGAGGCCAAAAAAGTCTCGTTGGATCGCAGATTCCAACCTGCGTTTGACGTCAGTGCTTCCGGAGGGTCTGGAACCAAGGTGGCCTGATCGGGGTGCACATCTTCTATCAGTTTGAGAAAGTCGGGGCTTGGATAACCTTCGATATTGAACTCGACTGGGCCGGCAGACGTCGCCGGAGAGTTACGAACCAAAGCGCTCAATGCATGTACATCGTGTGGTCGAATGTGCCGACCATCGGGGCGGGGGTGAACCGTCAGGCCATGTGCTCCATAGAGCAAAATTTTAGTCGAGAGAGCTTCAACATCGGGAATGTTTTTTCCGCGCGAATTACGTAGAGTGGCTAATTTGTTCACATTGACGCTAAGGAGAGTCATAGCCGAAGCTATAACATATTAGGGGAGAAAAGGAATGACCAAAACTTTAGTAATGGCTCGTCACGGTCACCGTGATACGACCCGACGAGAGTTGGATAATGGTTTGGACTCTAAAGGTCGTGATCAGGCTAAGGCCATTCGTCATTTTTTTATGGAGCGCTTTGAGGGTGTTGTTGATTTTAGCAAAGTCAGGTTAGTTTCGAGCCCCAAATTGCGCTGCTTGGAAACCTTGAAGCCTCTGTCTAAGGCTCTTGGTGTAGGTGTTGAGGCACATGCTCTGCTGGATGAGCAATTTGATGGGGAATCGACAACGGATTTTGCGAAGCGTGTACGTCGGTTCTTAGATGAGTGGCAAAATTCAAATCAAGTTTTGACGGTTTTGTGTGGGCATGGCGACTGGATTCCCTTGGCGTCAAATCAGCTTGTAGGTTTGCGTCAAGAATCTAAAAAGGGGAGTTGGTTGGAGCTGGAAGGTAATAAAAGCGGGCGCGCGATTCTGAAGTGGTATATTCCAACATTTAAGCCCTTTTATTCGCAAAATTAACACAATATTGACCTAAAGCAGGATTGCTAGGACTAAAGTTAGTTGCTACAACCTCAGGCGTGAAGCAATCTTTGGAAGCTATAAAAAATCGTTTTATTTCCCCTCCGTCGCCGCATTACAATGATGCTTCTGAGGGGGACGTCATGGTTCGTCATATTGATTCGGAATTGCAAGCTTTAAAAGATTTGGCACTACAGATGGGGGGCTCGGTCGAAAAAGCCCTGGAAAATGCTTGTAAATCAATTTGTGCAAATGACTCCGAGGCCAACGAGGCTGTTAGAAAGTACGAAGCCCGAATTAACGATCTGCAGATTCTGATCGACGAATCTTGTGTGAATGTTTTGGCCAAGCAAGCGCCAGTTGCTAAAGATCTAAGGTTGGTGATTGCAATCACCAAAATCAACACTGACCTTGAGCGAATGGGGGATCAATGCGTCAATATCGTTCATAGTGGATCAGATATACTTCGCTCTTGGCCTCAAATTCAAATTCCAGTGCAAATCTCTGACATGATCGAAGAAGTGAAAAGCATGATCCGTTCTGTCTTGGATGCTTTTGCGCGTAGAGATGTAGAGCTTTCGCAAGCCGTTTTAGCTCAAGATGATCTTGTAGATGAACTCAAAGATTCTTTAGTACGTGAGATGAAAGTTAAGATGAAAAGTGAGCCCAACAACATTGAGCTCTATCTGGCTTTTATTATGATTGCGAAGAACCTCGAGAGGATTGCGGATCACGCGACCAATATAGCGGAAGAAGTGATTTACCTCGCAACCGGGAATGATGTTCGACATGGGCACTCCGTCACAGCAAACTCCTAATCAAAGCACGGATCAAAATTATAAAAGACGAGTCCTTGTCGTCGAAGATGAACTTGCAATCAGGCAGCTTATTGCTTTGCATTTGGACCGAGAGGGTTTTGTTGTTGACGAAGTTGGCGATGGTGCAATGGCTCGCGATCTCCTAGAATCTCGTGCGTATGATCTTTTGATCTTGGATTGGATGGTACCATCAGTAAGTGGTCTGGAGTTGACTCACTGGTTGCGCAAAAATAGCGCTTTGGCGCAAATACCTATTTTGTTTGTGACGGCCAGAACTGAGCCTGAATACGTGGCAGCAGGACTGGATGCGGGTGCTGATGACTATATAACCAAGCCTTTTGATACGATCGTGCTTATGGCTCGAGTGCACGCATTACTTCGGCGCCATCAATGGCTAAGGGAACGTTTGAAAGGAGCGCAAAGTCAGGTTGTTGTCGGTGAATTGGCCTTGGATAACCAAACTTTTGATGTTCAACTGGCCGGTAAAAAATTGGATCTTACTCGTTCAGAGTTTCGTTTGCTTGAAACGTTAATGCTGCATCAAGGAAAGGTTTTGTCGCGCGAAGCGCTGATTGAGCAGATTCAAGGAGAGGGAGTCAATGTGATTGGTCGCACGATTGACACCCATGTATTTGGGCTGCGCAAAAAACTTGGCGATTGGTCCGAGATGATCGAAACTATCCGCGGTGTTGGTTACCGTGTGCGCATAACTCCCAAATGAGAATCTGTTTTCCACGCCGACTGTACCGATGGTTTTTTACCCAGCTGTTTCTATTTTATCTAATTGGATTTATTGTTTTAGGTTTTGGGTTTTTATTTTGGAGTGAAACGCGTGGTCTAGATGATGAGGTTTTGCGTGTTTCACGTGAGTCTATTTTCCTTTCTCTGATTTTTGCATTCATATTTTCTGCAATCTTGTCTCTTTGGCTAGTCTACCGGATCGTCGAACCTCTAGGGCGATTGATCGATAAAACTCGTCGACTGAGGGATTTACCTCTGGTGGATGAGGAAGTTGAGCCCGAAGCTCTCACTTTTGACGAGCCAGGTGAATGGTTTGAGTTGGAAAGTGCTGTCAATAAACTTGGCAGAGATCTTCGTCAAAAAACCATTCGCTTATCCAGAGAAAAAACTGAGCTTAGAACCATAATGTCTGCTGTTTCAGAAGCTGTGTTGGCCATTGATAGTGAACGCCGAGTTTTATTTTTTAATTCACATTTTGCTTTTTTATTTAATGTTCGCCAGCCGTCGACTGATGCACGTATGGCAGAAATTTTGCGTAGTCCCGATGTGAGTGAAGTGTATGACCATGTGCTAGCGACTGGGGTTTCTCGGCGGCATGAAGTTCAACTCGCCCTTCCCGGGGAGCGTGCCAATCGTTACTTTCAATTGTCTGTGGCACCCCTCAAAAAAAAGCATAACCAGGAAGTATATGGGGTTGTTGGCATCTTTTATGACATTACCGAACTGAAAAAAGCCGAGAAAATTCGCATTGATTTTGTCGGCAACGTATCTCATGAATTACGCACCCCGTTAACCACGATTCACGGATATCTTCAGACACTTACAGCTGATTTCGATAACGGTCGATTGAATCAAGTAGGCCAATTCTTGCAAGTGATCACGCAGAATGTTTCACGCATGAAAAATCTGGTTGAGGATCTTTTGGATCTCTCGGCCCTTGAAGCTGGCAAAGAGCTTCGTCTTGAGAGAGTTTCTGTGCGCGACGTGACTGAATCAGTTTTGAGACTAGTCAATACCTATGGACATAAAATTCATTTGTCCTATGATTTTGATGAATTAATGGCAGATGGAAAGCGACTTGAGCAAGTTCTCCGAAATTTACTAGAAAATGCAGTGCGTTATGTGCCTGAGGGGAGCAACATTTATATTCAGTGGACTTTGAATGGCATGAGTTATGAGCTTCGTGTGCGCGATGACGGACCCGGGATTGCACAGGAGCATCAGGCGCGCCTGTTTGAGCGCTTTTATCGTGTTGACGAAAGCCGTTCTCGAGCTGTGGGAGGGACGGGAATCGGTTTGTCTTTGGTGAAGCACATTGTGCAAAGGCATGGCGGTCGAGTGCGAGTACAAAGTCAACCAGGACAGGGAGCTGAATTTATTTGCGAATTTCCCGCGTGATGAGTTCAGTCGCTCTTAGCCCTGGCGGCGGCGTTTGCTTGAATTCAGTACGGGGTTTTTAGGAAAACAGCCGGTGTTTTGGTAAGTTTCGAGCATCTTCCTGAGAAGAGGCTGACAGCTTCCGCCGCAAGCTCCAACTCCAGCCCGGGTAGCGTCAAAAATTTTCCCCAAGGTAGAGCAGCCCCGTTCGATTGCACCCTCGATTTCGGCTTGTGACACCGAGTTGCAAAGACAGATAAAACGCTTTTTTTTATCCTTTTTTTGAATTGCTGACATCCGTTGAGTCCAAGCGATGAAGAAGCAATTGAACGACCTTTCCTTTGATATTTTCGTATTCACCAAGAATGTAGGCACCGGCAGCAAACATATGTCCACCACCTTGAAAGGCCTCCGCGACACCTAAAACTTCAAGACGGCCTTTGCTACGTAAAGAAAGTTTATATTCATTTTTTGCATCTTCCCGGAAGAGTGCGGCCGCTTGTAGGCTTGTGACATTCATGAGCATATCAATGACATCGCGAGAATCATCCATGTCTAAACTGTGACTCAGAAGATCGGCCGCGTGTAACTTGAGGACCGCCACTTGCCCTTGTCCATAGTATTCTATCTGTCCTAAAACTTTCGATAGAAAAGCGACTTTCTCGATAGTGTGGGTTGAGAAAAGGTGGCGGTGAATCTCCTCGGCATTGTTGATGTGCATGAGCAGTTCCGCCGCGATGAGATGCGAATTGACGGAATTTTTGACGAATTTGAAAAGCTGGGTGTCAAAGCTAATACTCGTGTAGAGAGCTTGTGCTATTTTTTCATCGAAGCGAATTCCCAGAGCTTTGAGTATGAAATACGAAATTTCTCCAGTGCTTGCTGCCCGCGTTTCAATAAAAGAACCAGCCGTTGGTTCAGGGCCTTGATTGAGTACTGGATGGTGGTCCACAAAAAGAATTTCGCGACAATGGTTTTGCAGGGAAGAAAATAAAGGTTCCACCAGACGACGGTCATTAGTATCGAAAATTAATGCTAAATCTGTCGGTTCTAGGGGGGTATGCGGACCATCAAGAGTCTCAAGGTGCTTCTCAGTTTCCAAAAAACTATATTTTTTGGGTACCTGATCTACTAAAAGTACGCGTACGTTTTTCCCTGATTTTCGCAACCCATGATACAATGCAAGTAGGGCTCCTAGGCCATCTCCATCGCATTGTTTGTGGGTGGTTAGGCAGAGGCTCGTAGCGTTTTTTATACGACGCACGAGAGAATCGACATTTAGGACTGAGAGACTCGGAATCGCCATAATCTGAGTGTATTTTACTTGGCCAATGACTGCGAAGCCCCAAAAAATGTTTTGTTTGACTGCGTCAATCGTTACGCGGATACTGTCGCCTTTGTTTTGAGGGAGAGTACCCATGTCCGACCGCCAACCTATGACTGTAGCTGGTAAGGCCAAGCTCGAATCTGAGCTGAAGAACTTAATTCATATTGAACGTCCAAACGTTATTAAAGCCATTGAAGAGGCTCGTGGGCATGGTGATATCAGTGAAAATGCCGACTATGATGCTGCCAAGGATCGTCAGGCTATGATTGAGGGGCGTATTGCCGAAATACAGGCTAAACTGGCCAATGCTGAGGTAGTTGATACGGCCAGCCTGAAGTCGAGCACCATTATTTTTGGCGCAACGGTGGAACTTCAGGACTGTGAAAGCCAAGAAGAAGTCACATACCAAATCGTTGGCGAAGATGAATCCGATGTAAAAGGTGGGAAAATCTCCGTGTTTTCTCCAATTGCAAGAAGTTTGATCGGCAAGAAAAAAGGCGACATTATTGAATTCAAAAGCCCTAAGGGTGAAAAAGAATTCGAAGTCTTGAATTTCTACTTTCGATAATAATTGGGGATTCCGGCCGATGGACCCCATGACTAAAGGAAAGGGGTCCCGCGGAGATGAGAATCTTGCGCAGAAAATCCAGCAGTGAAGTCTCTTCTACGGGAATCGCCTTATTTGTTATCGGCTTAGTTTTAGCTACCTTTCTTGGAGGCGCGTTGCGGACCTTGCTCAATTCTGAGCAGGTCCATCAGAGGGTGTTGTCTGAGTTGAGCCACCGCTTCCCTCGCCACGAATTTCAAATTGAAAGTACAGAAGTGTTGCTGTCTCGCGGCTTGTGGCCTGGTTTGGGACTCAAGATCCGAAATGTTGTTTTCAAACAGGATGTGTGTGGCAAGCTGAGCTTCATTTTGGAAGTCCCCGAAGCCATTTTACCTGTCGACTGGATTCATCTGCTTGGAGGCACATTCCGCTTGGGGCAGGCCAGTGTTCAGGGGGGGCATATTCACCTAAATTACAAGGATTGCATTGCTAGAACAACCCCTGGCCAATCAGAATTGCTGCCGCCAATGTCGCCTACTGAACGATTCCGCATGGCAAAAATTCAGCCCCCGCGTTTGGACTGGCAGACTCTGGGAAAATATCTCGACGGTATTGAATTCAAAAATTTTACGGTTACCTATGAACGGAACGTGACTTGGAAACTGGCTGTATCTTCTGCGGCAGTTAAATTTGGTGACGAGATGCACTACCACGCTTTGGTAAGTGTGCAAAAAAGCCTTCCTTTCGGTGCTCTCATGCACAATCTCGAGGTTGATGGTTTAGGAATTGGACGAATTTTAAAATGGGATGTGCATTCAGAGTTCAAAGAAGGGCGAGTGCGTTGGTCCGGAAATTGGGATTTAAATACCAATATTGTCCGAACCGGTGTCGTGCTTAAACAAATGCCCATGAAAGATTTAATTTTTGAGCTTCATCAAATGGGATTTGTTGCGCGAAAGATAGATCTCAAAGCCACTTGGTTGACTTCGGATCTAGAATGGCAGGGTAAGTTACAAGACTATAAGAGCTTTCCGTTAAATATAAATGCATTTAGTTTTATTGGCGGTTATGGGCGTGTAGACTTGTTGGAGCCGGTGGTCGTGAATTTAGATAATGAACACGCCTTTGCTCAACCCGCTCGGGTCAAGGTGCAAAAACTACAGTTGGAGCCCAAGAGTGAGGCTTTTCAAGTTCGTGTTTTAAGTCCACTGGTTTCGAGACTTGGTATATGGAGCGGCACCCTTCAATTTTTTGGTCCCAAAAAGTGGGAGGTTGATGGCTTTCTTGAAAACACCGAAATCGTGTTTTCGAACCAAAGCGTGCGTGGAAAGCAGATGGTTCGCAGAATGCACACTTTAGGAAAGCGCTCGGGTTCGGAAATCTCTTTGCAAGTAGATGAAATGGAATTGCAAGATGGTGATTTTAGGGGGCTCGTAAGCCTAAAGTGGGATCAAGAGAGTAAAACCGGTACCTTTGAGGGACAGATTTCGAGTTTGGCCCTTTCTAGATCTATCCAGAATCTTCTGGTTGGTGGGCAGATTGCGCCACTTAAAATAACGGGACGGGGACAGTTGCGCGAATGGGGACTTGAGGCTTGGTCCGCTTATGGCGAGTTGGCCGAAGTGAGTGGACCCGGATGGCGAGGTGAGGGTTTGTCAGTAAAATCCAAACCCGTTGGCCGTGCCGTTCAATTGGATGTTGAATTGAAATCTCTGAGAGTGGATCAAGGCTGGCGTTTCGCTCGTCAGCTGGCGGCGATTGATCCTGAATTTAGCTCCGATTTAAACTGGCACTCTGGTGCCGCTAAGTTCCTAATTGAGTCAACTGGTGGCCAGCTACAAGCGTTGTCTGCCGTGCAAGAAAAAACTGGAGAACAGTGGCGAGCCCGTGGAACCTGGGTGCGCGACGCCGATTTTTCTGCTTTACTGAGTGTGAGTGGATCGGGCCGCCTACGCAGTTTTGCTTTGCGAGGTACTCCTGTGGATCTACGGGTTGATAGTGATGTTGGAAACAATCGTTAGTGATCAAAATGCAAAAGGGTTGTCCAGCCGACTCAAGCTGCGCTCATAAGTCCCAACAATCATTCGAGCGATATTTTCAGCGAGTTTTTCAGACCACTTTTTGCGAATCAATATCTCCACTTTAAATATACGGGCCGAATCACGTTGACGAAACAGGTAGTCGTCACTGGCCATTATTTCATCGACCAGATTTAAATCCTTTGCTCGTTGACCAAACCAGTATTCACCACTAGCTACGATATTTAAGTCCAGATTAGGTCTGTACGTTTTTACGAAATTTTTGAATAATCCGTGCGTGTCCTCAATTTGTTCCAGAAATTTTTCTCGACCTTTTGGTGTGATTTCTCCAAAAAGGCTTATTGTACGTTTGAACTCCCCAGCTGTGATTTCTTCAAAATCCACGTCATGCTTTTTTAAAAGGCGGTGAAAATTGGGGACCTGAGCCACTACGCCGATGGAACCAAGAATCGCGAACGGGGCAGCGAGTATTCGATTGGCTGTGCAAGCCATCATATAACCACCGCTAGCCGCAACCTTGTCAACGCACACCGTAAGATGCAAACCTGCCTCACGCACACGTACTAATTGCGTTGCCGCAAGTCCGTAAGCGTGAACCATTCCCCCTGGGCTTTCAAGATTCACCACCACCTCGTCTATGCCAACCCGTGCAATGGTTAGAATCGCTGTGATTTCTTCGCGTAGATGATCCAAATGGCTTGCTCGCATGTCGCCATGAAAGTCGATAACAAAGATGCGTTTAAGATCTTCGATTTTTTGTTTTTTAGATTTTTCGATCTTTTTTTGCGCTTTGTGCTCTGCTTTTAGTGCCTTTTCCTCCAGTACACCTTCCTTCAAAGCGGCCGCCATATTTTCGAATTTTAGGTTTAGATTTTCAACGCTCAAAAGTGGTTTATGTTGTCGAGCCTTGGCAATCAGGGCAAAAAATAAAATTAACAGGCTGCCTGCGGCTAAAAGTAAAACTGCCACTTTGCCACTAAAAACGCCTAATTCTGCCATTAATTCCATTTTCACTCCCAAGGTCTGGTCAAACTCTGCAAACTTCTCCTTTTAGCAAAGAGTCAGCTAAGATCAAGAAGATGGTCAGACTTAGTCTGCTTCTATTTTTTTCTTTTAAAGGCGTGCTAGTTCTTGCCTCTGAATGTGTGCAAGACGACACACAGGTGCGGTCTATGGTTGAGCGCATCAATAGGCGTTATGACGATTTTTTTGAAGTCATGCGTGAACGTGAGCAGCGTCAACGGCGCATTGAGGCATCGAGAGAAAATCTTCGCGCAAAGCGTGAGGCTCGAGAGCGCGAGATCGAGCTAGCGCGAATAGAATATGTTAAGAATCGGCGCCCCAGGCCCGACGACTCCCACTTGCAGGCTCAATATCAGGCTGAGTTGAGAGAACGTGAAAGAAAGATTGAAGTCGCACGTAAATGTTATGTGCAACGTAAAGATTATGCCGCAGAAATCCTCAAGCGTGGGCGAACCATACCCGCCAGGCTTGAATTTGGGCTCGACGAATATTGACAGTTGCGTGAGCAGAGTTTCAGATGCTGAGAGTTTTGAAAGGAGTATCGTGTGAATAAGATGGTCTTTTTTTTACTTATTATAGTATCGACGTTCTCTGCTAACGCACAGGAATATGCAGCGGTTTTAGGTGTTCATCAAACAGAGGCAGAACCAAGAGGAACCATAAGTGGCACGTCTGACGCAAAGATGAATTTCAAGGTCGGAGTGTTAGCTTCATTTGAGCTCATGGGACACACGCATTTTCGCACGGGATTGTTGTACAATCAGAGGCACTTTGAAATCGATAATCCAACAACTGGAGCTGAGACCAAAGTCAATTTCGACTATATCGATATTCCTGCGAATGTGCAGTGGCATCTCAATGAAAGAATTGGCTTCTTCGGAGGTCTGATTATCGGCGTCAATACAAATGAAAAAATTAAATATTCTGCATCGGCGAATCCCATGCCAGCGGCAGACAGTGAGAAAATGATTCCGCTTTTAAATGCTGGTGTGAGTCTATTGTTCGAGGACATGATAGGTTTTGATTTTTATTTAGAACGTGGAATTGGAGAAATCGCCAATAACTTCGAAAATTACAAGACCTTCGGGGCTAATTTCTTGTTTTGGTTTTGAGTTACCAGATCATGATTTAATAAGTGCATGAATTTCCTCCCCTGTCATTTGCGACAGTTTTTTCAAAAAAGCATAGACGAGTGCACCTGAAAAAATCATAAGCGGCAATGCAATCACGGCAAAACCCATCCAAGTCATTTCAGCGATCTGACTGTTCACGATTTGATCGCGGGCTGCTGGATCCAAGGTAGGGTCAATTTGGCTAAAAATCCTGAGTGCTAAAAT
>JAYQON010000019.1:0-9100 GCA_038144835.1 Bdellovibrionales bacterium
CTTAGGCAAAATTCTGGGTAGGGCAAGCTCCTCACCTAAAATATCGGCTAAATCTTCAAACGAAACGTCAACTTCAAGAACATGCTCGCCCGGACTATCTCCTGCCTGTCCCGATCCCTGCTGCTGATCTCCATCAACCTGATCTCCTGCCTGCCCTTGCCCCTGGCCCACGCCCCCTGATTGTTTGGGGCCGTACTTGAAGCGCGGAACATCAATCGAGGGAATCGGAATTTTAACAAAATCGTTCTCACGCTTGCCGATCATCTCGCCATGCGTAACGTACCTTTTGAAGTTCTCTTTTATCCGGCCCCGGACAATGTCACGAAACCGGCGATGATCTTCCCGAATTGCCATACTTACTTCTTATCTTTCACGTCTCCCCGAGCGAATATGCTAGCCACATAGTGAAGCACATCCGTCGCCGAGATTTCATCGTAACCAAATTCCTTAATCAAACGAGTCTTTACAATGTCGATTTTTTCCTGCGTGTCCTTGTCAACCACACTCGACACTAAACTTGTCAACTTGATCGAGTCTTTTTGATCCTCAAAAAGTTTCAACTCAAGAGCCTTATGCAATCGTTCATTGGTCTTGTAGTCGAACTTGCGTCCATCTAACGACAAAGCTCCGATGTAATTCATAATTTCACGACGAAAATCATCCTTACGCGATTCGGGAATCTCGATTTTCTCCTCGATCGAGCGCATAAGCCTTTCGTCAGGCTCCTCATCTGAGCCAGTGAACTGATTGCGCACGCGCTCTTTTTGCGTGTAGGCCTTCACATTATCAATGTAATTTGCGCACAAACGATGCAAGGCGCTCTCATCAGCAGAAATTGCACGTTGCACTTCAGATTTAATGATCTCTTCGTACTCCTGCTTTACCACGCTAAGAAGTTCGCGATAATCCTGACGTAATTCCTCATTAGCGAGAAGCGAGTGATGCTTTAGTCCAGCCTCCAGCTCGTTTAGGAGCATGAAAGGATTGACCGACCCTCGATTCATTTGCTGGGCAGATACAATGGAGTTGGAAAGCTTGTCTTGAATGTAGCGAGGCGAAATGCCCTCAAGACCCTCACGCTTGGCTTCCTTACGAAGTTCCTTAATGTTGTCTTCGGTATAATTGGGCAACGATTTTCCATCGTAGAGCTTGAGTTTCTGCAGTCGAGTTAAATTCGCTTTTTTAGGCTTTTCTAAGCGGGTGAGAATGGCCCACATAGCTCCCATTTCAATGGTGTGAGGAGCGATGCTTACTCCGCGCAAAATTTTTGAATTGAAATCCTTTTTGTAAATCATCACTTCGTCGCGAAGTTTGGTGATATAGGGAATATCAATCTTGACCGTGCGATCGCGCAAAGCCTCCATAAATTCGTTGTCTTGTAATTTTCGGTATTCTGGCTCATTCGTGTGACCAATAATGACTTCATCAATATGAGTCTGAGCGAATTTCTTTGGCTTAATACGATGCTCTTGAGAGGCTCCAAGCAGGTCGTACAAGAAAGCCACATCGAGCTTAAGAACTTCAACAAATTCAATCATGCCGCGATTGGCAACGTTGAATTCACCATCAAAATTGAAGGCCCGAGGATCCGAATCTGAACCGTATTCCGCGATTTTTCGATAATTCAAGTCGCCAGTGAGCTCGGTCGAATCCTGGTTCTTCTCATCTTTTGGTTGAAAAGTCCCAACGCCAATGCGGTCAGCCTCTGATAGGATTAAGCGCTTGACTCGCACGTGCTGTAAAACCTTGCTGACGTCACCATGATAACGCTCCATCAGCTGACGAAAAATCCAACGGCTAGGCGGACAAAGCTCCCCGGTCACATTCACGCGGAAATCGCCCTTGGCTCCTCGATTTAGTTCGTCGAAAATGGGCTGCCGCATTTCTACCGGCAATATCAAGAGAGGCTCTTCATGCATGGGGCTGGAAAAAACCCGACAGTCTTTGCCAAAAATGTCTTCGAAACGTCCCTCTTCATCGACCCAATCGAAAGTATAGACGGCTCCATTGGGAGACTTTGAATAGCGCTCTAAACCCTGTTTGAGTAAACGACAAATTGTTGATTTGGCAGAACCCACCGGCCCATGCAACAGAATCACGCGCTTTTCAGTGCCATAGCCAAGAGCCGCTGCACGCAGAACATTAACGAGTTTCATGAGTGGAATATCGGCCCCAAAAACAGCGTCTTTCCCATCGTTCTCAGTGTCGTCAAAAAAATTGTAATGAACGATTTGCTTTTTTACGTCGACATACTCCGTCTTGCCCTTTTCAATGATCATGTCGTACATGCGCTGAAAGGCATTGCGAGTGACTTTAGGGTTCTCACGCACAAGGTTCAGGTAATCTTCAAAACTTCCTGACCAACTTAGATCTTCGTAACGCGTTGACTTCTGCAGGTTGCGAATTAAATCAGTGAAGTTGTTGCCGCGGCCGGATTCCATAGCCATTTAGCCCCCCTGGCTTCTGAAAGATCGGTTACCCGCAACGGGAAACCTTGTTTAATTATCCTATGAAATGGCTGTGCTCACAATGGGAGAATGCGGACGTTAGGATCTAAGCGAGATATCTCAAATTGATATTGGCTATCTCACACGTAGTCTCTGAAACCCCGCCGGTGCTTCTAGTTCGAATAAGTTTTTTCTATCCTCGACTTTCGCCTTGAACCATTGCACGTTTATTTGCACTGAGGCTTTTTCATGACTGATTTGCACCGTTTTCTTATCACCCCGACGTGCCAACCAAATAATCTTCAACCCGGAGGCTAGGTCATGGCACTCGGCCAACCATCCGCTTTTTTCGTGAGTACAGGTCCAACTTTTGTCTGGGATAGGTAATTCAAAAAGGATGTTCTGCAACCAGCGAGGGTCAAAAGGTAAGGCTAAAATAGGCCGCATCACATCTACCTGTGGTGGGCCGTAATAAAAACGTTTTGAATCAAACAAAATATAACGAACTTCTTTAGAATCAACGACCAAAGATGCAACTCCAGTTCCCAGCACACTGGTCACATCCATGCGTACTTTGTCGCCACGAATCGCATTGAAATTCAAATTCACGATATAGGTGCGCGATTGCTCTTTGTCTTTCACAAGAGCTCTCGCTTTCCAACGCCCCTCATTCACTTTAGACAAACGCATAGGAGCGCTCGCGCAACCAGCTAGCCCCAAAATGAGAACAACAACGGTGAATACTTTTTTCATTGGAATATTAGAACGTGGACCTCACGAAATAGTCAAAGCTATTGACTGGCTGGAACTCGTGAAACCTGCTCTCGCTGCGCATCGAGATTGACTATTTTTTCCTGTAGCTTGCGATTTTTGTCTCGATCATTTTCGAGTGCCGCCGCACGCTGATACATTTTTTGCGCCTTCTGCCACATTTGGTGTCGCAGATAAACATCTCCAAGATGTTCGGCAATGATTGACTCATCTGGTTTATACTTGTGAGCCGCTTCGAGATACTTAATGGCTTGATCAGTTTCGCCACGTTTGAAGTGTATCCACCCAACGGTATCTAAAATATATCCATCCGCCGGCTGCAAAGTCAGCGCCCGTTGAGCGAGCTCATAAGCTTCATCTAGATTTTGCCCTAATTCGGCATACGTGTAAGCGAGATAATTCAGTGCCTGAACATGATCTTGGTCTTGCTCCAACACTTTGTTCATGTGGCTGATTGTTCCGACCGAGTCGCCCAGCCGATCGTGCATAGTTCCCAGAAAAAATCTCAGCTGGGTGTTGGTCGGAAATTTCTCAACGGCACCAGCGAGCATTTCTGCCGCCTTCCTGTAGCTTTTTTCTTCATCAAGTAACGTCGCCCAATATGCATACAGAGAAGGAATATCGTCCTGCTCCTGAACGGCTTTTTCAATCACCTCTAAAGCCGCTGGCATGCGATTCGCATTTTTTAACAAATGCGCCGTGTGCACGACCGCTTCACCAAAGTAACTGCTCCCAGGACGAATTTTTTTGTAATGTAAAATGGCGAGATCTGATCGCTTCAACTCTTCATATACAGCTCCGAGATAATAGCGAACTTTGTCGCTTTCAGGAGCCTGCAATAACACGTCCTCTAAACGCTGGGCCGCTTGCTCAAAACGCTTTCCTTCAATCATGATCAATGCAATTTGTATTTTGATATTTAAATTGTCGCGCTCAAAGCCATCCAAGATTTCGAGTTGTTCCAGAGCCTTTTCAAAATTTTCTTTTTCAAGGTAATAGTGGCTCAGTTGGCGCGCCATTTCGCGTTCAGAACCAAATTTTTCTTGATAAGTGCGCAAAAGAGTTTCCATTTGGCTCTCTTTGCCTTGAGCTCTTAGCAACATGGCCAAAGCAATCGCGGCCTCAGGGTACTCCGGCTTTACCTCGAGAGCTTTACTCAATGCACGTTCAGCTTCTTTATAACGAGCAGCACCCTGTTCAGCCCGTACACGTCCGATATAGTAGTACGCGCGTTCAACCTCTTTGAACTTAGTATTTTGGGTTAGAGACTCGAAATGAGCCACGGCTTCGTCATATTTTCGTTCCTCGGCCATCAGTGCACCAAGATAGATGGCGGCTTCCGAGTGACTAGGCGCGACCGTTAATATCGCCGCAAATTGCTCTCTGGCTTGCTCAAAGAGTTTCAGGCCGGAATAAAGCCCACCCAGCAGCATCCTGGCCTCGATACTCTCTGGCGCCATATCGACGGCAATCTCACCTTGCTCGATGGCTTCAGTTACTAACCCCATGCGCACATACTCCGCCGCCAGTCGTAAACGAACATGTACAGACTTAGGGTCATAGATCAACGTGGTCTTGAATTCCTCAATCGCCTTGGGATTTTGGCCCGCATAACTGAGACTTTCGCCCATGGTAAAGTGGTAGTCCGCCTGACTGCTCATATAGGTGCTATCGAGTATTGGAGACTTACCTTCACCACTGTAGTCAGGAGGGGACATCACCTTCGGTGCCGGACTATGATTGGTTAAGTTCCAATCACGGTATGAACCGCCTGAGCTCTGCCCGAAAGTTGAACACCCCGTACTCAATGCGGTCAGGAGAAGTACCAGAGCATTTTGTAGGTTTTTCATCAAACACCTTTCGGGCATCCTGCGCCCGCACCCATAAGTTTGAATCGGATTTTTGGCGCCGAATCTTGACGAAATAATCTACAAAAATGGTCTAGATTATTATCTTTATAAGCCTTATTAGTTTCTATTTATGTCAATTAAAACAGATGTTTATAAATACATTGAGGGCAACTATGTTGAAGATCTTAGAAGCCTCTTGAGTTCTCGCCTTTGGTCTTTAACTGAGTTTTAAGGGAAAACGCGTCAAAGCTTACATACAGGTAATGTCACACAGTGTCTTAGTTGGCGAAATTATTGAAAGACTCCGGGTGGTCAGCTTGACAAGCTGTGGCGGACGGGAATACGTTGGCCGCAGTTTTTACAGAGGGAGTCATTTTCTAGAGGGAGGCTTCGGGTGAACCAAGAAATGATGACGAACAGGCCTAACGCTAAGACTAAGATCATTAAGCGATACCAAAACCGTAAACTTTATGACACGCAGCAGAGCTGCTACGTCACCCTGGACGACATTGCCAAAATGATTCGTTCGAGTGAAGACGTCATGGTCATCGATAACAAGACTAAAAACGATATCACTGCAGCAACTTTGACTCAGATCATTTTTGAGTCTGAAAAGAAAGCGTCACAGTACGCCCCTCTTTTCACATTGAGAGAAATTATCCAAAACGGAAACGGAAGCATTTCAAGCTACCTTGCGAAATTGGGCGCATTTCCTCAGGATTATGCCGAAAAGCAGGCCCAAGCTCAGTTGGAAGCTGCGCAAAAGCTGGATGCAAACGGCAAGGCTTCATACGATGATATGAAAAAGTCTCTGGATGAGCGCGTAGCCTCAGCAGCTAATGCTGCTACCGCCGCCAAGGAACTCGAGCGCGGCTTCAGTAACGATCTACCTGACCTGCCGAATTCCAATCGTAGCCTTGGTCAGTAGTCTGATCTCGTAGTTCTGTTCTATAGATTTGTTTGGATTTTAAAAGCCCTGGCCGCAAGCTAGGGTTTTTTTTATGGCTGCCGCATCATTGTTTTCTTACTGAAAACCTTGGCATTGCCCATCTTGTCGCATGGTGTAGGAGGCGCATTGAAGTTATCGAAGGTGAATACCTCTGTAGGATCATTCACGTAGAAGAACTGCGTCTGCGTCTGATAAACCTTCTGCAATAAAACTGTTGATGGGTCTTTAACAGCGCAATCCTCATCATTTTGCCAATTAAAATAAGACATCCGCCCGGTGAAGCGAGTGACTATTAACCGATGTGGCGAAGTTAGGTTATCTGCATTCAAATAGTTGAGCGTGTCCGGAAAAAGAGTCAACAAACCCGCAATTTCCTTTGCGTCGGTACTCAGAACATCATGCTCGACCGAAGCTTCAATCCATTTTGCCTGAGACCAGTATGAAAAGAGCAAGACGGCACTCGCCAATACGGTTAAAAATAAGGCTCGCATAGCTTGATCTGGCTCTAATTTTAAATGGGAAGCAAGCATAAACTAACGCGTGGATCGCCAATTAAAGAAATGCTTTTTTCGGACCTCAACTTTAATTGGCATCCAATCGGTCTGCTCTCCCGTCGGCAATCCCGCTTCATTCAACCCAACAATCCGAACCGTATAGGACCCTTGGGGCAAACGCAGTTTGGCTACTTGTATCGTTGAGGGTAAACTTACCCATTGTCTTAAATCGGCTCGATCGGCGATGTTCATACCTATCCAAGCGAGATCACCAAGCAGCTGGTTACGCTGACGAAGTTGATCCGCAATGACGGCCTTGCTCGCTAACCCAGCCATGCGCATAGCAATCAAACCAGCATATTGCTCATCGAGGGTCTTTATTGAAACATCCGTGACATCAACACCCAACTGGGTCAACTCACTTGGACCATCCTTGACTTCGAGGCGAGCGCGCACGGTCTCTGAGAATACAGGGTACAGTTTTGGAATGCGTGGAAAACTGGGATGCGGGTGTTTTTTGGGCCCCCATCCTTGTTGATAAATAAGAATTAACTCGCCGACACCTTTTAAGTCTACGGGTTTCACTCCCGGAAATTTTTTACGCCAATCTTCTAAGTCTTCTAATCTTTGAGCTTGCTTGGCCGCTCGAATCAAATCTTCTTGTAGATAAAGCATGCCGGGATTGAGGTCATAGGTGCGCTTGAAATCGATGTAAGCGCTGTCCCAGTTGCGATTGGCCTCCCAAATAAGAGCCGACAAATAAAACGCAAACGGATTTTGCTGATAATTTTTCTTCCCTTCAAACCGATACTTATAAAGCTTGTCGTTCAGCTTGCGCGTTTCTACTTGAGCAGATTCTAACTGATTTTCCATGAGAAAGTTTACGGCCAGCATGGCATTAATGAGAACCTTCTCATGATCCTCGCCCTTGTATTGAATCATACCCTCGTTAAGCAGCAAGGATCCAGTAATGCGAGAAACAGAATGGTAATCTTTGACCTCCGTGAGATCTTCCGCTTTTAGAAAGGCCTTGGTACTCTCTTGGTAATTGCCATTCATCTGCTCAGCAGTGGCGTACTCCAAGAGATAAACCACCTGGTCATCACCAGGTTTAGAGGCCAACTCTCTCATTTTTTCCGCTGCCTTCGAGGCCTGTCCCGCCTTCAGAGCTTGC
The DNA here is from genome assembly GCA_038144835.1 of Bdellovibrionales bacterium. Classification (GTDB taxonomy): domain Bacteria; phylum Bdellovibrionota; class Bdellovibrionia; order Bdellovibrionales; family UBA1609; genus JALHOQ01. The sequence goes on from JAYQON010000019.1 coordinate 7,686, forward strand.
CGAAAATCAGCGACTCTGGACTGGTAAGTGGTGCAGCTTGCTAAAATTGGCAGCACCACAATCACAATGAGTGATCTGTTCCACAAGCGCATATAAGGCGTTTAAATTCCCACTCGCTTTTTCTTGTAAATCTTGCGGATCTGCTTGTGATCCGTCCATTGAATTAAACCTGTCTTTAAATTCGTTATATTCATCGTCAGTTTGTAATAAACCGTTTTGTCTTTGCCGACTTCTTGAACAATTGAATCCAACCGGCCATTGAGGATTAAATCGGCGCCGACCTGTCCACCCTTGCCTTTTTTGGTCTCACGCGAAACCATGCCTGAGTCCTGGTATTCGTACTCTTCAGAAATATCTTCGCGCGCCGCTTTATCGACAAAAGTAACTTTGCCTGAGCGCATGAGTTCAACAGTGAACATATCGCTCACGCTTTGCGTATCAATGTGTTCACTTGTCTTATTTTGCAATCGAGAAACTAATAATATCGGTGGAGTTTTTGCTGCGGCAATAATTGGATGAGACGTGGCACTAGCAACTAAATCTTTGACGGCCTGTTGCATATCGGTTTCTGACCACTTATCAGTCAGTAGATTGGTGTCTTCAACATTTTCGTCATATTGCCCTTTGACAAACTGACGAGGTCCACAGGCAGATATCGAAACTGTCGCGCCAATCAGCGCGCTCCAAAGTAAAATACTTTTCATAACCGTTTGCCTCCCAAAGCTCTCCCATCTTAGAGCGGGTCTTTGGCCGCCGCAACTGCAAACCGGACAGCACAGACCCTCAGAACTTTCGTCATGAGTTTGTGGCTGTTTTTGACTTTGCAAGGTCGTTTTAAAACACCGCACCGGGACAAACTTGATGATTTCACTCACGACACCCCAGCAAGCCTACCAATATTTTAAAACCAGATTGAAATCAGACATTGAGGAATTTTGGATTGCAGCAATGACATGCGACAAAAAAGTAATTGCTAGCCAGTGTTTGTTTCGAGGAACGGTGGATCACTGTCTTTTTCATCCTCGCGATGTCTTTCGCTTCGCTATTAGGCATAACGCCTCAAGTTTTTTGGTCGCGCATAACCACCCGAGCGGCAGTCCTTTACCCTCCTCCGAAGACAGGGCCATCACTCATCGTCTGCTTTCGGCGTCAATGATCATAGAAATCCCCCTCTTAGACCACATTATAATTGGACACCGTGCCTATTATAGCTTCGTAGAAAACGGAAGTCTTCAGTCAACAGAACCTTAAAGGCCCTGCTTTCCCAAGCGGTCCATGATTTGATCAATTGATACGACTTTATCTTTGTGAATCTTTTGTACTCCGACGACAACTAAGTTTTCATTGAGCTGAACTTCATACCCTCGCTCATAAGCCGAGAGAATAAAATTACGCACAAATTGTATGCGTTCTTC
>JAYQON010000019.1:9110-33148 GCA_038144835.1 Bdellovibrionales bacterium
CACGTTCAAGCTCATTGAGCCACTTGCGACGAGCTAAAAGAGCATTGATTTTGTCTTCTGGAGATTGATCGGCAAAAGATCCACTATTGACGTTAAGGTCATCAAAAAGACGCTCGGCCACTTTTTCATGATCCATGTGGTTGTTTAACACAACCGGCGATTCATGCAAAATCAAGGAATAATCGGCAGATTTGCTCTCCTTGAGATTATTAAATTCTTGCTGCCGCCTTATCAACTCTTGGCGAAGTATTGATTCAGTCATGTGCTTGTGAATGGATGCACCGATACGATTTTGCGGCGAAAGGGTGTTCTTCACCGATGAGATCTCACGTCGATCGTACTGGCTGAGCTCAGGCCAAATGAATGCCAATCCAAAAAGAATCACACTCACAGTACCGACATAGATGATCCAGCGTGGATTCTGCCGCTCCTGCTTGGTCTTTTTATTTGATTTAGAGTCTTTAACCTTTGCATTGGATTCATTCGACCTGGGAACCACTTTAATTTTCACTTCTTCATGTCCCATACGCAGACTCCCTCCCTGCTCACTGTTTAAGCAAGTCCGAGGCCAAAAGCTTGCGGGCAATTCAGCGATAACGTCAAAATCATAACAGTTTCTCAATTTGAAACGCCTACGAATTTTGCAATTGTCGGATTACAGAGGATTTAAGATTGTGTGACATTTTTTCAATACCTACCCTCTTTTTGACCTCCGTCTTACAACGATAGCAAGCTCACTCATTGAGATGACCTAATCTTAAAGGGGAATTTTATGCGAAGTTTAACAGCACTGGCTCTTTTGTTTTCTATCAACGCTTGGGCTTGCCCAAATTTGGCCGGCAACTACACCTGCACCTATCAGGATGGCTCCAGCGAAATGGTCAGCATTTCACAAGAAAATAAAAACGGCGTGATCACATACTCTTACAACGGTTCCTCTGTTCCGGCGGACAACATCGCCAGACAAATTCCAGACGATGAGACGATTAAACAAGGTACTTTTCGTGCTTGGTGCGAAGATGTTGTACTGAAGGCTGAGATGCTCGGCAAATATTATAGTAACGGCAGCCTTTACGGCGATCTTACACTCAACATGTCTTTCTCTAAAATTGGCAACGACCTTAAAAACGTGACGGTGGGGTTATTGAAGAATTCAGGCGGAGAGTATCCACTGAATAGCGAAGTGACTTGTAGTTTTAATTCGGCCAACTGATCTGATCCAATTTAGTGAAACCTTTCAAGCCGCGTAATCCACGCGGCTTGCTTAGCCTGCGGGCTTTCTCGCTTCAGAAGGCCCGTGTACGGGCAGTAAAATTCTAAATTCTGTTCCCTTACCAACCTCAGAGGCTACCTGAATCTCTCCTCCATGCTTTTGAATCACACCATAGGAGATACTTAATCCCAAACCCGTCCCACGTCCTAGTGCCTTGGTGGTGAAGAAGGGGTCGAAGATTTTTTCTTGAGTTTGGCGGTTCTTGCCTTTACCAGTATCGCGAATGATGACTTCAACACGATCATCAGCCAGTAAACGGGTGCGTAGCTGTATTTCTCCTTCACCTTCAATGGATTGAGCCGCGTTACTGAGAACGTTCATAAAAACCTGATTGAGCTGACTCGGATAGCAAGTCACTTTTGGTAGTTGGCCAAAGTCCTTGCTCACCTTTACGCGATTTTTAAGCTCACCCGTCAGCAAGGCCAATGTGCTTTCAAGACCTTCATGTAAATCTACTTGTTTAAGATGAGCTTCTTCAAGGCGAGAGAAATTGCGCAGTCCGAGAACTATATCTCGCGTACGCCGAGCCCCATCTTCACAAGAAGAAATCAGCTTGGGTAAATCCTTAACAATATAATCGAGATCCGCTTTCTCTTTTTCTGTTGGCAGGGCCGAGGGATTTTTCTCAGCGACTTCAATCAACCGCACAAGCTTTTCTGAATAATCACGCAAATGATCCATATTGGAATAAATAAATCCAATGGGATTGTTGAGCTCATGAGCTACACCCGCGACCAGCTGACCAAGGCTGGCCATCTTGGCTGTGTGAATGAGCTTTCCCTGCGTGTCCCGGATTTCATTGTTGGCGCGTTCCAATTCCTGAAGTTTTATCTTGAGTGCCTTTTGCGATTCAAACGTACGTTTGGAAAGGTCATTGAAGGCTTCAGCCAGCAAACCAAGTTCTGTTTCGTTAGATGTAGGAACTTCCAATAGGCCTTTGTCGAAGTCAGCCCGCTCGATGGCATTGAGCACATCGTAAATTGGCGTTAGCAAGACCTTGGACGCCAGAAAAGAAAGTATCACCAACAGTATGACGATGGCTCCAACGACGGTATAAAAAGCAATGTTCACATTTTTTAGCACGGCACGGGCGGCGCTCTTCGATGCTCCAAGGCCAAGAACAAAGGCGGCATCACCCCAGCGAAGTTCACGCAACATGAGGCGATAAGGATTTGTACGGATATTGAGCTCAAAAAAACCATCTTCTTTGAGATGCGGAAGAAATGTTTCAACTTTGTAAAGGGCCAAATCCTCATGTGTCGCGATCACGGTATTTTTATTAGGCTGAAAGAAGAAAATTTCAGCGTTCAGCCGATTGCGCAAGTTTTGCAATACATTTTCGTCGATGGTGATCGCTTCTTCAACGTAACCTGCCAACCCACCTTTTGCTGCCTTGACCTTGGTGAAAATAGAAAGTTCTAAGCTGCCGCTTTTTGAGCCTTGATTGTTGGATAAATCAAGCAAAAGTATTTCATCGCGGTTGCGCATCTGTTTTAGAAGAGGGTCGTTCAGTTCAACCACTCCAGATTCCAGGTTCTCTCGGCGGCGCACTTGACCTCGCTCATCTCGATAAAGCGCGATCTCCAATCGCCCGTCGCGATTAAAAACCCAAATGCGGTGAGCGACCGCGCCTTTGAACCACCTCATCAAATTTTCTCGAGCTTGATCCACCTTGTTGGCAGACAAAAAGTAAGTTAAAGCCCGGTCACTGGCAATTTGATTACTTTCCGCTATTAGAGACTCTTGAAAATCATTAAGAATGACACTGATCTCGCGGGCATTGCCCAACAGGCGAGTGGATAACTCTTGATCGATTGCCTGTTCATATTTGACCAGTGAGTAACCCGTAATAAAAGCCAATGGCACTATGGAGAAAATAAGCAACCATAGAACCAAAATTGTTCGAATGGATTTACGGGGCCGCTGACGGGGTTTCATGGGTCACGCCATCCTTTACTGAAAGGATAATGCGGACCTGCCCCTGTGGCATCACTCTCGGGTGTTCTTCTTCGCTAAACCGGACCTGTCCGAAAGTCGAAATAAAATTTTCTAGTTCGGCTCTGTTCGACTGAGGTAGAGAAAAATGAAAATAGGCATTTTTTGGATTTCTTAACCATCCAAGTGGCACATGACCAGCAACCTTTCCTCCGAGCGATTGGATTTTTTCACGGATTTTAGGCCAGTCACTGGCAAAATCGTTTACGAAAATTTCTCCGCGCATTAGAAATCCTTTTAGCGCTCGATCAGATTGGTTTGTCGCGCCTTCTGATTTTTCATTCTGTACCAGAGTGTGGGATTCTTGACTGTCAGAAGCCGGTGCCTCCGTGCGTGTTTGCGGCTGGACTAAGAAGTTCTTCTTTGGCAACAAGGGTGAAGGCGTCGACGGATTAAGCACGGTAACGAAAGCTTCAGGATATCCTGATGATCGCAATACCGTCGGTAGCTTCGCTTGCTCAGCTAGAATTTGCACTTGCGATAGTTGCTGTTCCCAAGGCTTAGTTACCCAAAGCCCCAAACCCAGAGCTACGAGCAAAAAAAAGTAGGGCAACATTCGCCAACCACGCTGAGACGACCAAAGAGACCATGCCCTCAGCCTTTTTTTCCAGACAGGTTCAAAATTTAACAGTGCCTGATGCAAGTCTTGGGAAACCTGAATGGACGCGGCCTTTTCAACATATCCCAACCCCCTCTGCAGTTTCTCCATTTCGCGGCGGGACTCAGAGCAGCCACCGATAAACTGATCCATCACAGATTGTCGCTCAGCCGTGAGAGCCCCGCGAACATATTCGTAAAGAAGCTCTTGGCACAAAAAACGAGTCATTTGTTTATGTTTGTTGGGTTGTGTTTCAGAATTCAATGAAACCACCTAGATGCCGTAGGCCTCGCCCCACACGATAACGAACGGTGCCAACACTAACATTTAAGCCCTTGGCGATTTCTTCATCAGTAAAAGATAAAATCCTTGAAAGAAGAACCGCTTCAACCTCGCGTGGATCACTCGATGACAAAAAAGTCATCCAGGCTCCCATGTCAAAGTCTGGGGGAAGTTCAAACCCTCCCCTTGAATCGCCTTCCACATTCCATGACTTCGAATTGAGAGCCCCTAAGCGCCCTCTCCATTTAGTGAGGGTACGAATCCATTGAGAACGGTGGTTTTCATCTATGTGGTTATTAGCTCTGAGGTCAGAAAGTACGCGCAAAGATGCAGTAAAGCTTAGAGCTTCATCTAAGCAGGAGAAATAAAAAAATTTAGCCACGGTATCAACGACCGACGGCACCACTGACTTATTCCACCGATAAGGTCTTTAACAGATCGACATCCTCTAGCATTTTGCCCGAACCGAGCACAACACAAGAGAGCGGATCTTCAGCAATCGTCACAGGTAAGCCGGTGCGTTCGCGCAAGAGCACATCGAGATTGGAAAGCAGGGCTCCTCCTCCAGTAAGCACGATACCATTGTCTACAATATCTGAAGCCAGTTCGGGAGGCGTTTTCTCAAGAGCCGTACGCACAGCATCGACCACTTCGCTGAGTGGATCCATTAAAGCATCGTTGACTTGAGAGCTTGTGATCTCAATAGTTTTTGGAGCTCCTGCAACCAAATCGCGACCTTTTATCTCCATAGTGCGTTCTTCTTCAAACGGATAGGCATTGCCAATCTGAACTTTGATCATTTCGGCTGAACGCTCGCCGATAAGGAGATTGAACTGGCGACGCACATAATGAACGATAGCGTCGTCAAACTTATCACCCGCAACTTTGATGGACTTGCAATACACAATGCCACCAAGTGAGATAACTGCAACACCGGTTGTTCCACCACCTACATCCACCACCATATTGCCAGTTGGCTCGGTGATTGGGAGACCCGCACCGATTGCGGCGGCCATGGGTTCTTCCACCAAGTAAACTTCTCTCGCTCCGGCGGAGTGAGCACTCTCTTTAACTGCTCGTTTTTCTACCTGCGTGATTCCGTAAGGGACGCAAATGATGATGCGTGGACGAATGAATGTCTTTTGACCTGTCGACTTGTTGATGAAGTATCGCAACATCGATTGAGTCACTTCAAAATCCGCTATCACCCCGTCTTTAATCGGACGGATAGCGTAGATGCTGCCCGGCGTACGCCCAAGCATCTCTTTGGCCTCCTTTCCGACTGCGAGAACGCGGGACTGGCCTCCCCGCGCATTTTTTTGCACTGCCACCACCGAAGGCTCATCTAAAATAATGCCGCGGCCCTTTGCATAAACCAGTGTGTTGGCCGTGCCCAAATCGATGGCGATGTCATTGGAAAAATAATTAGAGAACTTATCTAAAATACCCATAGGATTCACTAACTCTAGGTTACGCTCTAAGTCTGGTCAAATGAGAAGGTCGCGGAAAGTTCGCGATGAACCTGATTTTGCAGAGCATTAATTTCTTCCCTACGCCGGCTCTCCGACCACCCAAAAAAATTGCCCATTACGGCAGCCACTGATTCAACAAACGCCATTCCGTGATCTGCCCGGCTTAGCACCAAGGGCGTCCGACGAAAATAAAAATCCGCTAAATGCAAACACATGGTGTGCTTCACCGCGTGAATGGCTTCAACACACCACAACCACATCCACGGATCTCGCTCTTGGGAAAAAGGTAAACTTCGCATCACAGCAAGAGCTTCTCCACCGTGCCGATCAGCGAGAAGCGCTGTGACTTCCGTCGGCAGTTGACTCATTTGCGACCAATATGGACTGTCTGAACGAGCTCGCTCTAATGTCACGTCCGTGACCAATGGATTCAGAGGTGCAAGAGTTTGCGAATGGGCAAATCGAACCTGATCCTCAATGGGAAAGAAACTCAAAACCTGAGCCACAGTCTGTTCTGCCATTTTTCGATAAGTCGTGTACTTGCCACCAGCGACAAAAGTGATTCCGCAGGTCTCAGTCCAAATTTCATGCTCACGGCTCGTTTTGCTCTCGGTCTGAGCACCATCATCGATCAAAGGCCGCACACCCGCGTAACAGCCAAGTATATCTTTAGACGTGATCCACGCACCCGGAAAATACTGGTGAATCACATCTAAAAGGTATTTAACGTCTCCTTGATTAGTTACTACTTCCGCAGGATCTTCATCAAAATCCGTGTCCGTCGTGCCTACGATCACCATTTCATGGCGTGGAATTGCGAACACGATGCGGTTCTCCGCACCCATTACAACTGCGTCTTTGAGCGGAAAACGCTCTCGCGAAAACGTGAGATGCACACCTTTTGAAGGTCGCAAACGGGGTTTCCAATGACTCCAAAACTGTCCTCCAAGAACATCCGTCCACGGCCCTACACTGCTAACAACATGTCGTGCCCGTAAGTTAAATTGGAGACCCGTTTCAATGTCTTTACATTCGACCGACTGAACTTTACCATTTTCGAAACAACAGCCGGTAACCCGTGTATAGTTGGCCACCTCAGCACCGAATGCTCGTGCTGAACGAAGGGTTTCGTGCACCAAACGGTCATCGTCCATATATGCGTCGTAGTATGTAAAGCCACCTGTCAAGCCACGCTTTTGTAGCAATGGGTACTCGTGGAATAATTCTTTTTGGTCGAGAAATGCATGCATCTCTGGCGCTTCAAAAAGTGATAATGCATCATACAGCCACATACCCAAACCCATCTTCCAGGCCGGAACTCTTCCCCCACGGTATATCGGAATCAAGAATTTCAAAGGATGAACGAGATGCGGAGCCATAGTAAAGAGCTTTTGCCTCTCGCTAAGTGCTTCAAAGACAAGACCGAACTCAAGGTTTTCAAGATAACGTATGCCGCCATGGATGAGTTTGCTGGAGCGTGAACTGGTTCCACTCGCAAAATCAGCGGCCTCAACTAACGCCACCCGCATACCTCTAGAGGAGGCATCTCGGGCGACCCCTGCTCCAGTGATTCCGCCACCAATCACTACAAGATCAAAAATCTCACATTGCATCCGTTGAAGAGCTTGTTGGCGATCCTCGACTGAAAGGGACATTTAAACTTCCTTTAAAATTTGGCGCTACGAATCTCGATTAAAAACGCATCGGCCCGACGCACTGATGTCCAAGTCTGGGACCGGTTGATTTCATCAAAAAGCTCATCCGAACCATTCACCAGTACGCATTGAAAATGTTTATCGCGCGCCCAACGATAAGCAGCATCTAGCACCTTCAAACCATCGTCAAAATTAGAAGCCAACAACTGTTCAACCCACAGAGTCTGAGTTAAGCCGCGATAAAACAAAAGCGGTTGAGCTAAAACAAAGGCCTTAAGCGTTGCGCCACTAAAAAGGCCGAAGCTCCAACCCATCTTCAAATAATGTTCGAGAGACTCTTCTCGCCAAGACGCAGTCCAGCTTTGCAGCTCGCGCTCCATAAAATCACTGACCTGCAAAGCCAAATGCTCTTTCCCCAAGGCCAGCACGGCCTCTTTGTGCTGCGGCAACAAAACACTAACTTCGAAGTTTGCGTGCATAGCTATTTCATAGCACCTGTCGCTAAATACTGTACACGCAAATCACGCTTTTGATAGGCTAGCCTTCAAGATGCTCAAACCATTTCCGCAAGAAAAATTGAAATTACTGTTACAGGCCCTAGAAGAGCGCCGTCCTCATGGGAGAGCCATTGCCGCTTTTGATGCTGATGGTACTCTTTGGGACACCGATCTTGGCGAGAACCTCTTTCAATACCAAATCGATAAAGCCCAAGTTCCGCTTCCCGATGACCCTTGGGAGCACTATAGGCAGCTCAAAAAGACCGACCGGCATACCGCTTACTTGTGGTTAGCGCAGATCAACTCGGGCGTACCCCTAACGGAATTGAGGGCTTGGGCTGAAGACGCAGTTGCGCAAAAACCATTGCCTATTTTTGAAGAAAAACGAGCTATTTTTAAGAAACTCAAAGAACTGGACGTGGAGATTTACATCGTCACCGCATCAGTAAAATGGGCTGTCGAGCCTGGGGCCCGCCGCCTTGGACTTCATGAAGATCAAGTTATTGGGATCGAAACCGAAGTGCATAAGGGCCTTATAACTGATGTTCAAAAAGGATTCATAACCTGGCGTGAGGGCAAGCCCAAAGCTCTTTTGGAGAGAACGGGAGGAATAAAGCCCTACTTCTCTGCCGGAAACACCGAGGGTGACCTTTGGCTTCTGGAGGCAGCTACCGAGATACGTTTAGTTGTTTCAGCCGCGCCTGAAAACAACCGCCTCTGGCGCACCGAAAGCAAAATGCTCTCTATCGCCAAAGAGCGCGGCTGGTTTCATCACCGTTATTTCTGAAAATTTTTGCCCACCAAGGCTTCAATCTCATCAATTTCTTTGGGCGCGGCGCTGGTAAGCACCTCTACCCCATCCGGGGTAACCACTACATCATCCTCGATGCGAATCCCCAGTCCCTTCAGGTCGTTTGGCACTTGCGGATCATTGGCGGGAAAGTAAAGTCCTGGCTCGATTGTTATACACCACCCAGGCTCCATAGGACGCGACTGACCTTTGACTTGCAGCGCTCCCGAATCGTGCGTGTCTAAACCTAACAGGTGGCTCACTCCGTGCGGATAGTATTTCTGGTAATTCATGTTGCGAATATTGTCTTCCAACGAACCCGTCAGCAAACGCTCTTCGAGCAAAATTTGCGTGAGCTTTTCAATGGTTTGCTTCTGCAACTCATAATGCGGAAGACCAGGCTTAACCATAGCGACAATTTCTTTTTGCGCCTTTAAGAGCTTTTCATAGATTCGCTTATGCGCCGGTAAAAACTTGCCATTGACCGGATACGTGCGCGTGATGTCGCCACTGTAGTAAAGAAATTCAGCACCGCAGTCGACCAAAAGCATCTGGCCATCCTGCAAAATATTTTCGTTGAAGCGATAATGTAAAGTTGTGGCGCTGTCTCCGGCAGCGACAATGCCACCATAGGCTTCGCCGTAGGCTCCTCGCTCCATTACAGACTTTAGAAACAGGCCATGCAGAGCGCGTTCACTGACCCCTGGTCTGGTGGCTTTCATCAATTCAACATGTGCCTCTGCGGTTATTTCGCCCGCCTGGCGCAACATAGCAATCTCTTCTTCAGTCTTCCGAATACGCAACTCACCTAAAAGCGCGTTGGCATCCTCAATCGGAGGCAAACCCAAACCATAGCGAGGTCTGTAACCATGAACCTTAATCATGATTCGACCAAACACAGCATCAAACTCACGATTACGAAAAAGACTATAATAAACTCGTTCACAATCTTTGAGCAGATCAGGAGCCAAAGTCTCTAGATCATCAATGGCGAACGTCTGATCTAATGAAAACACCTCTTTGGACGCCTCGACACCGTAACGGAAACCGTCCCAAGTTTCACGCTCAGGATTTTTGCGCCTCACGAAAAGAATCGACTCAGGTTTTTTTCCCGGACGTAGAATTAAACACGCCTCGGGTTCGTCAAAGCCAGTGAGGTAATAAAGGTTAGACTCAGCACGATAAGCATGATGGTTGTCGGCATTTCGGTAGTACTCAGGCCAAGCCGGAAGCACCAACGCACAATTCGGAATCAACTGAGCCAGGCGCTGCCGACGAGCCTTAAAAAATTCGATATCCACAGACGGTTTACGCATCTCGAAAAACCCCTTTACTTTTAGAAACCATATTTTGAGATCAAAGATCCAGCTGCCAAGTTACCTGCTTTTTCGCCAATCAAAATCAAATCTTTTTTGGCATCAAATTGTACCATCGGATAGGCGCTGGTATCGACGTTTACAAACTCAACATTCAACCTCGAAACCTCGTTGATCGCTCGCTTGATCTCTTGCCACAAAACCACTTGCTCAAGGTTGTCCATCATTGCCTCTTGGCTATAAGGCGCCGCACTTCCCAAAACGTTGACCATCACAATGACATTGTATTTTTCTTTAGCGAGCATCTCAACGGCCTCAACCGCCTGGGATGCTCCCGCTAAAAAAGTTCCCTGCACTTTAAATAGCGGAGGAAAAGGCAAGCACCGCTTGAGCGCCTCACGAAACAGACCGCGGTTTTGCCAGGCCACAACACCGGTCCAAATTGAACGCGAGGGGCACGCAAAAGCCATTTTGGCACGACCAATCTCATCTTTTGCGAAGCTATCTTGGAAAAAATCGTTAAACACATTTATGCCATATTGATTTTTGTCGCGCGAAAAAAGACTTTTACTTTTGGGTTTCAGAATCTGCTGTTGGTCCATTTTATAGAGCTTCCATTCAACATCGTGAATTTGGCCTTTATGCGCATACAAAGCGGCAATCAGAGCCCCCCACTCAAGCCCGACAATTTTTTGGATAGGAATACGCTGCTGTTGAAAGGCCTTTAGGACGCCCACATGCGCTAGGGCCTTGGCACCACCCGGCCCCAAAATGACCGCCACGTGTTTAGGCTCTTCCAGAGCGGGAGATTGAGGCTGTTCGGTTCGTTCGGGCAAAGGTCGACCAGGAGCCGGGGGCGTCGAAAAAGGTGAATCTCTGCGGGCAGAACGAATTTGACAACCACCGAGCAAGAAACTACCGATTACGAAGAGCGTAAACAAAGAACTCTTGATTGCCATCTTGTCCTTTCAGCGCACAAATAAAATAATCTTGCTCTTTAAAACCATATTTACGCAAGGCAATCAATACACGCGATTCAACCTGATCAAAAAGCGCGGCATCTAAAACCACTCCAGCTTTTCCCAAAGCTTGCGCTCCAACTTCAAACTGCGGTTTAACCAAAGCTAACAAACGACTGCCATCGGGCATGACTTGCGCTAAGACCGGGATCAAAAGACACAAAGAAATAAAAGATGCATCAACGACAACTAAGTCTAAATTTTGCTCCTTCAACCATTGCGCGACCCGAATATCTTTCTCAAGGTCGCGAGCATTAAGGCCTTCAAGGGCCATGACCCGAGGATCACCGGCCACCTTGGAATGTAGCTGGCCGTGCCCAACATCCACCCCCAAAACGGCGCTGGCTCCATGTTGCAACAAGCAGTCGGTAAATCCTCCGGTTGATTGGCCGACGTCCATGCAACGCCAACCATTGACATCCAGAGCAAGATGTTTAAGCGCGGCAGCCAATTTCAAGCCTCCGCGCGAAACATACTTTAGGGTTTGGGATTGCGGCGTAACTCGAACGTCTTCAAGCTTGACGTGCGCCGCCTTGTGCGCAGGAGTGATGATCAACTGCCAACGGCCATTGTGTCGAATTTCAACTTCTTGAGCACGAATCAGCTGCTGAGCCTTGCTCCGAGTGGGGGCCAATCCAAGCTCGACCAACCATTGGTCTAAACGCTTCATAAAGTTCTCAAACGCGTTCGCAATTCAAACGAACCATGTGCCGAAGCCCCTCAGCATCAAGACCAAAGTCTTCGACCTGTGCTAACGCACGCCTGCTGACTTCATTCAGCTGATCTCTTGTGGCCTCAAAACCCAAAAGCGAAACGTAACTGATCTTTTCAGGTTTAGCAGGATTGTAGTCCTCAAGATCGTCTGCCAGTTGAAAGGCGAGTCCCAAAAGCTCTCCATAAGTACGCATTTGAAGTCGGGATTGCGTCTTTGCTCCGCAGAGCACCGCAGCGCCTTCTACAGCAACCCGAATCAAACAGCCGGTTTTGCGGGCGTGAATTTGGTTTAATAAATCTAGATCGGGATGGTTCGACTCCACATCTAATACCTGACCGCCAACCATACCTTGGGCTCCAGCCGCTTCAGCTAGCAATCCCGCAACCCGAGCCGTCGCTTCGCTGGGGGTTTGGGGGTCTTCATCAAACGCCAACGTGAACAGGGCCTCACCCGCCAAAAGCGCGGCACCGTCGCCATAAATCTTGTGATTGGTAGGCTGACCACGACGAAAATCATCGTTGTCCATACATGGCAAATCGTCATGAATCAGCGAATAGGTGTGAATCATCTCCACCGCCGCCGCCAAATCAAGAACATTATGTAAAGGTTGGCTGAGCGCTTTAGCAACAAGCAAAGACAGCAGGGGGCGAAAACGCTTGCCTCCGGTGTGGAGACTGTATTCCATACTCTGCCAAAAGCGTTCGAGCTCTGGGCGTGGACAGGAGAAATGCAGACGCAATTGTGCCTTTAGATGATCCTCAATAATTTCTAGTTCTGATTGAAAAATAGTCTCGAACATTTATTTTCTATTCTTTAATTTGAAAATCTTCGGTGACAGTTTGGCCGGTTGCATCGACGGAGAGAAGAAGCTTTACCTTTTGTTCTGCCTGCGCCAATTGAGCATTGCACTCCCGAGACAACTTTACTCCCTCTTCAAAAGACTTCAACGATTCCTCGAGGGAAAGGTCTCCCGCCTCCATTTTAGTGACGATCTCCTCAAGTCGAGAAAGTTTTTTTTCAAAATCCATGGTTAGGCTCCTTACTCATCAGTTTGAATTTTTTCGATACGCGCCTGGGCCTTGCCGCGAGCAAATTGAATCTCCACGCCATCCCCAACTCGCAAAACATCCACATTTTTAACTAATTGGCCGTCCTTACGCGTGAGCGAAAAGCCGCGTTCGACAACTCTTAATGGCGAGACGGCATCAAGTAAGGCGCTCAAGCGAACCCACCGCGCATGCCTGGCCTCAAGACCGCGCTCGATTTGATCTCGCAAACGCGTGTGTAGTAGTAAGTTGAACTGAACCAATCGACGTAAAGTTTCCTTTGGCGATGGCAGTCGACTCAATGCCAAATCCACTTGTCGTCGTCGGTTCTGCAAAAAACGTACGATAGCTTGATGGTGACGTTCGCTCAGTTCGTCGCACCTAAGCATCAAGTCTTGCAGCCGCCTCTTGGGATCGACCAAACGCTTACCTAGGCTCTCCACCCTTTGAAAACGCAACTGGAGAGCATGTTGAAGCGCACGCCAAAGACGGCGTTTTTGATTGTTCACTTGCTCTCCGATATCCGCTGCGTTTTTGCAGACCAACTCCGCTGCAGCCGATGGCGTGGGAGCACGTAAATCCGCAACAAAATCAGCGATCGTAAAATCAATTTCGTGGCCTACCGCTGAGATCGTCGGAATTTGGCTGGCTGCGATCGCTCGCGCGACACTTTCGTCATTGAAGCACCACATATCTTCAATCGATCCCCCTCCTCGGCCCACTATAATGACATCGACATCATCCAACTTGTGAGCAAGAGCAATCGCCTTACAGATCGATTTTGGGGCGGCGTCCCCCTGAACCACAGCGGGAACGACCGTAACTCGTAACCCCTTAAAACGGCGGCCAAGCACATTCAAAATGTCACGAATGGCCGCGCCAGTCGGAGATGTCACCACGGCCACATGTCGAGGCAAGGCCGGAAGCGGTTTTTTGCGCGACACTTCAAACAGCCCTTCCGCCTGCAGTTTCTTTTTAAGATTCTCAAAAGCCAACTGCAAAGCGCCCGCTCCCACTGGCTCCATTTGCTCACAAATAATCTGATAGCTGCCGCGCGGCTCATACACACTTATGCGACCACGAACAATGACTTCCATGCCGTCCTTAGGCTTAAACCTAAGCGAGGCCACGGAGTTACGAAACAACGTGGCCGAAATCATGGCTTTGGCATCCTTGAGGCTGAAGTAGCAATGTCCAGACGAGTGCGGTTTAAAATTAGAAATTTCACCTTTAATCCACACAAAGCGATATTTATCTTCAAGTGTCGATTTGATAACTCTGGTGATTTCAGAAACGGTGAGTACCGCCGGCTCATCGTTTGAGATGATGGTGGTCGATTCGGAATCGACCTCGTTGCGTTCCGCAGCTTCTAAGTCCAAGCGCAATTGACTCATGGGCTAAAGAACTTAATCGAAATTCTCCACGAAAGCCAAAGATACCTAACAGTTGTGTGAGCTCTGCAGATCATGCATTGCACCATGCGGCGCCAGATTCTTCCGCAACAAAGACGGCCCGCTTTTTCTTGAATATCCCAACTCAAATTTATTGTTTAATTTATGGGAACCAAAGATTTTGTAAAGTCCAAAATCCGCCTAGAATTAGGGATATAACGCTAAAGCCTCGGTGCTTTTCCAGTTGCTCACGCATCTGAGGCGATAACCTTTGCTCGGCCAATACCGCGAAAATGGGTGCGTGTAAGACAACAGTCATCACAACGCCGTAGGCGAAGACCACAAAAGGAAATACCAAGTCAAGTTTATCAATCGACATCACGCTTTATCGGTCCATTTTCTCAGTATGTAACAGGACAAAACTCCATATTTTAAAAAATATTCTCGCGGCACGGCTTTTGATGCCTGTGACGAGCGCTTGAGATTCTGTTATGCTTTGAATGGTTCTGTGGGCTGATGGCAAAAGTAAACCCTACAAGAACATAAATAGGGGGCTGTCCCTGGCGGTGGTGTGCAAGCTCACCTTCAATGAGTGAGAAGCCTAAAATCGCTACTACGGTCACCCACCTTGAGAAAACGGGTTTACTGGATCATTCACGCCCACGGACTTTTTGGAAATACGAGAATATCCCGTGTTTCAAAAAAGTCGCCCCCAACCTTCGGCCAGGCCAGCCGGCAAGTTCTTCTATAAACGCCATAAGTGTCTCAAAATGAGTCAATGCGCCCTTGAGTGCATTTTCTGGCATCCCAGTTGCTCATACTTTTATACAAGAGCCTGTAAATGCAGGAGGATTGAGTCCAATGTTTAAGTTTGAAACACTTGTGTTAGCTTTTATCATCATATTCGCACACGTTGGAGTTCAAGCTGCCGACCCGAAAACCATCAACGACAAATGCTCAGAACAATTTACTGTCCGACTGAAAGCGTGCGAACTTGAGTTCCCTGCGGATCAGCCCCAAAAAAATGATTGTATAGGAAAGGCAAGGGAAAAATTTAATAACTGTGGAGAAAAAACGTCTGGAGGATGCGATGCCGCCGACGAAAAATATGATGAAGCCTTGTCCAAATTTAGCAGTGCCTGCGAATCTGCAGAAATTTCGCAAGAAGGTGGAACTGGTGAAGGCCATGACCGAGCCTGCTCAAAAGCTCTTCGTCAATGTACCGAGTATAAAAACACTTCGCGCGACGAAAAGGGCTCTCGCTTGAGCGAATCTCGCCGAAAGCTGGAATACGATCTTGATTCTGAAAAGAAAAAATTTGAATTTTGCCCTCACATGGCCGGTAAGGATCAAAAAGCTCTCGATGACCAGATCGATAAGCTGCGTGAACGTATAAAAAAACGCGAGGAAGCTATTCCTAAGTTGCAAAAGCAAATCGCTGAATCTCAAGCGCAAAGAGATAAGGACATCAAGCAGATTAGGGATCGGCAACGTACCGCCGCCGAAGACTACGCAAAAAGTATGCGCGAGACAAAACAAGGACTAGAAGAGGCTCAAAAGCAACTGGCGCAAGAAGCAGCTGCAAAACAAGTCGAAATTAGTCAAGCCGAAAGTAAAATCACCCAACTCAACTTAGAGGACAAAGATCAGGAAATTAAATATAGTTCGAACTTAGTCGCAATTCGGATGACCTGTCACTCGGCTGCTACTCAATATGTAATCAATATGCAGCAAGAAGCGCTCAAGGCCGGAACTAAACGCCTGGTAAATGGAAATTCATTCAATCAGTTTATGCGCGAAGTGGGTGTATCCAATCGTGAGTCGTGGGAGCTCCGAGCAAAAGCAAAGTATCAAGAATGCATGAAAAGTGCGCCCACATTTGAATCTCAAAAAGAAGCCCTAAAGGCTCGACAGCTCGGGAGCGAAAGGCTTAAGGTCGCAATCCAATCCGAACGCGAAAATCAACAGCGATTGCGCAAAGAAATTTTACAGATCAAAGGCCCAACCGGTTGCGGCCAAGTCATCAGCAATTCTGATGGAACCAGCAATGAAACGGGCACCTGCCGTGCTTTAAGGCAGACTTTTGAAAGGCAACAAGAAATTCAAACCAAATACTATCAAAGTCAACAATCCGCGACCGAAGAACAGCAGACAGCCCTTATTCAATCTAGTCGAAACGAGCAGGTGGCTATGGCCGAACTACAGTCTGCGCAAAGAGATCTTAAGGAAGAAAAGGCACGATTGGAAAACTTAGAAAAATACCGCCAGCTCAAACTCGAAGCTGCAGGTCACAGCAACGTTGAAAGTAAGCTGATAAATGAGGCCTCGGCAAAGTACGGAGATTTTAAATCGGCCTCGGCTAAAGTTTATCGCTGCTGCAAGAAATTCGGATTGGCATCAAATAACTGCACATTTGCCGAAAACTTCTTAAAAACGAATATCAAAGATTTCAAGCCGATCCAAGCCAGCCCCTCGGGAGGCACCACTATCCCGCCCACTTCACCACCACCAGGGGCCTCGACGTCCTCAGCAGACCCTGCTTTGCCAGTTATACCCGTTTTAATGCCCGCATCACCTACAAGTCGATAATTCAAAACACTACGCAATTTAAATCCTGCGCGGTGCCGCATGACCTAGCGGCACCACGCTTATGACATTATAATTCCTCGATACCCAATGGCTTTTGAAGGGAATTTGAATGTCGTTACGCAACATCCTCCTCGCTCTTGCGGGCTTGGTCGTTACCGGAGCTCTAGTTGTCTTCGCCGTGGTGGCAAAGTATAAGGCTGAACTGCCGCAAATGATTGGGCTTGCCGATTACAAACCCTTGTTGGTCTCGGAAGTTTTTGATCGCAATGGTAAGAAATTCGGTGAGTTTTTTCGCGAGAAACGCATCCTCATTCCCTTTGACAAAATGCCTAAGCACCTCGTGCACGCCTTTGTAGCGGCCGAAGATGATACGTTCTTTAAGCATGAAGGCATAAACTATGTGGCCATCATGCGCGCCTTCTTAACTAACTTGCGCACCGGTAAAAAATCTCAAGGGGGCTCAACCATCACTCAACAGGTGGCTCGCTCTCTACTGCTTTCAAGCGAGAAAACCTACAGCCGCAAAATCAAAGAGATCTTGTTAGCCCAAAAGATGGAGGTAAATCTCTCCAAAGAAGACATCCTTTTTCTTTACCTGAACCAGATTTATCTCGGCCAAGGTGCCTATGGTGTAGGTGCCGCCGCCCAAGTTTACTTTCGCAAAGACATCAATGAGTTAAGTGTACCCGAAGCCGCCATTCTAGCTGGTTTGCCGCAAGCTCCATCTCGCTACTCTCCCATTCACAATCCAATGGCAGCCAAAGAGCGTCAACGGTATGTCCTTCGCAGGATGGCTGATGTTGGTTTTATTTCTGGCGAGGACGCCGCCAAATTTGCTGAGGAGCCAGTCAAGCTCTACGTCTGGCAAAACTTCAAAGAAATGGCGCCTTTTTACTTGGAGACCGTGCGCCAAATGCTGGTTGCCGAGGTCGGCGAAGAAGTCGTTTTGGACAAGGGTATAAAGGTCCACACTAGCATGGATTTAGACCAACAACTCAATGCGCAGGAACAAGTTCAACAAGGTCTGCGCGCTCTTGATAAGCGTCAGGGCTATCGCGGCCCCTTAAAAAATCTCAATGAAGCTCGCCTAGTCGCCGAGTTTTTGTTGGAAACGCGCAACAAACTTATGGACGAATCGTCTCCGGAAAGAATCTTGAAATCTGACGGGCAATTCACCCCCCGTGGACCACTCAATTTGACGGGCAAAACAGAAGATGGCCAACCCCTGCCTTCACTCGCGCCTTACATCCCAGAGGGTAAAATTGTTGATGGAGTGGTCACTCGCGTCGACGACAATCTAGGCCTCGTCCACGTGCGTTTTGCTGAGAACAAAGGCCTCATCGATGTCGAAAGTATGTCCTGGGCTCGAAAGCCAGACCCAAACCAGCGCTCCGAAGAGGCTCTGGTAAAAAAGCCCTCCTCCACTCTAAAAATCGGCGACATTATCCAGGTCAAAATTGCAGCCAAGCAGTTCACATCGGTACGTGTAGATAAACTGGTGGAGGATCAGCGAAAGAAACTAAAAGGAAAAGCAAATACAACCTTGGAGTTGCCCGATTTTAAGGTTCACGCTCTTTTAGAGCTTGAACAAGAACCCCTCACCGAGGGCGCTTTGCTGTCGATCGATGAACGCACCCAAGACGTGATTGCCCTAGTGGGAGGCTACGATTTTGTGCGCTCCAAATTTAACCGGGCCGTACAGGCAGCCCGGCAAACCGGCTCTTCCTTTAAAGCTTTTGTTTATTTAGCCGCCCTCGACAAAGACTATAACCCTGCAACTCCCATTATCGATGCACCGATTGTTTATGATGAAGAAGCTGAAGAAGGGCAGGATGGAGAACCTGCAACCAAGCGTTGGCGCCCAAAGAATCACTCCAATAAGTTTGGCGGCGATATTTTATTTCGTAATGCTTTAATAAAGTCACTGAATGTCCCCACCGTGAAAATCATCGAACGCATAGGTGTAGACTACGCAGCAACCTACGCGCGAAGATTAGGAATTTTCAGTCCCTTAAATATGGACTTCACTCTTGCCTTGGGATCAAGTAGCGTCACTCTCTACGAGATGACTCGCGCCTTTGGAACCATTGGACGTCTTGGTCAACGCTTATCACCAGTAATGATTCGCAAAGTCGTCGACTCTGAGGGGACTGAACTGGCTAAAGATTTGTCCTTGGACTCACGCTTCAAAACGGAACTCAGCCGGCTTGAGGATGAGTTTGAAGAGCGCCGTCAGCGCTATCTACAAGATCCAGAAATTGCATCCAAAGAGCCTTCCCTGTTCTTTCAAAACAAAGATCAACTGATCCGACCGCAAACGGCCTATGTGCTCACCACTATTTTACAAGGGGTTGTAGATGAAGCCGGAGGCACAGGCGGAGCGGCGCGCGCACTTGGTCGCCCAGTGGCTGGTAAGACCGGAACCACCAACGGTTACTACGATGCTTGGTTCGTAGGCTATACTCCGGACATCGTGACTGGAGTATGGGTGGGATTCGACGAAGAAAAATCTCTCGGCCGAGGCGAAGTGGGAGGAAAAGCGGCTCTACCCATTTGGCTTGAATACATGAAGCATGCCCACGAATCCTTGCCTCCACGCGGGTTTCCAGTGCCCGATGGTGTTGTATTTGCCAATATTGACAACGAAACTGGTAGCTTAGTTACCTCGAGTTCAAAATCTGTGGTACGACAAGCATTTATCGACGGCACAGAGCCGGGAGGAACCCATAATGCGGAAACCTCTGACGATAAGAACTTTTACAAAGAGGATATGGAGTGAAATCAATCCATGCGTGGGGAATCAAGCAAAACAATCTCAAAGGTGTGGAGGTTGATATACCGCTTGGTTCTTTCACCGTGGTTTGCGGCCCTAGCGGATCAGGCAAAAGTTCACTAGCTTTTGAGACTTTGTATGCTGAAGGCCAGCGCCGCTATATTGAAAGCCTCTCTTCATACTCCCGTCAGTTTCTGAATAAAGCTCCAAAGCCAGATCTCGAGGGCATTGAAAATATACCCCCATCAATTACTATTGAGCAAAAAAACTATGTCAAATCGTCTCGATCAACCGTGGGGACGTCCACTGAGCTTATCGATTATTTTCGCCTTCTGTATGAAAAAATCGGCCATGCCTACTGTCCCGAGCATGGCCTACCATTACAAGTAGACTCACCATCGAGCGCGGCTGTACGGATTTTAAAAAATTTTGCAGGTCGAAGGGGCTATATTTTAGTGCGCGTACCAAAAGGCGAACGCGTGGTCAGCGAAAAGCACCTGTTAGGTCTGTTAAAGAGCGACGGGCTGCGCAGAATTTACGTCTCCAAAAAAACGCCACGTAAGCCTGTTTGGGAAAAGGGACGTGATTACAGCCAAATTGACATCGGTGAAGTGCTTGACCTGGACGCACCGATTTTCGCAAAGAAAGGCATACCTAAATCTGAATTTTTTATTGTGATCGACAGACTCAACTTTGCGAGCGATGATCGTGATCGTCTCGTCGACTCGCTTGCACAAGCTTTTCATATTTCGATGAAATACTCGAAGCAGATTACAGCACCTCATGCTGAAGCCCTGACTGTCGATGGTCAGCGGCTACTGCTTTCTGAAGAAAACTCTTGTTCGGTTTGTGCATTCAAGTTTCCGCCCATCACATCAGCACTTTTTTCCTTCAATTCTCCAGTGGGAGCGTGCTCCGACTGCAAGGGATTTGGCAACCTTCTTGATTTAGATCCCGCCAAAGTAGTGCCAGATCCAGAATTGACTTTGAATCAAGGCGCCATAGCTCCTTTTGCCATGCCAAGTGCCACACAAGACCGACGGCTTCTGCGGGCGTTCTGCAAAAAAATGAAAATCGATGCCGACACACCATGGATACGACTGCCTGAAAAACAACGCCAACTCATTTGGAACGGGAATGACGATTTTTATGGAATCAAAGGGCTATTCGAATATTTAGAGACCAAAAAGTATAAAATGCACGTGCGTGTGTTTATTTCGCGCTTCAAAAGTCCGTTCACCTGCCCCAGTTGTAATGGCTCTCGTCTGAAGCCTGAAGCTTTACAAGTTTTAATGTGTGGCAAATCTATAGCTCAGTTAGCGGCAATGACTCTTGCTGAGCTTTATGCTTTTATGCTCAACCTTGAGCTAAGCGAATACGAATCCACACTTTGTGCCGAACCGTTACGGCAAATTCGTGAACGCCTACGCTATCTCAACGATGTGGGTGTGGGTTATCTGACCGTAGATAGACCCACTAAAACCCTTTCGGGCGGAGAGTTCCAGCGCCTGCAATTGGCGAATCAACTCGGCCAGGGACTTTCGCAAACTCTCTATGTTCTCGACGAACCCACCGTAGGCCTACACCCGCGTGACACCGATCGTCTGATCGGTGTCTTAAAACGCCTTCGAGATTTGGGAAACACACTTGTGGTCGTAGAACACGATCACGATGTGATCAAAAATGCCAGTCATGTCATCGAAATGGGCCCCGGGTCAGGACATTTAGGCGGCGAAGTCATCTATCGGGGTGAATGGAATGGGTTTCTAGATGCCCCACAATCAAAAACGGCCCCCTACTTAAGACCCAGTTCAGCCTGGGTCCCGCAGAGAGAGCCACGCCCAGTGGACCTTGATGAATATAAATACGTTTTGTCTTTTGAGGGCTGTAGCGGACACAACCTTAAAAATGTCAGTATAAATATTCCCCTCAATCGGCTTGTCACTGTGACGGGTGTAAGTGGGTCTGGTAAATCCACTTTAGTGACTCGTACTATCTATCCAACTGTTGCCCGCCATCTAGGAGTTGAGTTTTTACCTAATATGCCCTTCACGAAGGTTAAGGGCCTTGACCAAATTAAGGGCGTCGTCCTTATCGATCAATCTCCTATCGGTAAAACAGCGCGCAGTAATCCTCTGACCTACTTAAAGGTTTTTGATGCCGTTCGGTCGATCATGGCGTCATCTTCAGAAGCCAAAGCACGTGGTTATACTGCTGGCACTTTTAGTCTGAATGTCGACGGTGGACGCTGTCCAGTCTGCAAAGGTCTTGGTTACGAACTTGTTGATATGTTGTTTATGGATGACATAGAAATCAAATGCGAGGCTTGCGATGGTAAGCGCTACCGTCCGGAGCTTTTGGAAATCACCTACAAACACAAAAATATCGATGAAATTTTAAATATGACTGTGGCTGAGGCCATGGACTTTTTTGTTGCCTACCCCAACGTGCGTCGGCCGCTTTCAGTTTTAAAAGAAGTGGGTTTGGATTACTTAAAGCTGGGGCAAAGTGCGAACACATTGAGTGGCGGAGAGTCCCAAAGAATGAAGCTTGCTCGCGAATTGGCAGGCGCTCATCAACAACGTACCCTCTACATATTAGATGAACCAACCACTGGACTGCACTTTCGCGAAGTGCATTTACTTCTCAATGTATTGAATCGATTAATAGACGCAGGCAGCACTGTTTTGCTTGTTGAGCATAATCTAGAAATTATAAGGCACTCAGACTATATCGTTGATCTTGGCCCTGAAGCTGGTGATCGAGGTGGACAAGTTATGGCCTCTGGGGCACCCAAGGAAATTATAAAAAGAGCCAAGACATCGCATACGGGCCAGTACCTAAAGGCTTACCTCGATGAATTAACTCCCTGTAAAGGTATGTCATCATGAATCTGATTTGGAAAATGCTTTGGCCCGAGCTTCGTTTGCACGGCAAGAAAATGATTGTCGTCGTCGTACTTGGGATCTTTATTTCGGGATTAAAGGCGGTCACGCCAGAACTTGTCGGTCGCCTTCCGGAAGTTTGGAAAGCGGGAGACCAGCGCCAAGCCTATCAAATTCCCATTTTGATTGCCGGCGTTTGGATGGGTGCGGCCATTTTGCGCTACTATCACCTTTTCTGGATGCTCTATATTTCAGAGCTTGTGGCGGTAAATCTTCGGCGCAAATTGATGAACAAATATCTCTCTTTAAATCTCGGTTTTTTTCAAAATTTTCAAAGTGGATCGGGTGGTCTTATAAGCCGGATGCTAAATGATATCGCCATCATTCAGGGCGGCTTTCAAAAAATAGCTGATATTGTGCGTGAACCGTTCATGGTGATTTTTAGTTTTGCTACCTTGCTCTACATTGACTGGCGACTCACCTTCTTCGTGATGGCTGGTGCGCCTCTTATCACTGCGGTTCTGCGCAAGTTTGCTCGCAGCGTTCGCAAATATTCAAAGCACAACCAAGAGTCGATGGAGGATCTCACACAAATTCTTAAGGAAAGTCTGGATGGCACCCGCATCGTCCAGTCATTTAACTTACAAGGAGAGATGCGTCGTCGATTTGAGGCACAAGCGGATGATTTTTTACATTCCAAACGCAAAATTATCTCACGCGAAGAGGCCTCCGGCCCAGTTTCTGAAAGTCTATCCGCCGTTTTTATTGCTCTACTGTTGATCTATATCGGCAGTCAGGCGTTGCAGTCGAACTTAGGTGTGGGCGACTTTCTGAGCTTCATTACTGCCATTGGCTTACTTTCCGATTCAGTCAAAAAAGTTCAGGGTGGCTACATTAAAATGCAGCAGTCCTCCGTAGCTCTTGAACGTCTGCATACCATTCTCGATGATACGCACACCCTTCCTCAAATTGAGGCTGCTGTTAATTTCCCAGAAAATTGGAATGAAATTGAATTTCGCAATGTTTCTTTTAAATATGATAACCAAAACGTTCTTCATAAAGTGAATTTAACAATTCGCCGAGGTGAAAAGGTGGCTTTGGTTGGGTCGAGTGGGGCAGGTAAGTCCACGTTGATTAATTTATTGCCACGCTTTTTTGACCCTACGGGTGGCGAGGTTTTTATCGGAGATGTTGCTCTAAAGAATATGAATCTTGATAGTTTGCGGGCTAACGTAGCGCTGGTGACTCAAGATGTATTTTTATTTTCTGATTCGGTTGAGCGCAATATCTGGTCTGGAAATTTCAGCAAGCCATCAGAGGGCGTGGAGGCGGCAGCGAAATTAGCCAATGCCCATGACTTCATCTTACGCAATCCAGAAGGCTATCAAGCCAAAGTGGGAGAACGTGGGGCACGTTTCTCGGGTGGTGAAAAGCAACGTATAAGCATTGCGCGCGCCATTTTTAAAAATGCTCCCATCCTTATATTGGATGAGGCAACAAGCGCACTCGACTCCGAAAGTGAGCTGGAAGTGCAAAAAGGCCTCGACTCTCTCATGGAAGGCCGCACGGCTTTAGTCATAGCTCATCGTTTATCGACGATAGCAAAGTGTGATCGTATTCTCGTCATGGATAAGGGCGAGATTATTGAAGAGGGTAATCATAACGAACTCATGGTCCGTCGGGGCGCCTACCACCGCTTCTTCCAGCTTCAAAGCCGCCTCTAGAGAGAGGGAAGAGGGTCC
>JAYQON010000020.1:0-32616 GCA_038144835.1 Bdellovibrionales bacterium
TCTGGCCCTTTACGCAAAAAATCACAACTTACGAATTCTATCGGCTTAAATTTTTAAACGTCCGGGCCGCCGGATGTGTTTTGCGGCCCGGTAGCACCAGGCAGGTGGGCCAGTTTGTCGATGTTTTGTACACCACCACATTGAATTCACATTTAACAAAAACTCCTGCACCTATCCAAAATTTGAACTTGTCAAATCACTGACAGGCAACCGCAAAAAAACTCACTCCAAGCGACTAAATTAAAGCGCAGCGCAATCGGCCCAACGCTTGCTCTTAGTTCTCAGGACCCAACGGTTACGAAAGGATTTCGAACATGCAAGGGTCTCGAGAATTCTTAATGTTTTTCACAATCGCTCTTTGCTCTATTCTTGTGTTTAACAAAAGCAAGAGTTGGTTTGAAAAAATTGAACGACAACAATCTCTCGGGGAACCAACGCGTCTGAGTGGCGTCACGGAAGACCCCACTCTCGCTTTTAACTGGGGCCTGGAGCGCATCCATGCCCAAGAGGCTTGGACACAACCTAGAATAAAAAATGACATTGTGATCGCAATCATTGATACCGGCGTCGATATTCATCATCCAGACCTTCAATCCAGAATCTGGCGCAATTCGGGTGAATTAGGGCTTGACGAAGACGGTCTGAGTCGAGCGACAAACGGCAAGGACGATGACGACAATGGATTTGTGGATGATGTCTACGGATGGAATTTTGTAAATGACTCACCCGAGATCATGGATGATCACGGGCATGGGACTCACATTGCGGGAATCATTGCCGCCGAAAGGGGTTATGCGAATGCCATGGTCGGCGTTGCTCCCAATGTGAGTCTCATGATTTTGAAATATTATGATTCACACAACTCTGGTACAGAAAATCTTAACTACACGGTTCGCGCCATCCGCTATGCAATTAGGATGGGAGCAAACATCATTAATTATTCAGGAGGCGGTATTTTACGCAACGCTGAAGAAGAAAATATGCTTCGCTGGGCTGCCGAGGCGGGCGTTTTAGTCGTGGCGGCAGCTGGAAATGAAGGTACAAATTCGGATTTTTTTCATTTTTATCCAGCCAACTACAAACTACCCAATATCATCAGCGTGACTGCCACTGATAAAAATGGTGACCTGCTTAAAGGAAGTAATTTTGGAAAGGCCACTGTACACCTGGGCGCTCCCGGTAAGAACATCTACTCGACTTTACCAGGCGGTAACTATGGCTACATGTCAGGCACATCTCAAGCTACCGCTTTTGTCAGCGGAGTTGCGGCTCTTCTTATAGGCGCGTATCCCAGCCTAAATCGCCCAGAAAAAATCATCGCGAAGCTCTTGGAGGGTGGCAAGCATTCGCCGGGATTGTACGGAAAAAGTCGAAGCGGTAAGGAATTGGATGCTCAAGGTGCTTTAGCCAACTCATCAACCAAACTTGCTGAAAGAGTCCGCGCTTACGATCGCGAACCAACCCGAGAAGAAAATAAATTATGATGGACATGGATGCTGTTACTATGAGAGCAAAGGCCCTCCGACCAACAACCTCTTGGCAACTTTCCCGCTTTCCGTTTTGGGCAAATCATCTAAAACTATGAACTCCAAAGGGACTTTAAATTTGGCCAAATGATTTAAACAATGGGTCTTTAAATCTTCAAGCCCTGCTTTCTTCACTCCATTCTCAAAAGTCAGAAAAGCTCGCCCTGCCTCGCCCCAACGCTCATGTTTCACTCCTACAACCGCAACCTCACGCACACCTGGGAAAAGTCTAAGGATTTTTTCAACCTCCGCCGGATAAACATTTTCACCGCCACTGATGTACATTTCTTTCTTTCGTCCAACCACAAAGTAAAAGCCTTGAGAGTCTCTACGTACAAGATCACCAGTATGTAGCCAACCGTCGCGGATCACCTCATTTGTGGCTTGCGGATTATTCCAATACCCGCTCATTGCCATGGGCCCACGCAAAACCAACTCACCCACTTGCTCATCCTCAAGGTCTTCACCCTTATCCCCTACCACCTTCGCATCAATATAAAAATTTGGAAAACCGATTGAGCCCATCTTCACGCGGCTATCTTCTTCATTCAGCGAAAAAACATTGGGACCAAATTCCGTTAGCCCATAGCCTTGGCGAATGGGTATGCCGCGCGTTTCCCAGGCTTTTATCAACTCCAGGGGCATCGGCTCACCACCAACAATTGCATAACGTACGCTCGCCAAATCAGAAACGTTAAATAGTCGACTGCGCTTAAGGAAATCCATCGTTGTTGGCACGCCAAAAAGGATCGTCACCTTTTCACTCTCACAAAGCTTTAACACCAAATCGGCGTCAAATTTACGCAACAAAACAACCTTTGCTCCTCTATGCAAGCAAGGGGTGGTGAGAACATTCCAGCCTCCCGTGTGAAACAGAGGCAAAAAAGTCAGTACAGACTCGTTTTGCGTCAGATTTAAACGCAAACCCGTGGTTACCGAATTCCAAAAAAGCATTCGGTGCGAGATCACAGCCCCTTTGGGAAATCCCGTTGTTCCTGAAGTATAAAGAATCATTGCGGGATCTTCAAAACTGGATACAAAGCTTTGGTGCAAAGGAGCATAACTCTTTGTAAGTCCTGTTTGACAGACCTCGCTTAGCGATTCTGGGCCATCAAAAAGCCACAGTTGCGCGTGCGCTTTAAGATTCTCGATTTTGTCCCAAAAAGCCTTCTGCGCAATGACCAGCTTAGCACCACTATCGCGAACAATATGCGCCACTTCACTGCCAGTGAATCGGAAATTGATTGGCACGAGTATAGCACCCAAGCGTTGAGTAGCAAAAAAGAGAGTGATGTACTCCAATTCATTTTGCGCCAAACATGCCACACGGTCACCCGCACGCACATCAAAGCGCCGAACTAGAACTTCGGCTAAAAAACAACTCTGGGAGAAGAGTTGCGCATAATTCAACTCACGCTGAGATTCACCGTCCTTTACAGCTATATGACGAGGAGAGTAACACGCCCAACGAGCCAGCCAATCCAGTTCAATTTTCATTTCAGGTGTCATAAGCCCAAACCAGACTCAACGCGGCCATTGAAAGCCCTCCTCCTGAACCTAACATGAAAACTAGATCTCCCTTGCGCAATTTGTGCTGCGAGACCGCATCATGCAACGCCATAGGAATACAAGCACTGCCCGTGTAACCGTAACGATCCATGATATTGTGAGACTTCGAATGAGGTAAACCCAGATGATCGAGTGCTTCATGAATGCTCTGAATATTGATTTGAGTCAAAAAGAAGTGATCGATTGCATCTGGCGTTTTCCCTAATTGATCAAGAAGAATGCGGGTCAAACGTGGCCAATGCGTGCCATTGGTTTCTATGGGAATTTTTTTTGCAAAATCAAGAAGATGGCCTCGCTTTTCTAGCACCTCATGCGTGATCGGAATGCGTGTACCTCCAGCATAGACACCCATATAATCGTGATACTGACCATCCGCAAATAGCGTTGAATTTAAAATGCCCGCAGCTTCATCTTCGCGAGCCTGCACAACCACCGCTCCGGCACCATCAGCAAAAAGAGTCGCTATTTTGTAATCATCAAAATTGAGATACTTGGTCATGCCATAAGCGCCAACAACTAGAATATTGCGGTACTGCTTATCCGCAGCAATATATTTCGATGCCATATCAAGTGCTGTCACGAATCCCGCACAAGCAGAGTTGACATCAAAACAACCCGCATTTTTTGCTCCCAACCGATGCTGCACGACAGCGGCCGTGGCGGGTGACAGATAATCCGGCGTATCTGTGGAAACGATAACTAAATCTATCTCTAGAGCATTTACGTTAGCTGCGTGCAAAGCTTGCTTGGCGGCAGGCACGATGAGATCCGAAGTGGCCTGCTCCTTAGACATATAGCGTCGCTGAAAAATATTGCGTTTCTCGCGCAGAAACGTGTCTACGTCTTTTGCGTACATCTTATTGAACTCTTCGTTCAACACCACTTTCTCAGGCGCATACATGCCTGTCCCACAAATCACTGCACGTCTCACGACGCCTCCTTAATTTTTTATGATCAGTTTCATTCTTTTTGCTGATCACTACCTAATTAAATTTAAATCGAATGCAAAAAAAATTATCGCCGAAATCTTTTCCCTGTTGTTCGCCGGAAAGAAAAGGCTTAAGACCTCGAGTCATAAATATTTCAAGTGAGGGGGAATCTTGGCTCAAATGAAATTTTCATTCAATGGCCGGCATGTGTTGGTAACCGGAGCAGCTCAAGGTATCGGATTTGAAATTGCAAAGACCTTTCTTGCTGCAGGTGCGAAAGTCACTATCGCTGATTACGCAACCGAAGCTCTAGAAGCCGCGCGCAAAGAGTTGGACAGCGCCGATCGTCTGCAAGCTCTTCAGGTCGACGTGACCGACCGAAAGAGCTGCCAAAATCTGGCGGATAAACTCACTTCCCCTCTTCACATTTTAGTGAATAACGCTGGAATCACCCGTGATAAAAGCCTCGCTAAAATGACCGATGAAGATTTCGATGCGGTAATCGCTACTAATCTAACCGGGATCTTCAACATCACGAAAACTTTACTGAATAGATTTGATTCTGAAACGCCAAAGCGAATCATCAATATGGCAAGTGTGGTGGCTCTTTATGGAAATTTTGGCCAGACAAATTACGTTGCAGCTAAGGCTGGCGTAATAGGAATGACAAAAACTTGGGCCAAAGAGCTCGGCCGTAAAGGCTTCACAGCTAATGCAATTGCTCCGGGATTTATACGCACCAAAATGACCGAGGCGATGCCAAAAGAAGTTTTAGAGGGAATTTGTCAGAAGGTCCCGGCTGCACGTCTGGGTGAAACTTCTGATATCGCCAACGCCTGTTTATTTTTGGCCAGCGATGAAGCTAGTTATATCAACGGCACTATCTTAAGTGTTGATGGTGGGCTGGTACTCGGATGAGGATCATAATTGTTGCCTCCACGCTCGTTCTGGGATGGTTTGCACACGCGAGCACCTTCCAAAAAGGTTTTGTGCAAATCCGTGAAACTCAAAGAATCTATGTTGAATACAAGAAGGCCACTCCGGGCGAACCGACGCTCTTCTTAGTCAATGGTTTAACCTACTCCACGCGTCAGTGGTCGAGCTTTGCCCACCAACTCATTAAACAAAGACCGGGCGTTGGAATTGTACTTTTCGACATGGAAGGTCAAGGGCGTACGCTTTTGGATAAAGCCCCCATACGCTTTGATATACCCATTGAGCAGCAGGTCAGAGACCTCAAAGATTTGCGCGAAGCACTCAGAGTACAAGGCCCGGTATCGCTGCTAGGCTTATCTTACGGTGGCGCCGTAGCTTTGCTATACGCTTCAATTTATCCCGACGACTTTGATCACGTCATTGCCACCGCTCCATTTTTGGAGCGTCTCGAAGATCAGGACTTGTGGATAAAAAACTCAAGAGCTGCTCATCGCACTTTGTACCCCTTTGACCCACGCAGCGATGAAGAGCTCTATGACTTTTATCTCCGAGCTTTGATTTCATCCACCTACCCACTCGCCGAGCCAATTATTCTGGAAAATCCTTTTAAACTTGAAGGCGTATATCGAATGGTCAAAGGCGCTAAAAATTGGCGAGCAATCACCAAGTCCGCTGATTTACCAAAGGGCCGAATACACATCATTGGCGCTGAACGAGACGAGCATATAAAACTCGATAAACTAACCTCGGTAGCTCTCGCGTATGAACAATCTGGAGCCCTTGGCAGCTATTTAATCGTTGAGGGCTCACGCCACAAAGTTCCTGAAGTGGTTCCCCGGTTTACTGCCGCATGGACAAATTTATTATTATCAAATAACCCTAACCTATCTCAGGGGCGTAAATTTTTTGGTTCTCCAAGAACTGGAGAGGCTCAAAGCGGTGAGCTCGTGATACCGGTAACTGAAAAGGCAGGCATTTGTGAAACTTTATTACGAACTATCAACTGGGCTAGCTAAGCGCGACACTTTATTCATTCATGGCAACTTGGCATCCACTCGTTGGTGGGGACCAACGCTGAATCATTGGCGCCAGATGGAATCTTTAGGCACGGGCAGACTTATTGCTGCCGACTGGCGCGGCTGCGGTCGCAATGATTTTTGGTCGCAAGACGAACTGTTTAGTATTTCTGATCTTGCTCGTGATTTCATTGAACTCATGAACGGACTGGAGATGCACACGATTGATGTTGTGGGTCATTCCCTAGGTGGATTAATAGCTTTAGAGATGATGACGCTAGCACCGGAGAGGTTCAACAAAGCCTTTCTTTTAGATCCTGTGGGCGCAAAGGGTGTGGTCTTTGATGAAAGTATGTATGACGCTTTCAAACAGATGGCTGAAAACCAAGATGTCACGCGTGCTGTTATTCTCAGCACGATATTGAATAATGACAAACTTGACCCCCAATTCAAAGACGAAATCACCGTCGATGCTTTCAAAGCGGTCAAGGGCATTGGCTCGTCGGTACTCGAAATACTCAAAACGGTTGATATCCGTGAAAAGCTAAAGACTTGCCGGATTCCTACTTTGATTGTTCATGGTCAGCAGGATAAAATCATAGCTCTGAGTGATTCGGAAGAGTTGGTCAAACTTCTACCTAAGGCTCAACTAGAGGTTCTCGCCAATGCCGGCCATTGCTGGAATATTGAAGATCCAAAAGCTTTTACTGAACATATTCGCAAGTGGTTTGCGTCTTAAAAAGGATAACCCATGCATATAAAAGCCCGCCATATTCTGGTTCAACACGAATATGAAGCCCAAGATCTATTAAAAAAACTATCTGAAGGTAAAACCTTTCAAGAGCTCGCCAAATCTTTTTCGAAATGCCCTTCAGGCAAGAGCGGAGGCGATCTTGGTGAGTTTGGCCGTGGTCAAATGGTAAAAAGCTTCGAAGAGGCTGCGTTTAATCTTGAGGTTGATCAGATCTCCGCTCCGGTGCGAACCCAATTTGGCTACCACCTAATCCAGCGTTACGAATAAAATCCTCTCGCGGAACAAAATAGTATAGGCGACCGGGGTTTTTCATGACTCCGGCATGTCTTTTTGCCTCCGATCCCCGTCCCCAGAAAAGGTCAACCCGGTGCGGGCCTCGAATAGCGCCACCCGTATCGTGATCGACCACAAAGCGAGAGGATGGTCTCCAGGATGAGGGAAGTATGTCGCTCTGGTTGGCAAAAACGGGAAATTCAAATTCTATAAAAGCTAATGTTCCTTTAGGAAACAAATCTTGATCGGTGGCAATTGTGCGACCTGCTATCACCTCTGAGCCGAAATAAGTTTTTCCAGCACCAGCGACCTTTTGAAAAAAAACATAGCTTGGATTCATGTACATGATTTCTTTAGCTTGCTCGATGGGTAGTGAGCGCAAGTGGTCTTCTATTGACTGGATACTCATATTCTCTTTTGGAATCTTGTCGAACAAAAACCGACCAATTGGCACATACGCGTGCCCGTTTTGACCTGCATAACTCAATCGCATCTCGCGACCATTTTTAAGTCGAACAACCCCAGACCCTTGAATTTCCAAAAAAAAGGCATCAATTGGATCCACCCAAGCCAGGACTGAGGCCTGAGATTTAATAGCACCCCCGTCAATTTCGCGACGATCTGGCATTCCGATCACCTTCATCCTCGCGCCCACGTCGACAAGGCGCCCGCGTAAGATGTTGCGCGCTGAACGCTGTTCAAACCTGGATGAATTCAAGACCGACAACTGTGGCCGCATCTTTTCAAATGAAACCAAATCCACTTCAACCATGTCCCTCGGCACAGACAAGAGTGGCTGGGTAAAGCTGCCTTGGGATTTAATTGCGCCCTCTATGATGGGTTCAAAATAAGAAGTGATAAAAACTCTTCCCCAATCCTCTCCACCATAAACTTCGAAAATTTCGAAATGTTTTTTCAAGACCGAGCGAAACTCCTCGCCGCTATCGTCTTGTTTGGCAGCATCTAGTAGAACTTCAAGGCTGCGCACATAGTTAGAGCGTGAAATTGTGCGTGGACCAAACTTAAGCTCGCCATCTGAGCGTTGACGCCAAATTTGCAATGATGATTCAAGTGCCGCAATCACTGAGGAAAATGGCAAATCATCACCGAGCACAGGACTTTTCTTAGCTAAGCGCATTGCCTGATGCGAAGACTTCAATGGAGCTCTCGCGCACCCCAAAAAAAGTCCACAGAAAATACAAAAACGTACCAAAATTTTCATTGTTTAATGAAAACATCTGCGAATCGAGTGGTCAAATCCACTATGACTTAGTGGGTTAAAGGCCAACTAGAAATCAATTCAATCAACGCTCGAAATAGGAGTCATCGCTGCAGAATCCGGCTCTTAACTTGCTCATAAAATGACTCGGACTGAATAGACTTTGCCACTCCGTTAGCTAAAAGAGCTCCGATCATCATGGGAAAAACCGCTGAATGACGGTCACTCATCTCTAAAATCAAAATAAACGCAGTGAATGGACTATGAGTAACTCCGGTTAAAAATCCAATCATTCCCACCATCGACAATAAATTGATATTGGTGGAACCCATGAGATAGGAGATTTTAGATCCTATTGTAGCCCCAATTGTTAAGGAGGGCGCAAAGACGCCACCGGCAGCACCCGAGAAATAAGCGAAAGCAGTTCCTAATATCCGACTTGCAATCAGACTAAAATTTGCCGACTGACCTTCAAATAAAATGTCTGCGATAACCTGATTGCCTGGACCAACCGAGCGATGGTCAAGATAATTGAGCGCAGCCACAACCAAACCGCAACCTAGAGCCGCTAAGCCCAGTCCCATTGGCGTCTTGATCTTCGACCGAACAGATAAACCACGTAGCAAGAGGCGACTAAACAGTGCACCAGCTATACCTGCAACAACAGCAGTCAAGATCACAGCAGGCCAAGTCGAGGCCTGAATGGGAGTCAGTCGAGGAAAGCCCAAATATAGGTATCGACCCAAGATGGTTTGAGCAACAAGACCAGAAATAATCACAGATGTAAGTAGAGCAGTCTTTACTCGATGAAAATGCGTCGCCGCCAACTCCTCTATGGCATAAACGATTCCCCCTAAAGGCGTATTGAACGCAGAGGCAAGACCAGCGGCAGAACCAGCAATAATCCAAGTTTGCTGATCCGCATTTGGATAAAAACGTTGCACCTGTCGACCAAAAAAATAAAAAACCGCAGCACTCACTTGAAGCGTGGGACCCTCACGCCCGATGGCTCCACCCCCCAAAAGACATATCAAAGAACTGAATATTTTTATGACTGCCGTTTTTAGCGTTAACAGATTTTCGTATGTTTTCGAAAACTGCTTGGTACCAATAGTTTCAACAGCCGCCATAACCTGCGGAATTCCGCTTCCCGCAGCTTCAGGTGCAAATTTAAAAACTAGAAACCAAGCCGAGAGAAAGGCAAGTGGAGTCACTAGAATCCAAGCTTCTGGCACACTCGAAAGATTTTGATCTACGAAGGACTCTAGGTATCGAAAAGCAGAAGCGTAGCCTACAGAAAGTAAACCTGTAACAATTGCCGCAACCCATAACCCTAGAGCCTGTAGGTTAGTGTAATCTGAAAGCACCAGGTTTAGCCAAGCAGACAGTCTTCGAATCCAGTATGAGCCATGCTCTGCTGCCGCTTTACTTAAGATTGACTTTAACTCACTGGGAGACACTATCGATACCCTTCGCAAGCGACAATTTTTCAGTTTGCTCTACGCTTGAGTCGGCGCTGATTGTTAAAAGAAAGGAGCATCCACTGCAACGTCTTTGCTTAGGCCAATCATCAGACTCATGTTCAAGTCGATTCAAATGGTTACAATTGGGGCAAATAAATTCTCCCTCAACCAACTCGCCCTTCTCGATCCATATCGAAACTCCAAAGACCAAAGACAAAAGTATGAAAAGGGGAACAAGGATAAAATGCAGAACCGGAACAAACACAGCAAGAAACGCTACCAAAAGCCAAAGTCCCCCAGCCTTGAGAGCCCGTCCAAAACGTTCAGAAGACGAGTACAGACGGGACAGCCCACGTCCCAATGATCGACGACCATCCAAGGTGCAAACGATACCAACCACTTTTGTTTTCTCTAATTGCAAAACAAACCCTATCCAAAAAATCGATCAAGACCAAAAAGGTTAAACACTTGAGTGCTCAAGAAGATTTCAGACCCTTTGACAAAAAAATTAGCTTTAAAAACAAAATTCTATGTCATCAAAATCATTATAAAAGATGCTAAACCTCAATCACTAAAAGAAAAAGACCTGAAGCGACTGCAAACGATGATCGATCCATAATAATGAAATTTTTTTATTAATAATTGCCAAATAAGGGCACTTTTATGGTTGCGTGCCACCTGGAAATAACGTATAACGCATTACGTTAACAATGGGGTCAATGATGCTTAATCAAGTTCTTGCACTTCTTTTCCTGATCATCATCTCCAAATTCGCTCACGCTAAAAGCCATTCACTTATGGAAGTTTGTGAGCTCTCTGGAACCCTGAAGCTCGAAGAAAATACGCTCATCTATTGTAGAGGAAATTTGACTGCGTCGGACCGCGCAACTGTCCTAACTCAAGGTTTCAACTTAACAATCATTATTCAAGGCATTGCCAACCTCTCCGATGGGTTAAGCTTAATCTCTTTTGATCCAACAAAAAATGCGCAAAGCTATAGCCGCTTAAATTCCGGGAGCATAACTATCATTGGCACAACGGCCCTTGGACATCTGTCGATTGATAATCGGCCCGCTGATTCAGCTGGCTTTAGTGGCGACATCTATCTTGAATTTGTGTCTACCCAAGAATACGAACATCAAATCGTGCAGGGCTTTGGCGGTGGCGTTGAATTTTTACTTAATGGCACCAAAAAAGTTCTGGCCGGACCATTTTACAAACCATTACCTTAGTATAATCTAACTCCAGTCTTGCCCTCGGAGGGAAATGTGACTGGAAAAATAGACCAAATCATAGTTGCAGGCGGATGCTTTTGGGGTGTTGAAGAGCTGATTCGCAAGGTTCCAGGCGTCATGGATACTGAGGTTGGATACACGGGAGGCTCTCTACCCAACCCCACCTATGAGACCGTAAAAACCGGCAAAACTGGGCACGCAGAGGCTGTACTTATAAAATTCAACTCAGAGGACATCTCTCTTGAGAGAGTTCTCGAGCTATTTTTCCAACTCCACGATCCGACCACTTTGAATCGCCAAGGAAACGATATCGGTACACAATATCGCTCAGCGATTTTTGTTCATGACGAAATCCAACGCCAGATAGCCGAAACAGTTAAACTGCGCGAAGAAAAATCTGGGCGATGGCTGCATCCAGTAATTACAACCATCGAACCTCTTACAAAGTTTTATCCTGCCGAGGACTACCATCAGGATTATTTACAAAGGTTTCCGAGTGGTTATAACTGCCATTATTGGCGTGGGAACGGTCCTCTGTAACAAGCCTACGCCCAAACGAAAGACAAAAATTTCTTAGCCACTCCATATAGGAGAATACTGCGGGGATCACTAGTAACGTCAGAAGAGTGGAGCTAACCACACCACCTATCACCGCAACACCTAAGGATGTCCTCTGATTTGAAACCTCATTGAGACCGTAAGCCACTGGCGCCATACCGGCAATTAAAGCCAAACTCGTCATTAAAATAGGACGCAAACGCGTTTTTCCCGCCTCGACAATCGCATCGGTCATCGATAGGCCACGCTCAAGTAGCTGATTGATATAATCAACTAATATAATTGAGTTTTTTGTCGCTAATCCCATCAGCATGATACATCCAATCATGGAATACAAATCCAGAGACTTACCACCCACCATGAGTGCAAAGAAAGCACCTAAGGCGGCTAGTGGAATAACCATCATGATCGTTAAAGGGGTGAAGAACGATTCATACAGTGACGAAAGCACGAGATAAATAAAAATCAATCCTAGCAATGCTGCCGTTAGCATGCTCGTAATCAGTTCCTGAAAGTTCTCAGCTTGTCCAACAAATCGATAAGTGATTCCCTCGGGCAATTCGAGTTCACCTCCTGGACCAAGGAGCTTTCGAATATCCTCTATTGCCCCACCCATACCAGGACCATCGGGGCGCAGATCTGCTGCAATTTGCACATATCGACCACGATTTTCTCGATCAATACTGGCAGGTCCCGTGGTCGAAATGGGAGTCGAAACTCGGCGCAACTCAACAAGACGATCATTCATATTGGGAACGAGAATCTGATCATAGTGCTTCTCTAAATCGCGCTGCTCCGGCCGTAAGCGCACACGAATGTCGTACTCAAGCCCCTTCTCCCTGAATACCGCTGGTGTAATACCTTCCACCTGGGCACGTAACTCTCGCCCAACTAAGCTGCTACTTACGCCCAAGCGTTGTGCCTGATTGAGATCTACTTGTACCTGGTACTCAGGCTTACCGGGCCGGTAGGTAGTATCAACATCCAGAAGTGCAGGGTGATCTTTAAGTCTTTGGCTCAACTGTGCCGCGATTTTTTCCACCTGGTCGAGGTTTTGACCAACCAAATTCATGGTGAATGGACGCATACCTCCACCGACATAATCGATGTCTTTCACCACAGGATTGGCATCACTGAAGCTCTTAAGCTTTTCCCGCATCAAATCCTTGAATTCAGACGTGCTCATAGAGCGCTCACCGAACGGCTTTAGGAAAACGTAAAACTCGGCCTTGTTTTTTTCCTTTTGCCGCGAACCGACAGTCAAAACCGCATTAACAACTTCTGGAGAAGAGCGAATGACCCGATCAATCTCTAATGCACGATCTCTCATTTTTTCAAGGCTCGTACCTGGAGCCATATCTAGAGCCACAGAAAACTCACCACTATCTTGAGCAGGAAGAAATGTCTTCGGCACTTTTTTTAAAGGCCAAGCACTCGCGATCAACAATAGTAGTGTAGCTAAGATTACAACCCAAGGTCGCCGCAACAACTTCCTTAACAGAGAGGCATAGCCAAGCTCAAGTGCCCCCTGAAAGCGATTAAAAATTCGCACAGGAGTTCTCAAATAATAGCTCATCCCACTCTGAGGCTCAGCACCATGAACTCCACCAAAGTAGGCACTCATCATCGGAGCATTGGTGAGTGCATCGAATAAAGAAATGGCCATAATAAAACAAACGGTCAGTCCGAATTGTTTAAAAAACTGACCAACAACTCCAGACAGAAATCCTATCGGCATAAAAACCGCTATGATAGTTAACGTGACCGCAACGACGGCCATCGTCACTTCAAGCGTGCCATCAAGCGAGGCTTTTAGTGGTCCCTTACCCATTTCCATATGACGAAAAATATTTTCGCGCACAACAATCGCATCATCGATTAGCAAGCCGACCGCTAAACTGAAAGCAAGTAAACTCATGATGTTAATACTAAAACCGGCAACTGACATAAGTGCGAAAGCACCAATTAAGGAAACGGGAATCGCTACGCCCGTAATGAGAGTCGAACGAAAACTGCCCAGAAAGAAATAAACAACCAATATAGTTAGAAAAATTCCAATAATGATGGCTTCCTGAACGTCCCAGACATTCAGTGAAATGTAGCGAGCTTGATTGCTGACCATTTTTAACTCAGGTTCGGCACTCTTCATTGAAGACTGGAGCTCCTCATTGAAGGCCAAAATCCTTTTTTTCACCGCTTCACTCACCGCCACTGTATTAGCGCCACTTTGCTTAAATACATAAAGCAAGAGCGTGGACTGGCCATTTAAGAATGTATAAGACTGAGCGTCCGCTAGTGTATCTTTGATCTCGCCCACGGCTTTCAGAGTTACTGGACGATCGTTACCATAAAAACTAACCGTAGCATCCTCAATAGCCTTAACATTTTCAAATTCGCCAACCGTGCGAAAAACCATGTCCCGACCTTGAGCCTCACGACTAACTGACCCCGCAGGAATATTTTGCCCTGTTGCACTCAGCCGGAGCGCGATTCCACTTACAGACAGATTAGATCGCGCCATTTTTTGACGATCCAACTCAACATGAATCTCACGCTTGCGACCACCGATGATTTCAACCAGGCCTACCTGTTTAATCTGCTCGATCTTGGGGCGCACGATCTCATTCGCCAAATCAAAAAGCTCAGCCTCACCCATCTTTGCCTTTAAGGTGATCATCATGATCGGCTGATCGGATGGATCGATTCTACGTATTGTAGATTCATCAACATCATCAGGAAGTTTGCGGCGGGCATTAGAAACCTTGTCGCGGACCTGTTGCTCGGCATACTTCACATCAGTCTCTAAGGTAAATTCGGCAACCACGATCGAAATACCTTCACGATTGCTCGAGCGTATCGTTTTTACCCCAGAAATTGTGCCCAATTCCTCTTCTAGAGGTTTGGACACCAACGTTTCAATTTCTTTTGGTCCTGCTCCAGGATACGGCGTGGTCACCGTTACAACAGGAAAAGTCACATCCGGGAAAAGATCAACCGGCAGCTTTTTAAACGAGAAAATACCGAGCACCAAAATTAAAGCGAGCAAACAAGTTACAAAAACTGGACGCTTTATTGATAAGGCAGGCAAATTCATAATTGCTCCTCAAAAGTCTTTACGACATTGTGTATTTGCATCAGAACCAACTGAGCACGCACGCGAGCAATCTGCGCTAAAGCCAGATTCTGCTCAAAAGTGATGGCCTGAAAGGTGGTTGTACGACCATTCATGAGCCTTTGACGTTCCTTTCGAACCAGCTCAGTCTGTAACTTTTCGAGACTCAAAGCACGTTGAAAGCGTCCCTGCGCTTCTCTTTTTTGCTTTATAAGGTCATCCCAAACACGCTCTTCATTAAATTGAGCAAATGATCTTTGTTCATTAGCCGCCTGTTTCTGCGCACGGTAAGACCTTTTGATGTCACCTATCAATCTGTAATCCAAAGGTAGGCTAAAGATCACTCCGATCGTCCAAGTAGGATTACGCATATCTTGAACTTCTTCGATAGCTCGACCCAGACTTCGATCCAAGCCGTTAGTGGCTACTGCAGCCAGAAGATCAAGCTGAGGATACAAACGCGAAATGGAGCCTTGTGCCTGAGAGCTCAACACCTCAGCCTGTTCGAACGCAATACGTAGATCTTCACGGGACATACGTTGAGTAGGATTTTTTTCTTGGCTTAAGAGCATATCCTTGGCGGGCAACTCAGAAAGAGACTCAACAACGCCAGTATCTCGCCCTCGCATGGTATTGAATTGACGCGCTAAACTGGCACGTTCATCGAGAGACGACTGCAGCTCCAACTCACGGCTTTGCAACGAGGCCTCTGCCTGCATGGCATCGACATCATCATACAAACGCAAACGCGCCTGCTGACTCATTCGATCGCGCAACCGGCGAGCTCTATCCACATTTTCTTCCTGTAACTTCACAATTTCATTATAAGAAACCAAAGACCAATAGGTGTTTTCTGCTTTTAAAATAAGATTTTTATAATTCATTTTTTGCCGCAGAAGCTCAATTCGACTGGCACTTTTTCTTGCCGCCAGATCCGCACGGGTGGCCACTCCAAATGCATCGCGCAGGAGAGATTGACGAAATTCAACGACAGCTGAGACTGTTTCATATTCTCTCTGAATTGGCACCAAAGGGGAGATCCCGGATAATAAAATGCTGTTGGTGGTAAAATAGAAGTTGCTATTAAGTCCGAACGTAGTTTGGTCGCGCACGCCCACTTTCCAAGAGTCATTTTGTGTGCGACTAGGTGCAAAACCCGAATTGGTCTCCTTCTTGTCATCTAAGAGACGATATTCAATATAACCCTCAGAACTGAGCGGAGCTTCGGCCTCGCCCAGCTTTAGTTCCGCCGCACGAACAGCCTCAGCGGCCGCTCGCGCATCAGCACTCGATGTCCTTACTTGTTCAAGATAACCCTCCAGAGAAAGAAATGCCTTTTCTTGCAGCGGCGTCTCCACAGATTTGCGAGAGGGCGTGGTCATTTCCTGAGATACCCCATTCATTGAAAACAAAATGGCCGCCGCCAAAACGGTTAGTAGTTGCACTTGCTGACCCCCGTAAGAAAAAGTGTCACGACATGATGGGCAAACTTCTTGCGCCATTCAGCTTGCGTAAAGGAAACATTAAAAAAGGTTTTAGCTAAAAAGTCCTTGCGAGCGGCATCACAGGTGGCCGTGAACAAAAGGCCTGCAATTATTAAGGGATCCAAATCTTCTCGAATTAGACCCCGACTTTTAGCTGAATCGAAAAATCCAACGACCGATTGAAATGACAGGAGCAAGGTGTTTTCAAAAATCCTCAAAACGATAGGATTACCGCAGGCTGTCTCACGTTCAATAATGCCATGAAAGTTGGCATCCTGAATCACCGAGGCCAGCATTTCCTCAACAAAAAGCTCAATACGCAACCGAAGCTCTTCCGAGTTACGAGGCTCGCTAAGAATGCGCTGAATAGCCTCCATGCGTACACGCGCAAAGGGCTCCATTGCAGCTTCAAGCAAACCATTTTTATCAGTGAAATGATAATTAACCAGGGAGCTTGAAACCTTGGCTTCAGCAGCAAT
The DNA here is from genome assembly GCA_038144835.1 of Bdellovibrionales bacterium. GTDB lineage: Bacteria > Bdellovibrionota > Bdellovibrionia > Bdellovibrionales > UBA1609 > JALHOQ01. The sequence goes on from JAYQON010000020.1 coordinate 16,554, forward strand.
CCTCTTTAGGCTGGCACCATAAAAGCCATGCAAAGCAAAATGCTTTCGCGCCACTTCAAGAATCTGCTGGCGCAACTCCTCCGAAGCCAACTCAGGCCTTTTACCTCGACTTTTTGAGAGACGTCGCTTTTCCGACACCTTCCCCCCTCTTAAAGTCATAGTACAGCATTATTAAATTGAAATTCAATATCTTAGATTTGATATTCAAATAACCTTACCATATTTGCATTTACCTATAAATCCGGTAGGATACACCCTTTTACTAAAGCAAAACCCAGCGCTAAGACGCTATTGGAGTGCAAATGGGTCAAGAAGTTCATGTGATGACCACATATCGTTTCAAGCCATTTCCAAAAACAGAACTTTCCGATATTCGTAAACAGCTCGAAGATTATGCCTTGAACTCTGGTCTGCGCGGGTTGGTTTTACTGGGAGTTGAAGGATTAAATTTGACTGTTTCTGGTGACGCTCAATCCATTGCCGGATTTGGCGATCTCCTTAAGAAGATTCTCCAACAACAAGATCTATTTTTTAAAAACTCCCTGACTGACAAGCATCCCTTTCATGCCTTCAAAGTTAAAATCAAACCAGAGATAGTGACATTAGGTCGACCTGGAATGGCTCCCAATAAAACCCAGTATCACCATCTCTCTCCCGAAGAGTGGAATACGGCTCTCAATGAACCCGATACCGTAGTCATAGACACGCGCAACGACTACGAAGTCGAGATTGGAAAATTTAAAAACGCGATCGATTTTGGCATAAAAGAGTTTAGAGATTTTCCCAAGGCAATGCAAAAATCTGGAATCAATAAGGATCAAAAAGTCCTGATTTATTGCACAGGGGGAATCCGATGCGAGAAAGCCATTCTTGAACTTCAAGATCAAGGTTACAAAAATGTTTTTCAACTTGATGGAGGCATTCTCAACTATATTGAGAAAATGCCTAATCGCGACTTTGAAGGCGAATGCTTTGTCTTTGACTATCGCGTAGCCGTAGATCAACAGCTTGAGCCTAGCAAAAACTATAAGTTGTGTCCCCATTGCGGCCAACCTGGAAACAACCAAATCCAATGCATGCAATGCGGAACTGACGCTATCATCTGCAAACACTGTCTTCAAAAGGACTTGCAAACCTGTTCCAAGAACTGCTCCCATCACCATAAGCTGGGATCACATTCAAAGAAGCCTCATTTGCAAGAGTTAAAAAAACGCCAACATTCCTGAAATAGAGGCAAAACCCGCAAATTCAAAAAACAAACCCCCTTACAAGTCCTTGTAAGGGGGTCACTTCAAACGCTGACTTAGAGTAGTTTCTTACGATACCTTAATACGCATCGAATAGAACGAGCGGTACACAAAGACTAATCCAACTAGGAACAAGCCTCCACCAATCCAAACCGCCACATCCTGCGCCTCTACTGCAATCTCCACAGCCAGGAGACCAAAAAGAGTGGTAAACTTAATGATCGGATTCAACGCTACACTTGAAGTGTCTTTGAAGGGATCACCAACTGTATCACCGACTACAGTCGCAGCATGAAGCTGTGTGCCCTTTTCACGAATGTCGACCTCGACGTATTTCTTAGCGTTATCCCAAGCTCCACCAGCATTGGCCATGAACATAGCTTGAAACAAACCGAACACCGCAATCGACACTAGATAGCTAGCAAAAAACGTCGGATCAAAGCACGCAAAAGCCAGAGTAAACGAAAAAAGCACACCGAAAATGTTAAGCATACCGGCTTGAGCGTACTGAGTGCAGATCTTAACAACTTCTTTGGACTTCTCCACCGAAGCTGCCTCCATAGTGTCAAGACGGATATTCTTCTTAATGTACTCCACGGCCCGATAGGCTCCGGTAGTCACTGCTTGCATCGAAGCTCCGGTAAACCAGAAGATTACCGCACCACCCGTGATCAACCCTAAAGCCACGCGAGGATCCAAAAGATCCAATTTCAAATTGAGCAGCAGGATGATCGAAAAAATCATCGTGGTCGCACCGATGACAGCCGTTCCAACCAAAACCGGCTTGGCTGTGGCTTTAAAGGTGTTGCCGGCAGAATCATTTTCTTCCAGAAGTAATTTACCCTTTTCATAATCTGGGCGAAATCCAAAAGCTCTTTGAACTTCTGCCGGATCAGTTTGCTCGATCTGAGAGAGTTCAAAAACTGACTGGGCGTTGTCAGTCACAGGGCCATAGGAGTCAACCGCAATGGTCACAGGACCCATACCCAGAAACCCGAATGCCAACAAACCGAAGGCAAATACCGCAGGATAGACCATATAGGCATCCAGCCCCAAGTTTGCCGTGTAATAGGACACAAACATCAGCGCGACAATTGTAATCCCCTTCCAGAAAGCGGAGAAATTTCCAGCCACCAGACCAGAAAGAATTGTGAGCGATGCTCCCCCTTCACGCGAGGCGTTCACGATTTCAGCGACGTGACGTGAGTGAGAGCTCGTGAAGACTTTGGTGAACTCAGGAATCAAAGCACCAGCTAAGGTTCCACAGGAAATTATAATGGAAAGCTTCCACCATAAACCACCTTCCATGCCTCCCAACAAAGCGTCGGAGACAACAAAGGTCACAACCATTGAGATGATTGAAGTCAACCAAACTAGGCTCGTCAGGGGCGCTTCAAAGTTAAACTTTGGCCGCGACTTAAACATTGCGGTTGTTACAATTCGGTTCAACCAGTAAGAAGCAATTGAAGTCAAAACCATAAGGATACGCATGGCAAAAATCCACACTATCAACTGAGCCTGCAGAGCTTCGCCACCCTGTTTCAACATGAGCTTACCGTCTGCTCCTGGCATCATCCCCACAGCCAAAACTATAAAGGAGATAAGTGCAACGCCAGTAACCCCGTAGGTTTCAAAACCGTCGGCGGTTGGTCCTACTGAGTCCCCAGCATTGTCGCCAGTACAATCAGCAATAACGCCTGGGTTACGAGCATCGTCTTCCTTTATGTTGAAGACAATCTTCATGAGGTCAGAGCCAATATCCGCAATCTTGGTAAAAATACCTCCAGCCACTCGCAAAGCCGAAGCTCCCAAAGACTCACCAATAGCGAAACCAACAAAACATGCACCCGCAAGGTGCGAGGGAACGAATAAAAGAATGACGAGCATCATGATCAGTTCTGTACAGATCAGTAAAACACCGATCGACATTCCTGCTCGCAAGGGAATGTCCATAATATCCCATCCGTTACCACCACGCATGGAAGCAAAAGCCGTGCGCGAGTTAGCGTACGTGTTAATACGGATACCAAACCAGGCCACCATGTAGGAGCCCAAAATACCCAGAATCGACCACAATAAAATAAGGAGTACGTTTTCAAACTCCATGTGACGCAAACCAAAAAAGTAATAAATCATTGCGCCACCGATCAGCACTTGTAGGCCAATCAGAAACTTACCTTGTTGTAATAAGTAAGTCTTACAAGTTTCATAAATCAGATTGGAAATGCTTAGCATTTTTGGATGTACGGGCAGGTTCTTAATCCGTACAAACTCGATCAGTCCGAATAGCATACCTAGTGCGCATACGACCAAACCGCCGTATAAAATAGACGCACCGGACACTGACGAACCAAAGAAGTCCATATCTAATGCGAGATTGGGAATTTTTAGATCCGCTTCACTCGCCCAGGCTGGGCTAGCCAGCATCAACAGCCAAAGAAACACGTTCCTCATTAGTTTTCTCCTCGACAAACTTTTCAGGGGATAGACATTTTTGTTGTAGAAACGACTTGCGTAAAGTGAGCGAGATTCGACACCCTGTCAATTCTCGCTCCCCATTAACGCAATAAGCTATCTGCTCAGAGACAGACTATATTCTTAGCGTGCATCCAGATTATTCTGATTCTCCATGTGACTCCATCTCACCCTCGGCCGGCATTTCCATTTCACCACCCTCCTCCAAAGGAGCATTTGCATTACCCAATTCTTCCGACGTAGGGGGTGTTTCGATAGCCTGAGCAGGGGCTTCGTTTGTTGAAGTTGGCATTTCGGCAGGACGATCTTGAGAGCATTTGGTGCAACCATTCAGCATAACCAAAGCACATACAGCGAGACACGACTGAAGCAACCGTTTCATAAAAACTCCTTCGCAAACAATTCTCAAAGCAATGAACCGAGGTTTTTAAATTGCCATCATCAAAAAGGCAATTAAAAGGAAAAACGCAGTTGCGCGTCTGTCGCCATTTTATGCATTAGCAGATTATTGAGCTCGACAGTCAATGGTCCCGGGTAACCCTTAGATATGACCCGGTCCCCTACTTGTCTTACGGGCAACACCCCCAGCGTAGTCCCCACAAAAGATACTTCTTCCGCTGCAAAGACGTCTTAGACACTCAAATCTGCAAGTTACACAGAGCGCAAGCGCCCTTCTTTGATAAAATTTTGTGCAATGCTCATTACCACCGAAACCGTTGTTCCACGCAAGGTATAATCAAAACTGGGAACGATGAGGCGCTTTTCAGCCGTGATGATTAACAAATTCTCTGTGGCGCCCTCACACACGCGACCCTGCTCGTCAACACTAATAGCCAAATCAAATCCTTTTTCATGGCATTCCTTTTTCATCAAGACGTTCTGCAGGTAATTGCAAGACTTGATTTGACTCCAACGTTGCTCTTTAGCCACCACAGAACTCATCATTGCCTTACACCCTTGAACGTAAATCTCTGGATCAGGAGTGCGCAGACGAGTGATAGCCGCATAAATTTGTGCCCCAACGACCTCATACGGACTCGGCGAGAAACTCCCCGGCCCACGCGTCACATAAAGACGCAAAATGCCCTGATCAATGTCACATAGGCGCGCAAGACGAACACAAATTTCCACGATCTCTGCATGCGTTTTAGGGAGTTGCATACCTATAGCCGCTGCGGAATTCTCAAGCCTATGCAAATGCGCGTGCAAATCAAAATAAGCGCGCTCATGAATACGCACTGCTTCGAAAACACCATCTCCTCGATGAAATCCATGATCGTCCAACGGCAAGGTCATCGCCCAAGGTTCCCTAAAAAAACCCCCTAGCCAACTTGAATAAAAACCCAAATAATTTGCCCAATGCGCGGGAGGTGAAGCCTTAAATTTATTGAAAGCATTCTCGCAAGAATCCCAATCGTGCTTCATCCTTTACCCTTAGTTTTATTTTGGTTACGTCTGGCATTTTTCTCTATGTATTCAATTATAGCGGAGGCAACATCTTTACCAGTCGATTTTTCGATTCCTTCTAAACCCGGTGACGAATTCACCTCGATCACCAGAGGGCCGTGTTTGGAGCGAAGAATATCTACTCCAGAAACATTGAGCCCCATCGCCGTAGCTGCCCGCTGCGCAGTCTTGCGTTCCTCAGGAGTCAAGCGTATCGGCATGGCTGAGCCGCCACGATGCAAATTTGAGCGAAAGTCACCTGGCTTTGCTTGGCGCAACATCGCGGCGATCACTTTCCCACCCACCACAAAACACCGAACATCAGAGCTGTCAGCTTCTTTTATAAATTCCTGAACCAAAAAATACTCGTCCAAATTGCGAAAGGCATCAATCACCGATTGGGCGGCCTGCTGCGTTTCAGCCAAAACAACACCCTTACCTTGAGTGCCTTCGAGCAACTTGATCACTAACGGGGCTCCACCGACGAGTTTAATCAAATCATCAGTCATTTTAGTTGAGTGGGCAAAACCAGTCACTGGCATCCCCACACCCCTTCGCGCTAAAATTTGCAAGGCGCGCAGCTTGTCTCTTGAGCGCGAAATGGCTACCGATTCATTTAAACAATAAACGCCCATCATTTCGAACTGTCGCAAAACGGCTGTGGCGTAAAAGGTGACGCTGGCTCCGATACGAGGAATTATCGCATCAAAGTCATCAAGCTTTCGGCTGCGATAATGAACTGTTGGTCGGTGCGACGTGATGTCCATATAGCAAAGAAGAGGGTCAATCACCTGCATCTCGTGACCACGAGATTCACCCGCTTGCACCAGCCGGGAGGTAGAATAGAGATTGGCGTTTTGAGAAAGGATTCCGATTTTCATAACCTCTCCGCTGAGGACTGTATAAAGCCACGTCCGGGGTGAACCAAAAAGCGCCCCCGCACAGCCAGACGCCCAAGCAGCATTCTAAATCCCATCGGGTCACGGTTAACTAAAGTCACCTCGGTCATCCAAGAATCTTCACCCACCTGAACACGCGTAAGAATGACTGGCCTCAGCGTGGAATGGCCAAGGGAACTTTTAACCATTCTCCGCGCAACTAAGGGGGCCTTGACCCGAACACTATGACCGGAGGAAAGGGGCACCAAAAAAGAGACCCATGCTTGGCCATCTTTTTCCTTTTGCGAATAACGTATACTGAGCGCATGCAGCGCACTTGTGCGAGCCCCAGTGTCCACTTTGGCTTTGATGGCATCAATACCAAAATCGGGCAAGGCTACCCATTCGCGCCAACCAATATATTTATATTTTTTTGTAAGCTTGGATTTTTTGTTCATAATTTGACGACAAGAAAAAAGGGGCCAATGACCCCCTTTTTCAATTTATTAAATAAATATTTTTTAATTAGTGAGAATGAGCATCTTCTTTCTTGTGCTCTTTCTTAGCAGTCTTTTTTGCTTTCTTGGCCATAGCTGCTTTTTTCTCGGCCTTTTTATCTGCATGGGTGTCTGCAGAGTGATCCGCCTCACTCTCCATTTCCATGGTTGTGCCTTCGTGAGCATCAGCACCCTTATGGGCCTCAGTCGCGAAAGCAGACATTCCGAACGCAAGAATAGATGCCAATAATACCTTAACCATGTGCAATCCTCCTAAAATCTAGATGCACGAGCTTTGTTTGTAAGCAAATCCTAGAGCTCGGTTTTACTGAAATCAAAATGAAAAAAAAGCTAATGCATTGCTTACAAGTCACCTACAATACCTAAGACCACATTTTACCCAATAAAATCTCAAAAGATTAATTAAGAAACACTGAGGTTTCGCGGATTTAATAAGTAATAGCTCAACCTACTACAACTTTCGCTACCACTAAATCCTATTGCAACGTCTGCTTTAATCGGCGCAAACGTTCCTTTTCTGATGGAGGCAGGTGAACGCCTGAGCTACCGGAGTAGCCCATAGTCAGGCTTGCTTCCAAACGGGAATAGCATCTTTTCGCAGTTTCCGATTTGGGTGACTTAAACATACAAGCTTCATAATAGCTCTCGTGTAGGTTCCAAGAACCCAGTTCATCCAAAACCTCATAGGCCTTGCCCAAATAAAAGAGTGCACGAGCTTGCTCTTCTGGCTTCTTTAACAACTTCATATTCTGATGCAGTAAGGAGGTCGCCCGCAAATACTCTACATCACCCGCGTGGTCTTTATCATAACTCTGAATACTTTCGGCACGCTTAAAACGCCTTTCAACTTGAACCAATAAATCAGCGGCATTTTTGGGTGCATATTTCTTTTCACCCACCCAGACTTTTAGAGATCGGCGCCACCCTTGAGCTTGCTGGGCAATATAATGGGGAATATCACCGCGCCCGAGAATTTTGTCGAGTTCTGCCATGGCTCTTTGCGGAGCATTTTCCACTCGGATAATCAGCGCTAAGTAACGTCTGAGCAGAGCCTCAAAATCAAACGCATAAGCCTTGAGAAATTCAGGGGAGTTGAGCGTGCCTTCCATATACTCTAACGCCCGATCGAATTTACGTGTCGCAACCAACAGATCCGCTTTTTCCAAGGGGGCTAGATTCAGCTTCTGAACAGTATCTAAATCCCAAGCCGCCGAAGCTCCTGGAGTGCCAACCGAGTGGCAGCGAAAACAATGACCCATGCTCGCCTTAGCCACAGAACGGGAATACTCCAGTTGACCATTTTCAAAACTCACCTTAGCGCGGTGCAAGTCGTCTTTAAGATTATTCAAGGAATACTCTATTAACAACTCATCACCCAAGAAAGGCTTTCCGGTTTGAGCATTGACTTTGTGGGCTGCCTCGCCGAGTGCCTGCAAGCGTTTCTGAATGATCTGTTTATTATTTGGATTCCCATAAGCCTGTTTATCATAAAGGTAAGGAAGTAGCTCTTTCACATCTTCCGCCATACCCTGCATTTGCCCAGGCCAAGATGCAGCCTTTGAGCTCGGAGCCTGGTCGACAGATTTGCAGGATAAAAAACAAGGGAGAAGAACTAAAAAAGGAACCAGGTGCCGCATTTTCATCTAAAAATTTCCTTTGTGTTAAATTCAATTCCCCTGACATTCTAATGAAGACTTAAAGAAAAAGGCAAATACCCATTATGGGCGTTTGCCCACTGAATGGGTGCTCGCAAGGATTATCTACGACCAAAATCCAGATTGAATGGTGTTGCCAAGAGCTCAGACCATCAATAGATGAACTATACCTCTCAAAATGAAACACCTAACAGTCTTAAATTGAGACATGGGTTTACCACCTGTAGACTGGTATGATGACGCTATTTCATTTGCTCTTTGTGGTAACCGTAGCCATTGCACAAACCAGTGGTTCTTCAGATTTTAAAATTCAGTATGTTGATCAGGAGCCGTCGCGAGGAAATCCGACTTCAATAACGGCCCCTGCAAGCATTGTGAGTCCTACCGGTGTACCCCAAGTTCTCGACTCAACTCCTAAGCCCATCACCACAGCATCACCCACTACCAGACCAGCCGAAGGCAATTCAACCGCCAACCCAGGAAATACAACTAGTCCATGGAGTTCGTCAGGAGAATATCTTAATGGCCCGTCAGGTTCGAGAGGTGAATACTTTGGCCCTGGGGTCATGGAAAAATGTGGTACACCCCCGGCCTCAGCGACAACTGCACTTAAAGAGGCACAGGCCTTTCGCGCGGGATGCTCTTACGCTCAACGCGGTGAAAGTCAGAAAATAGCCATCAATGATTACTCAACTCGGCCTGCTTATATGTATATTTATGATCTGAATGGCACATGCCTTGGCAAAACAATGGTTGCCTTTGGCAACGGCCAAGGGGGGGAGCAAGTCGCATGCAGTGATCATGGCAGCCATTTGAGCCCACCTGGATTTCACCTGACCGCCGTTCATAATAACGGCGGAGGAATTTATGATAGCTACAACAGTTTAAAAATGGTCGGACTACAGGGCCAAAACAGTACCGGCAGGGGTATTCTGCTACATGCTTGTCGTGCTCCCGGGACCTCAAGTACTTGGGGCTGTGCTGGCGTTGGCTACGATGCCTTTAAAGCAGTGCAAAAAACATTAGGCTATGGAGCCCTCGTTTACAATTATTGGAAACGAGATCAGTTGTCTGGTCGCTGTAAGACGTCAGCAGGAATGAGTAAATCGAGTGACTGTCGCCCCGACCGTGATAGCCCGGGCATTCCCGGTAATGCCACTGGTCAGGGTAGCCCAGCAGTAGCCCTTTTGAATTTGAAGATTTTTGCGGAATCTCACGCAAATAGTTTTCCGAGCCAGCGATTACGCATCAAAAAGGGAACCGAAATCCTGATCAATAGAAAGCTTGAGTCTTCAGGGACCTATGAAATCGTAATCCCCAAGGAAGAAGCCGTGGGTCCCAACGTAGCTACACCAGAGGCCCTAGCCAAAGCTTTGGGTTATGATGAATCCCTCTCCGAATTCAAGAAAAGGCTCTCACGAGACTCTGGAGCGATATATATACTTAAAGCTGATCTTCCACTTCTTTGGGAAGAGGAAATTTTTCGTCTTCAAAAATACAATGGGCGTGACAACTAGCGACCTTTGTTGACAGGTTGATCCTCTCTCTCGGCCGGATACACTTTTGTTTCCCAGTTCCCTGTCGACTGGCACTTCTGTTCAATTTTTATGATCACCGGATCGACCTCAAAACTAATAAATTTTATCAAGGCCACACGATCCGCCCAATGTTTTATACATCTTTGTTTTTCTGCAGGAGTCATATAGCGACTTCTTTTAATTCGAGGGATCAGCACCAGCTCTGTGGCCAGAGGGTCCATCTCGCCATCACCAATAGCAACGGAAGTGCAGGCTGGCGATAATCTTGTCGCATCCAACTTGACTCGCCTGTAGGGGGCCGAATCCTTAATTTTGAGTTTTAGCTTTCTTATTTCGACCCAACTTTTAACGACTCTGTCGCAATTGAGATTTTGACCAAGATTAGCCACATCCGATGAGACCTCCTCAATGAGAGCCTGCACGTCTTGGGCTGGAACCAACTGACTGATGGACTGTTGTTGGGCCCACGCAGGACTTACAAAAATGACGGCAAAGGTCAACTGTTTATAAAATCGTCGAATGCTCATTGTTCGCGCTCCTGAAAGCCTTTAGCTTTACTCTACAGCGATGATGGGGTCGCCAATAGACAAGCTTGCAATTGGCTTACCTAAGCGAGAAGACGTTTAATCTACAACTAGAGGTTGGCGTGACATTTCTCGCCCTACACGACAACACAATTTTTATTTCTTTTTTCAAGATGGGCGTCAATTGGCAATTAGCATCCTCATCAATTACCTGAATTCGATACCAATGACCCCCGTACCCAAGCCACCAAAGATTGACGGATCAAAATTAATACCAGAAGCACTCAACATATATGAGTTCGGCGAAACGACTTGGCCATTTACCGTGACACTCAAAATTTCCGCCGTCAAAATTTCAAATGGCAAAGGAACAGTCGGGCTGGTCAGGGTGACAATGTTTGAAGCTAAAGCATCAAAGTTGGCACTCCAATCTTGATCGCAAACGTTAAAAACCCTTCCTCCGGTACTCTGGGCAAGCTCTTTATACCTTACGCCTTCTCTGGCTTGACAAGGACTTTGCACTCGACTCAACCCAATCCAACCAAACACGGTTAAATCCTCCGTCTTAAAGGCATTCGCAAAAATCTGTAAAAAGGTCGAAGGCTCCAATCTCGATTCATCATCAGTCACCATAACCACCACTTTGCGAGCCTCTGGACGCAAGAAAGTGCGTAGACGGCCAAAAATGGTGGTGTCGCTTCTAAATTGAGCGCAAGTCTCATAGGGGCTGTCAGGCGAACAGAGTGCAGCACTTAAAAGCTCCAAGCCATCTGTACTACCTACCAACTTGTTAATTTTTAAGTTGGGCACATTGATCGCCGGGTAATCGACAGAATTGGCTCCCGATGTGGCGCTTATTAAGGAAAGGGTCATATCCGCCGCATTCGAAATTTTCTGCGCAAAGCTTACAATATTGGCTTTGACATGACTGGATTCTGTCGACATCGAGCCGGAATTGTCCACGACCCAAATCACATCTACTGGTTTAGTCTTTGAGCTTGAAAAAACATGATTTATTTGAAAAATTTTTGTACCTAAGGGGGTGTCTGTGATGCTTCCTTGAGTTTGATTATCACCAAGGGGCGGCTGACTAAAGCTGACCTCACCACATTGATTAAACGCTACGGGTAGCAGAGCAGAAACGAATACAGCTAAACTCACTTTTCTAATATTGACTTGTTTCATTACTGGATCCCCCCTCTCGTGTGCCTCACACCAAGACACTCGCCCTACCTACCAAAATCCCAACCCAAACCCCTTCTCTCCCAAGCTGCAACTTGTTGACCTATTTAAATCCTCTGTATGCAATATGGGGCTCAATCTTTTTTACACCGACTAATATTTTTTCATTACCCAGTAGCACTCAAGTAGCTGATCGAAATTTTTATTCTCTCATTTTTTTTTACCGACTCATCTCACTTTTTTGCGACCGAAGGAGGGTCTAATATGTGCCAATTTATGGCACCAATTATAGCATTTATTAATAATTATTGTTTGTGTTCAATGCCTTACCTGAGATACCTAAAGGCACACTCAATGCATTTTCGATCGCTAGAGGTAAATCATGTCCATCGTCACACTATTTCGTAGCGTAGCGCAGCTTCTGTCTCATTCCTCCTTGGCCACGATGCTTTTGCTGGCGTCACTCGTGTCTTATGCAAACGCTCAAGGTGTAGATCGTGACAAAAATGAAATCTCCATTGAATCTCGTCCAACACCAGAAGACGCTCTCAAACGCTTCACGACCAATGTCACACAATTGGCGCGCGAGGGTAAACTTGAGCCTTTTGTCGGAGAACGTGTGCAAATACGTCGCATTCTGGAGGCTTTGAATAAGGTTGGAAATAAAAATACCTATATTCTCGGCGAGCCAGGAGCTGGAAAGTCCGCGATGGTTGAATATGCGGCTGGACAACTTACAGACGGAATTGAAATGTTTCGCCTTGACCTAAACGCTCTTGAGGCTGGAACTGGTTATCGCGGTATGCTTGAAGACCGACTGCAAGCTCTGCTCGAGGCATTTCAACAAAATCACAAGCGAATATTGTTCATTGACGAATTTCATCAAGTGATGCGGGTTCCAGATTTTGAGAAAGTCTTTAAACCGCCCATGGGACGCGGAGAAATTTCATTTATAGGTGCCACCACAGATGAAGAATATCGTGATCAAGTAGAGAGAGATCGGGCTCTTGGTTCACGCGGGATCGTTGTGCGTCTGCCCAAGCCAGATGAGGCCAAGACGCTTTCAGTTTTACGAGCGAACAAGGACCGGTTTGAAAAACAGCACGGACTGAAAATATCTGATGCCGCGTTAGCAATGACGGCACGCTTGGCGATTAGATATTATGCCCACGAGCCCATTCTCAGAAAAGCCCTGGATATAGCCGATAGGGCGATGGCTCGCGATGTCCTGGAACGCAAATATGGCAGCTTTGACCAATTGGCTTTAGAGGACCGCAAGGAAATCCTTGAACTTGAACTAAGATCTATTTCATCCGATTTAAGTCGCGATTCCGAAAATTACGAACTCAAAAAGCGCGCTGAAGACCTGCGCAATGAAATCTCGTTTATCGGAGATGAGTTAAAAAAACACGCAGGCCAGGGAATTGAAAGCAAGCTCAGTGAAGACCTGCGTAGGTTAAAACAAGAACTCATAGAGGCCAATCGTCAGGGAAAGCTTCAGCGCATTGCTGAGTTAACCTATTGGGCTATTCCAACCGTTGAACAACAATTGCGGGAAATTGGAATTAGGCCCTCGGAAAATGGAGTCATCACAGAAAAGCATATTGCCAACTTTGTCGCCCAAGAAACTGGCATTCCATCTTCGCTTCTGGCTGACGACGATATAAAAAAGCTCGAGCGACTTGAAAAGACACTCAATCAGCGAGTTCTTGGTCAGAATCACGTCGCCAGTGAGATTGTCCGCCGCCTCAAAATACGCCAGGGCAACGTGGAACCCATCACCGGACCTACTGGAGTGATCCTTTTGGATGGCCCCACTGGTACGGGTAAAACGGAAATGGCCAAGGGCCTGGCTCAGGGTCTTTTTGGAGACAGTCGCCGCTTAATCAACATTGCTTTGAATCAATACAGTTGGCAAAGCGGGTCTCGCCTACTTGGCTCTGATCCGGGAATCAAAGACTCTGAGCGCGGCGGCGAATTAGACCAAGTGCGCAGACAACCTTTTTCTGTTTTAAACTTTGATGAGTTTGACAAAACCCCACGCGAAATCTGGATGATGCTCTTACAAGCGTTTTCGGATGGGGAAGTCAAAGACCCTATGGGCCGCACAATCGATCTCCGTAACACTTTAATTGTGGCTTCAGCCAATTTTACCGCCGAGTACTCCGTGTACAAAAATGTCTGGACGCAAAGTGAAATAGAGGATCGCTTTCAGATGGAACGCGGGTCTTTAGAAAATTTAAGTCCGCGAGAAGTCGATGAGCGAGTTCTTGATAGAGCCATGGAGCTTAAAGGGGTCCCCCCCGAATTGCGCAACCGTTTTCATGTGCGCGTGATCCACAATGCGATCGATCTCGAGAAAGCAGTTCATATTGCCCGAACAAAACTCGTAGATCAACGCGCATACATCTTCAATGAACATAAAGTGACAATAAATTTCTCAGACCGTGTGGCCGAGGCTCTCGCCAAAGCGGCTTTCGATCCCGACTTTGGGGTGCGGCCGATCGAGACGAAACGCACCGACCTAATTAGCGATCTTTTAACCGACATCAAGGCTAAATATGGATTTGAGCGTGGCACTGTTTTGAATGTTGATTTCAAAGTTGACGCTGACCAAAAGGGCGGAGCACTCGTTGCCGAACTCAACGGTAGTGTTTTGGATACTCGCCAAGTGGTTTTTAAAACCTTAAGCTCAGTGAGCACAAAGGCAGGACGTCAATCTGGTGAAATTGGACGACCTATTGATCCGCGCGATGGCAGCCATGCGGTAGAGCGAGCCGTTCGTAGTACGGTCAAGAAATGAGACTCACTGAAAAATGCACCTATTTTCTTTGTTGCATCCTTGCGCTGGCACTGACACATTCACGCCCGGTGTTAGCACAGGGACAACTCGGCCAACCGCTAACAAATGAACACACAAACCGTTTTTTCAAAAGTGTCGAGCGTGCACTCACCAAACGTACAAATAACCCTTATCTAAAATCTGATCAGAGAAGCATACAACGTAGAATACGTGAAGGGGCGCGAGCAGTTGCTCTTGCCCCCGCCCAGTGGGCAGCGCATAGTGGCCAAACTTTTATGCTGCTTTGGATTCTTGCTGGCGTCGAGGCCGTTCGCCAGCAAGAAAAAATTAGCTCGCTAGAATCAAACCCCACGCCAAAGCTCGAATTGCTAGCCAATGTGGGCGATCACATGATCAATGATTTTTCTTTATTTGCGTCAATGGCCGGCGCCAGCGTGGTCGGCACTGCTATGACTCAACCTCTGCATTTACTCAACCAGCTCATCCGGGAACGAGTTACCCATCGGTTCTTATCGCAACTGCTCACCCATGGAGCGGCATCGTTCGTGACCTTTCTAGGCTGGGAGGCAGGAGCAAGACTCTGGCATGACGCTATTCTACAACTACCTGAGGAGCAAATTCCCATCGCAAAAAAATTGCGCTTTATGGATATCCTCGCAGGTAAGGCCAATGATCAAGACAGGCGTATTTTTCAAAATATTTTATCGCAAGTTTACCAAATTTTGTTATTTGCCAATCCAGAAGTAACCAAGAACTGGCTCTACAATACCTGGCGCCTCAATATTGCCACGGGTGAATTTGTTACCCTTATTACCTCAATGGTCACCTTTGGTGTGGCCGCCGGCAGTCTCGCCCCAGGGGCTGGAAACCTTATGGGTCTGTTATTTGGATTTGGCGGAGGTCTGGTAGGTGGGTTTGTAGCTATTTTTATCCCCCACGAATATAAGGCGCCCGTTACGGACGGGTTCAGACGTATACGCATCCAAACTGCAAATCAGCGCCTACATGTAAATACCAGTGAACTAAAAAGAATTTCTAGATATTTCAAACGCAGCTCTCAGCCGTGGAATCTCGACTATCAAATTCATGAGTTTAAACGTTCACTCGCTTGGCGACAAAACGTGCGAAATGATGCAGCTACCGCTTTAATTGAGCAAATATACGACGCATTATTACGCTATCAAAATGCTGAAGCCATACTCACTCTTATCGATTCGATCAACAATCAAAAGCTGATGGCCGTATCGCAAGAAACTTTACTGAAGCAAACACCAAAAACTATTGCAATTGCCGACCTAAAAATTGAAATGCAAACTCAACGCAGAGACTCGCAGGATCGCCTTTTGAGCTTTTACTGGGAGCTCCTCCAAAGACAAAAGAGCGAATCTTTGCTCTTGGGCCGTTTTCTTTTTCAGGAGGACCTACCTGCAAGCCTAAAACAAGCACTAACCAATGCGCTTAAGGATCAAGAGGTGGTGCATTCCGCACTTAAACACGTCCTTGCAGGACTTTTTCCGGAAACTAAACCCAAACTTGCTCTACAGCATCTTAATGAGGAAGACTTACGTAAGCTTAGCACCGCCGCGCACATCTTGCTTAACCAGTTTTATCTCATGGGATTTAAAGAAACTTTTTTTCTGGAATAAAAACATCAATAACTGGCCCACCTCGCTGGCGCTCGTTGGTCCCGCTCTAAAGCGTAAACTGGCTTAGGTATTGCTTTTTTTAAAAGCATGCTGCCCCAATGCCCGAGATGCTCACCCTTAAGTCCCAATCGTCCGAAGATCGTTCGCGATG
>JAYQON010000021.1:0-32562 GCA_038144835.1 Bdellovibrionales bacterium
GGAATGTGGAGCTTTACGAAGGACGTTGTTTTCTCGGTCTGCCTTGTTGAGCTCAATTTCTCTGATTTCCTCGCGAATCTGGATCAT
The DNA here is from genome assembly GCA_038144835.1 of Bdellovibrionales bacterium. Classification (GTDB taxonomy): domain Bacteria; phylum Bdellovibrionota; class Bdellovibrionia; order Bdellovibrionales; family UBA1609; genus JALHOQ01. The sequence goes on from JAYQON010000021.1 coordinate 88, forward strand.
AGCTTCGACAAAACGATCAAGCTCTTCTTTGCTTTCGCTTTCCGTTGGTTCAATCATGAGAGTCCCAGCAACTGGCCAGGACATAGTTGGTGAATGAAATCCATAGTCCATTAGTCGTTTGGCAATATCATCCACTGTAATGCCCGCACTTTCTTTAAACGGTCGTACATCGATAATGCACTCGTGCGCCACGAATCCGTTCTTGCCGGTAAAAAGCACTGGAAAATGTGGAGACAGGCGTTTAGCTATGTAGTTTGCATTCAGTATCGCCGTCTCAGTCGCCAATTTTAGCCCATCTCGCCCCATCATAGCGATATACGCCCATGAAATCGGCAGAATACCGGCGCTACCCCAGGGGGCGCTCGTGGTGGCCGAAATTCCAGTGATAGGCCCAGCTTCTTTCACCAGTGAGTGCTTAGGCAAAAAAGGTTTAAGATGTTCAGCCACGCCAATTGGTCCAACTCCCGGTCCTCCGCCTCCATGTGGAATGCAAAATGTTTTATGCAAGTTAAGATGACTGACATCGACTCCAATCTTGCCGGGTTGGCAGATGCCTACGAGGGCATTCATATTGGCTCCATCCATGTACACTTGGCCACCGGCTTGGTGGACGATCTTACATATTTCAATGATTCCTTCCTCAAACACTCCGTGAGTCGATGGGTAGGTAACCATCAGCGCTGCCAATTGGTCTTTATGTATTTCGACTTTGTTGCGTAGGTCAGTCGTGTCCACATTGCCTTTGTCATCGCAAGCGACCACTACAACTTTAAATCCAGCCATCACTGCGCTGGCAGGGTTGGTACCATGCGCGCTTGAGGGTATGAGGCAGATGTTGCGTTGAGATTGACCTTTGTGTCTAAGATATTCGCGGATGGCCAAAAGACCCGCGTATTCTCCCTGAGAACCTGCATTAGGTTGAACGCTCACTGCCGCAAAACCAGTTATCTCAGCAAGCCAGCGTTCCAATTGGTGGATCAATTCCAGGTAGCCTTGCGCTTGTTCGAGAGGAGCAAAAGGATGAATTCGATTGAACTCGGGCCAGGTTACAGGAACCATTTCACTCGTCGCGTTGAGCTTCATGGTGCAGGAGCCTAGAGGAATCATAGAATGAGTCAGCGACAAATCTTTTGCCTGCAAACGATATAGGTAACGTAACATTTCTGTTTCTGACTGAAAGCGATTGAACGTCGGGTGGTTTAAGTAGGGTGACGTTCGCATGAGGGCAGAAGGAATGGCACAGCTTTCGCGCTGGGGTTCTTCAGAATTTTGTAGATTCGCGCCTGGTCCTGCAAAAACTCTGAGTAGAGATTCCACATCTTCGCGTCGCGTGGTTTCATCGAGAGAAATCCCGAGCAGCCCTTCACTGCGCTCCCACAGATTGATCCGAGCCGCCAGAGCTCGCTCAACAATTTGCTTTTTTAGGTCGGGACTGACCTTCACCATCAGGGTGTCAAAATAATTAGAATTAGTCATTTGAAAGCCAAGCTTTTTTAGGCTCTCAAAAGTCCAGCGAGTCAATGTGTGCACGCGCTCCGCGATCTCACGCAAGCCCTTGGGTCCATGATAAACGGCGTACATAGAAGCCATCACCGCCAATAGCACCTGCGCAGTACAGATGTTGCTAGTGGCTTTCTCACGCCGTATATGTTGCTCACGTGTCTGGAGTGCCAGCCGCATGGCCCTATTGCCATCACTGTCCACGGATACGCCAATGATGCGTCCGGGAACAAGGCGTTTAAATTCTTCTCGAGTCGACAAAAACGCAGCGTGCGGCCCGCCAAACCCAAAAGGTACGCCGAAACGCTGCGAACTGCCGATACAAACGTCGGCACCGAGCTCTCCCGGTGACTTAAGTAAGCAAAGAGCCAAAAGATCTGTAGCGACAATGCTCAACACTTGATTTTTACGACACTCACTTAAAAAAGCGGAGAGGTCTTTCACTTCGCCGCGAGCATTGGGGTACTGCACTAAGGCAGCAAAGTAGGAATTGTCCAGTTGTACGGCGGTTTCGTCGCCGACCACGACTTCAATATCGAGTGGTAAAGCGCGTGTGCGAATGACATCAAGAGTTTGTGTGAACACATCTTGGCTAACAAAAATCCGGCGAGCAGTTTTTGATTTGCAGGCCGCCAGACAAAGATGCATAGCTTCGGCGGCTGCTGTGCCTTCATCTAACAAAGAGGCATTGGCAATCGGCAGCCCAGTCATATCGATGATCATAGTTTGGAAATTCAACAAGGCTTCCATGCGCCCTTGCGACAGTTCGGCCTGGTACGGGGTGTATGATGTGTACCAGCCTGGGTTTTCAAGGACGTTGCGCAGGATCACGGGAGGAGTGACGCAATCGTAGTAACCCTGTCCAATATAGGATCTGAAAATTTGGTTTTTACTAGCAATATTCCAGGCTGTTTCTAGAAGCTTTTGTTCTGGTAAACCCTTAGGAAGATCTAGATCTTTATTGGAACGAATCATCGCAGGCACGGCCTTGTCGATCAGTTCGTGCAGAGATGGTTGCCCTAAAGCTTGCAACATTGCGGCCCGAGACTCAGCGTCTGGGCCAATGTGACGGTGAACAAAAGAATTTTCTTGATCGAGTTTCATGGCAGATCCTGCATAAAAATCAGGGCTTCCGCTCCGCGGAAGCCCTTTGGTTTTCGTTTCTAACTCAAAATCCAAAGTCTTCTCTATTTGCGACGTTTTTTCGCGCTGGTAGACTTCTTGATCGTCTTTTTGGCTCCAGCCGTGCGCGCAGTTTTTGTGGCGGCGGCACTTTTCTTGGCGGTAAACCGTTTACGGAAATCTTTGGACAGACCTTCGAGCTTGCTTTTCTGCTCACTCATCAGTTTGCTGACATCATTTCGATGGCCCTTAATTTGGCGCATGATGCGGTTGACTTCGCGATCCACTTGGCGCTGTGCCTGATGGATGTTGCGCATGATTTCGGCATAGCGCTTTTCGAAAGCTTTGACTTTGGTTTTTGCGGCTGGACTCAGAACTGTGTGAAAATCGAATTTGCTCAGCTCCGAACGGATGCGCTGAACTTCAGACTTAAGCTCCTCTACATCAGTCAGTCGTTGAAATTCGCTGCGAATCTTTTGCCAATTCACCTGAGTGTTCATCGAATTATCCTTTCGCGAGGTTGAATCTATTTGCGTGCGGTATTGTAATGAAGTCAAGTCATGTCAAATGCAGACGAACTTGCCGAGTCTGGCGCATGACTTTTTAAGCGGATGCGATATTCTTTGGTTTTAAAATTATCAATCACCCACCTCTCTGGTAGGATGCGTCAATATGCTTTACTCACTGAGCCGATTTCGTCACCTCAAACCCAATCCGCCCTTTGAACTGGGTGGAGAATACACCCGGATTGGTGATCTACATTTTCTTAAAGATGCTGAGGGAAGTGTAGATTTGATGGGAGAGCCTGAGCTCTTTCAGGATTTTCAAAATGGTGATTGGATTATTGTCAGCGTTATACGCCACAATGAACTGAGCGCTTTTGTCGGTGGCACGCGCTTAGAGGTGCGCTCGCGAAGAGCTTATGAGCCAAAGCCCAAACCGCACGTTAGCCGATTTAGTGCTTTCGTTGCTCGCGTTTATGATCATTTTATTGAACGTGGATTCAATGCGATTCGTACTCCGTACTTGGTTAAATGTCCTGGCCTTGAACCGACTCTTGAGCCGTTGAGTTGTGAGCTAGCTTATGGCCGCAAGAGAACAAAAGTATTTTTGCCGACGAGCCCGGAGATACACCTTAAAAAGGCGATGACTCTGGGATGGACTGATATTTTTGAAATTAAAACCTGTTTTCGTAACGGCGAATTTTCAAGCCATCATGACGTGGAATTTGCCATGCTCGAATGGTATAGAGGCTTTGCCGATCTTAAATTAATCGAGCAAGACTTACGCGATTTACTCTCTGCCTTGGCTGCAGACGGTTGGGCGACAGAGAACCAAATTCGGATTGTTAACACTGATTTTGCCACGCTTTTTGGCGAGATACTGGGATTTGATTTGACTCCCCAGACCGGCGCCCAAGACTTGCAGCGCTTATGCCGGGATATCGATGTGCATTTCTCTGAAACCGACAGCTTCAATGATCTTTTTCATCGCATTGTCATTGATCGGATTGAACCACGCTTGCAAGCTCTTGGCCCGACAATTGTTCGCGGGTTTCCACCCTCTCAAGCAGCGCTTGCTAAGCTGGATTCTTTTGGTTGGGCTGATCGTTTTGAGTTTTATTGGCGTGGGTTGGAAATTGCGAATGCTTTTAATGAAGTCAACGAACCAGATGAGCAAGAGCGGCGTTGGCAAAGTGAAAGCGAGGAACGTAAGAGATTGGGCTCATCAGCGGTTCCATCTGACCCGGACTTGATTCGAGCAATGCAAAAAGGAATGCCTCCGGCAGGCGGCATAGCGCTTGGTCTGGAGCGCCTTTATATGGCCTGCTCTAAAGTGCAAAATATCGATGAACTGAGATTGTTTTCAGCGGCCGACCTATTCGGCGGCTGAGTCGCCTTCATTGATCTGCTCTTTGAGCTCTTTACCGACTTTGAAAAAGGGCAGTTTCTTTTCGTCAACATTGATGATTTCGCCGGTGCGAGGATTTCTGCCCTTATAGGCGCCGTAGTCGCGGTTTACAAAGGAGCCGAATCCACGAATTTCGATACGGTCATTGCGCATCAGCGCCTCGACCATAGAATCAAAAATTGTGTTCACCACCGTCTCGGCCTTCACTCGGGTTATATTGGCTTTTTCTGAGATGAGATTGATTAAGTCTGCCTTGGTCATTGAACGTCTTCACCTATCTCAAGTTATTGAAATTAGGTTTATTCTATTGATAACCAGTGGGCCTCGCCAGAGAAAAGAATCTGTCGCGCGCCGTGACAAACCGACGTCTGGCCTGTGTATAGGCGGCTAGGGTTTGCGCCATCATTTTTTCTGCATCAAATAAATTTAAAACCTTCTTGCGCGCGTGCTCGCCCATCTCGTTGAGTTGAATCTGCCCATTGAAAACCTGTAAGAGTAATTCAGACAAAGTATAAGTGTCCGCCGGGCGGATTAAAAAACCATCGACTCCATCTTCCACCACATTGGCAAGCGGACTCACCTCCGAGCCAATAATGGCCTTTTTTTGTGCCATGGCTTGTAAAAGGCTGTGCTCAACCCCGCTCGAGCGGGCGCTCAAATTCACAAAGACATCAGCCAGCGCAATATATTCTGTGATTTGCCAGGCGGGGATATCGCCCACAAACACGACCCGCGAACCAAGAGCTAATCGCAGGACTTCATATTCTATTTCGTTTTTCAAGGGACCATGACCGACGATCAGTAGGCGGGCCGTGGATTTTTTAATGGCGAGGCGTTCAAATGCGAGAAGTAGGTTACGAACTTCTCCGAATTCACTCATGTCAGTGGATGTGACTACGATCTGGGCATTTAAAGGAAGGCCCAATTTTTTCATTAGTTCTTCTGACTTTTCGCGCGGAGAGAGGTCCTCAACCTCCACGCCGAAGGGCACAAGAAAAATGCGCTGGTCTGGGTAAACATAGTACCGCTCTAAAATTAGCCTCTGTTGTGGGCTATGCACGAAAATGGCATCAGCCGAACGAAGTAGCTTACGGTCATGTTTGAAATAGGTTTTTACAAACGTCCAAGCCACGTTAAAGCTGGTGGTGAGTAAACTCCCCAGAGTTTCCTGACCCATACCCAAAATCGAGTAAACTTGTGACATCTGGGTAGCATCCACGTCGTAAACGACGGCCACTCCGAGCTCACTACGTCGCCGACCGACTTCGAAGCCAGAATCGTCCAGACTATGTAAAAGATGGAACTGGTCTTGAGCATGCAATTGTCGAAACTTGTTCAGCACCATTTCGGGAAACGCCTGAACTGTTGCGAGTGATCCCTCGCCCAAAAAGAAAGCGCGTACACCATCACGCTCTACAAAGGCCAATCGATTTTTGTTGCGCCAAGAGATCACCGTGACCTTATGTCCGCGTTTGACTAGGCCGCGCGCAATCGGCCATAGAAAGCTGACTTCGCCCGAAGGGTTGGTCAGAGGGAATTTCTCAGATACAATACAAATATTCAGCGGCTCTTGCGATTGAGACATGTGCCGACCAGTTTAACAGGGTCTTGCTTTATGGTCTATGCCCTCTGTGAGTACAGGCGCGATATGAAATTGGAGGTGGATCCAGGAAGACCGACTGGCGCGACTCCAATCAATTCCTTGTCTAGACGTTTGGCCACTTCTTGGGCCAAGAGTGAACGCCAGGAATTGATGGGCAGACTGTTCATCCAAAATGCACGTACACCTGAGGCTGCGTGGACAAAATCAGATAAGTTGAGGGGATCCCCCATAGAAACTTGCCCAGCTACCGTGACTAATGTTTTCCAACCCTGGCGCTTCTCACTGGCCAAGCTGTCTCCCCAGCCGCCTATAATTTTAACTCTTCGCTCGGGCTCAAGCTCCAACGCTTGGGTCAAAATTTGCAAGTCCGTTTGTGGCATATTCCATTCACTCACGGGTGCGGGAATGAGCCAAACATCTTCTTCTACAGTGGTATGAACTTCGTCAGGGACTTCAAACTCAAGGGGAGAAATTTCAATTTGCCCCTGATAAATTTGACGGGCCTGCGCCTGGAAGGTGGGAGTAAAAACAGTGAGTGCATGCGAACCTTGATGCCAAATCCAATTTGAGTATTTCGCATCAATATCCTCGCTATCAAAAAGAGTTGAGTAACGTCGGATGTGGGGAAATGCAGTCATGGCTGCATTTAGGTAGGGCCAGAGCGTGAGCTGGCTCCATGACCTTTCGGGTTTAAGAGCAAAAGTATGTATGATGTCTGGGCGAAACTGTAGCAAGGCTTGTGCATACTGAGGCAACTTGTCGGCGCGCCAGTGGATCGCGGGCCTCGCAATTGTGAGACGTGAATGGGTGATCGACAAATTTTCGATTTCTTGCGGAGTCAGTACCAGCACTTGGTGCTGACTTTCGGATAGAGAAAGAATCAGTTTCCATATAAAGGCCCCTTTCCAATCAAAGTCGTTGGGGCTGCGATCCGTCAGTACTGCAATTCGGGCCATTATAGAACTTCCAATATCCGCTTCAGGAACTTGGTGTTCGCTTCGGGTAAAGTGAGTCCAGCCAGCTCCTTTGGTGTGACCCAGCGTAAGTCAAGATGCTGCTGAGTCTTGATCTGTCCTGTCCAATATTTCACTTCGAAAAATAAAAACAATATGCCGACCTTACCGTACGTGTGTGTATCAACGAACTTTAGAGGCCCAATTTCAGCCTCTACGCCAAGCTCTTCCTTGAGTTCTCTTTTGAGTGCTCCTTCTGGGTTTTCACCAAGTTCTATCTTACCACCTGGAAACTCCCAGGTTCCCGGCAATGACCCCCCTTGCGGTCGTTGTCCAACCAAAACTCGGCCTTGCCGTTTCATAAGAGCAGCAACAACTGGAACCCAATTTCCACGCTTTTTTAAGGTTTCGCTGTTTGTCGCTGCCACTCGGCCACCTTACGAAAAAAAAATGGACCTTCAAAAATCAGGGCAGAGTAAACCTGTACAAGATCTGCGCCTAAATTGAGCCGTTCTACAACATCCTCTGGGCTCATGACGCCGCCGACAGAAACAATCAGCTTGCCGCGGCGGTTATCTCCCAGGTGTTGCAATGCTCTCACCAGGACCTCTTTTGAACGTGAAGCAAGAGGTCGTCCCGAAACTCCGCCTTCATTGGGGAAATTTAAACCGTCGCGAAGTCCCTGAGAAGTGTTGGTCAGGACCCAGCCATCAATGCCAAGATTAAAAGAAATTTCAAGAACACGGCCGAGTTCGTCATCAAGCATATCCGGAGAGAGCTTAAGAAGAATTGGAGCTTCACCAGTCGGTCGAGCAGTGGTGATTGGCGCAAGAAAATCTTTGAGTTTTTCGGGTTGCAAGAGATCACGTAACCCTTTGGTGTTTGGACTTGAAATATTGATCACAAATCCGTCAACCACGCCGCGCAATTCTTGTAAAAGGTGAAGGTAATCTTTGGCCGCACTCTCCAAAGGGGTAGAGGCATTTTTTCCAATGTTAGCAAAAATCGGCGTCGCAAAAGGTCTGGGTATATTTAATAATCTGGCTTTAACTCGCTCAACACCTTGAGACGGGAAACCCAACCGATTCCAAAGAGCTGCATGAGCAATGTTGCGACCAACTACAGGCGGAGTGTTGCCCGGCTGTGGCAAGGGAGTGATTGTCCCTACCTCGACAAAGCCGGCCCCAAAGCTCCAAAACGAGTTCACGTTAACGGCGTCCTTATCGACGCCACCTGCAACTCCTAATCGGTTTGGAAAATGTAGCCCTTTCCAATCGAACGGTCGCCAAATTTCAGGCTGGCCAGGTGAAACCCAACCAAGCCCCTTTAAGGCGAAAGGAGACAACTTATGTGCGAGCGAGGATGAAAGCCATAACCAAGGCTTCATCCCCGTCACCAGGCCTGGCCCCTCAATTTCATCGCTCGTTCAAGCCGTTGCAGGGATGCAGCCATAGCGCTAGTGCGCAAGTTGACAGCATGCTTTTCTGATAACAGCCATACTTTGTCGAAAGCTTTAAACGAGATCTCGCGCAACTTGTTGCGCACTTCATCTTCGCTCCAAAACAGCCAAGAAATGTCTTGAACCCACTCGAAGTAGCTGACAACCACGCCGCCGCCATTGGCTAAAATATCAGGAACGACCATTACGCCATTTTTATGCAGGATTTCGTCTGCGTCTCGGGTTGTGGGACCGTTGGCGCCTTCAACAATGATCTTGGCGCGCACCTGGTGGGCATTCTCGCGATGAATAACACCTTCCAATGCGCAGGGCGCAAGCACATCGCACGGTAAGGTGAGAAGTTCTTCATTGGTGATGTGTTGAGCTTCTGGGAAATTCTTGATCGTTTTATTTTCTTTTACGTAGCGGGAGAGTTCGGCAATGTTAATCCCGCGTTCATTATATAGGGCGCCCGAGACATCGCTTACCGCGATCACGCGTGCACCTTTGGCGTAACCTTCGACCGCCGCATACATACCCACTTTGCCAAACCCTTGAATGGCAAGTGTGGCCTCGGACATGCGCATGCCGATTTTTTCGAGCGCCTTTTCTGTGGCGTAAATAACGCCCAGTCCAGTAGCAGCTTCGCGGCCCAGAGAACCACCAATCTCCACTGGCTTACCTGTTACTACGCCCGTTTGGCTGTACCCTGACTCGAGTGAGAAAGTGTCCAACATCCAAGCCATAGTCTGCGAATCGGTACCCACATCAGGCGCTGGAATGTCTTTGTCTGGTCCAATAAATTGACCGATCTCAGACGTAAAACGACGAGTAAGGTTTTCTAATTCTGACTTTGAAAGTTTGCCCGGATCGACCTGAACTCCGCCTTTGGCGCCGCCAAGGGGCAGTCCTAAGAGAGAGTTTTTGAAGGTCATTAGAGCTGCCAAAGCCGCGACTTCAGACAGATCTACCTGGTGGTGAAATCGAATACCACCCTTGAATGGTCCTAAGGTTTGATTGTGTTGCACACGATAACCAGTGAAAACTTTTACTCGCCCATCATCCATTTTTACTGGTATCGAAACCACGAGGGTTCGACGCGGATATTTTAGGCGCTCGAGGACGTTTGGCGAAAGGCTCACGAGCCTTCCGGCGTCTTCAACGATTTTCATTGTATTCTGGTATAGCGCTCCACCTGTTAGAGCTTCCATGACTAGGGCCTCCTTGTTCGGCCGATGGAAAGGTTAAGCCAAAGAAAAAATTGAAGATTTCAATCTAGTGGAGGCATTTACCTAAAGTCGACTGTCGACGCATGACGTAACTAAGGAGTTATGGTACAGCTGTGATCATGATCAAAGAATCGCGTATTGAAGGTGAACAACTTAAGTCGTTGCTTAAATCTTTTCCCGAGCGCTTGCAGGAGCTTCCCAAGGTCCGACTCATTGTGGTTGGGGATATTGGGCTGGATGAGTACGTTATTGGCGATGTCCGCCGGATCAGTCCCGAAGCTCCAGTTCCGATTTTGGAAGTGCAAAGCCAAGATTATCGGCTGGGATTGGCAGCGAATGTGGCGCAAAATGTTGCCAGTATGGGCGGCAGCGTTATGTTGGTCGGAGTGGTGGGAACCGACGCTGCGGCCGACGAGTTGCGTAGGCATTTAAATGCGGCCGAAGTAAGTCCAGAGCATCTCATTGTAGATCCTTCAAGGCCTACGATTCGAAAGTTAAGAATGATGTCCGGGCCGCATCATATTGTGCGTGTCGATTATGAAAAGAAGCAATACCTATCTCCGGAAATAGAGGCAGCTTTGATTAGCAAGGTGACCTCGCTTCTGGCGCAGGCGGATGGCCTGATCATCGAAGATTATGCCAAAGGGGTTTTAAGTGAAAACACCTTACAGGCGATCATAAAAGAAGCGCATCGCCAAGGTCGTAAGGTTTTTGTAGATCCAAACCGGTCGACTCCGGCCACATTTTATAGTGGTGCGGACGTTATTACTCCCAACCGGGATGAAGCCGTTGAGCTCTCAGGTCTAGATTATGACGATCTTCGCAGTCATGCCAACTTTATCTTAGAAGTGGGACAGACGCTGAGTCGCAAAATGAATATTGAGAATATAGTTATCACACGCGGTAAAGAGGGGATGACTTTATTGAACGGCGATAAGGCTATTCACATGACTACGTTTGCACGCCAAGTTTTCGACGTGACGGGGGCCGGCGATACGGTCATTGCGGCACTAGCCATGGCTCACGTCGGAGGGATGTCTCTTCCTGAGGCGTGCGTTTTTGGAAACGTAGCGGCCGGAGTGGTGGTCGGAAAAGTGGGTTGTGTTCCATGCACGCGCCCAGAGTTTATCGATTACGTGCAAAGTCTTAGCGAAGGCGTATAACGGCTGTTTTGAATTGAGAAAATGCTCACCTGCCAGACAGGTGTTACATGCATTGACAGCTAAAATCGGCGTTCACCCTTTGGCTGGCTCTGAACCCGTGCCCGGTTTTGCAATCCTCATCGGGCATGGGGAATTTTCATATTACAAAAAAATTATTGGGGTTAATTTGCGTCTCAGTTCTAGGCATGACGGCTCAGGCCAAGAGTAAAAATCAAGCTGCCGGCAAGAGTCGCAAAGTGTCTGGGATGGCCACTGAAAAGCAGATGTCGCTGAGTGAAGTTCAACGGCAAATCCGTCTTCAGCATGCTCAAGAACTGCTTGGTCGTCACTACAAGAGGAGCTCGGTTCGTTCCGGCGAGAAGGTCGTTAAAATCAACCGATTTGTCTATAACTGGGTCAAGTCTCGGCTACCCAAAAAATTTCGTGGGCAATATCGCGCAATCGCGCAAGTCATTATTGATGAGTCGGTAAAACATGAGTTTGATCCAGTCTTACTTCTGGCCGTAATTCAAGGAGAGAGTAGTTTTAACCCCGAGATGCGAGGGGCCCTCGATGAAATTGGCCTGATGCAGTTACGGCCATCCACAGCCAAGTGGATTATCGAATTCAAAGGTCTTAAAATAAAGTACAGGGGCGAAAAAACTTTACTAAACCCGATCGAAAATATTCGTATTGGTGCTGTCTATCTTAGTCACTTGCGTGAAAAATTTGACTCCCATGCGCGGCTCTATTTAGCGGCCTACAATATGGGGGCTCGCAACGTGAATCGGGCCCTGGATAAAAATGTGTGGCCCAAAGACTATCCTATCCACGTTATGAAGTATTACGTCGAGTTTTACAGTGATTTGGAGGCGGCAACGGTGTCGCGAAAACCCGCAAAAATCTGATGCTTAAAGGGACTGGCGGCCCTTGCCGACTTGTGTTAGAAGTCGAGCCGCCATGTCAAAAACCAAATTTTTCAGTCTGACTTTGCCGGAATTAACTGAGGCCATTAAGGGCCTAGGAAAACCAGGCTTTCGCGCCCAGCAGCTCTATCGCTGGATGCATGCCCAGGGCATTGAAGATTTCGACAAAATGACCAATTTATCCAAGGAATTTCGCAAGGAATTGCCTGAGCTTTTTGACTTTTCTATGCCCGCAATTCAAACGGTCCACAAAAGTGTTGATGGAACAACAAAAATCCTTTTCAGCGTGGGTATGAATCGGAGCGTGGAAGCCGTATTGATTCCCTCAAAAGGGCGTTTAACGATCTGTCTATCCTCTGAAGTTGGCTGCAACATGGCCTGTAAGTTTTGTTACACGGGCAAACAAAAGTTACAGCGAAAATTAGAAACTTGGGAAATTGTGGGTCAGTTCGCGCAGGCACAGCGTATTTTGCCACCCGGTGAGCGCATCACCAACATCGTGTTTATGGGTATGGGGGAACCCCTCGACAATCCAGAGGCGGTTTTTAAGAGCATTGAGATTCTGCATTCTCCATGGGGCTTCAATCTTTCTCGACGGCGTATAACGGTGTCAACGAGCGGAATAGTTCCGATGATCCCCAAAGTCACTGAGGCTGGTGTGCGCTTGGCCGTGAGTTTAAATGGTGTGAACGATCAGATACGCTCTGAAATCATGCCGATTAACAAGCGTTGGCCGATTGCGGAATTACTTAAAGCCTGTAGAGAGCATTGCCATCTCTCGGGCGATAAGGTGACTTTGGAGTATGTTCTGCTGAAGGGCGTGACGGACTCTTTGGAAGATGCTCGCGCTTTGCACGCTTTGACGAGGAGCGTTCCATGCAAAATCAATATAATTCCTTTTAATGAACATCCTGATTCTGGATTTCATCGACCAGAAGAGGCAACAATTGTTCGTTTTCAAAATGAGTTGATTCGTCTCGGTAGCCATGTTCTACGTCGTAAAACGATGGGCAGAGATATTTATGCGGCATGTGGGCAGTTAACGACTGCGGCGCAGAGATCTCCGCCCCAGCTTTCTCTTTAAACAATCAATTGAATCATCTGGGGGACTTTCGCGATGAGCTCCATTCTTGTTGTGGGTAGCGTGGGCTACGACACGATCACTACGCCAAAAGGTCAACGTAAGAATATTTTAGGTGGCTCAGCCAACTACTTTTCGCTTGCCGCGAGTCTGTATGTTCCCGTGCAGGTGGTGGGCGTTGTTGGTGATGATTATCAAGAAGAACATCGTGAGTGGTTGAGCTCTCGCGATGTGGATCTGTCTGGATTGCAACAAGTCAAAGGCAAAACCTTCAGTTGGGAAGGACGTTACGAAAAAGACATGAACGAAGCCATCACGATGGCCACCCATTTGAATGTCTTTGAAAACTTTCATCCGGTGATTCCGGAAGCCTATCGTTCTTCCGAAGTGGTGTTTTTGGCGAATATCGATCCTGTTTTGCAATTGCAGGTGCTTGAGCAGGTCAAAAAGCCACGCTTGATTGCCGCAGACACCATGGACTATTGGATTCGTTCTAAAAAACAAGACCTGATCCGAGTGCTTCGTCATATTGATGTGCTTTTGATCAACGAGGGCGAATTGCGCCAGCTGACAGGTGATTGGAATACAGTGGCGGCGGCAAGAGAAGTTTTGAAGTTTGGGCCTAAGGCCGTTGTGATTAAACGCGGTGAATATGGTTTTGTCATGTTTGATCAAGAACAGTATTTTATTTTGCCGGCCTTTCCTGTTGAAAATGTCATTGATCCAACGGGAGCTGGGGACACATTTGCGGGTGGGTTTTTGGGTCATTTGGCTCAGATCAATCGCGATTGGGGGCGAGAAGATCTTAAGCTCGCTTGCGTCCATGGCTGCCTTTTGGCCAGTTTTACGGTTCAAGACTTTGGTGTGGAAGGCATTCGCAAGGTAAAGAATCAGGACCTTGATCAACGTATTGAGCAATATAAGGCGGTCATTTCCTATCCACGAATGGGCTAAAGTCTAGTCACAAAAATGAAATAAGGGCCCTTACCCTAAACAAGAACTCAGACTTTTCCGATAGTTACTGGGAATGGGCGAAAAGAAAAGCAAAGCTCTGGCCAGAGAGTTGATCGAAGATCTCTTAAATGAACAAGAGACAAAGCCCCTCGATGATCTTTCTGCCGGAGCCGAACAATCAATTACCAGTGAGCAACTTCCTGACAGCAGGAGTCTCTCTGATGATTTTGCCCAGTCGTCCGGTCAAGAAGACGACAAGACAATAGACATTGCGCAAGTCGAAGATTCGCATTCCGAAAAAATACCACCCGTTCACCAAATCGACATACCATCTGCGGAAACTTTAGTGCCGCAAAATAAAGATAATAACGGCCCGGTGAGAGCATCTGTTGGTCGTTATGGAGCCTTGCGTTCGTCAGGTGCTGCAACGGTGACCGAGGCCGCGCTGGCACAAAGTGAGAGTCTGCGGATCGCGCAAGGCAGAATTCTTGAGTTAGAGCAAGAAATAGAACGTTTGCGCCAACAGAATGAGCAATTGGGAGCCGCAGGAGAAACTTTGCGTCGTCGAGCCGACGAACTCTTGGCTTTAAATCAGCAGCGTGAAGGCGATTACCAATATGCGGTAAGTACATTTGAGCAAGAAAAAAATATTCTTCAATCGAGCAAAGAGGCGCTGCAACGGGATCTGGAAAATAATCGCCGAAAAAACGAAGAGCTTGAATTAAGAATTTCGACAAACATTCAAAAAATCCGCGTGCGTGAACGTGAGCTTGAAAACCGATTGGAGCTGGTCAAGATGGAAGGGGCGGCTTTGATTCGAAGCAAGGATGAACTGATTCTTGAGCTCAAACGCCAGATTGACCAATTAAATATGGAATTGAGCAATTTTCGTACAAAGAATCAGGAGCTGAATCGATTTGTTACTGATAAGCAGGAGATACTTCGTCGAACCGTCAAGGCTCTGCGGTTGGCCTTAAGTATGTTGGAGGGTGAGGAGGACTCGCGGGCGAACGCTCCACCTCAGAGGAAAGCCAAGTGAGAGATTGGGGATCAAGTTCACCTGGCCTATCAGGACGAAGTCACGGGCCTCTACTCGCGGCTACTGACTGAGTTGGGTAGCTTATTGAAGGCCCATGGTAGCTCTTACGAGTACTGCTTTCGTTATGGAGGTGACGAGTTTATCGCTGTGGTAGAAACTACCGGTCTGGATGAAACTAAGAAAATGCCTGAGAGAATCAGGTCCGCGGTGGAACAGCGCATATCCAGCGCACGCAAAATTGGTCGCAGATTTGATTCAAATGGCCGATCAAGCCATGTATTATGGCAAACGCAAGAGCCGCAATACTGTTTTTGTTGCTAGCTAATTAGGTGAATCTGGTCATGAAAAATAAGCATCTGAAACTTGTCATTAGCGATTTACATTTAGGAGTGGGCAGAACACTCGAAAATGGTCAGCTTAACCAGCTTGAAGAGTTTTATTTTGACGAAAAATTTTCTGAATTTTTGCATTACTACACAAACGGTAAGTATGCGGATCATGATGTGGAACTGATTCTTAATGGAGATATTTTTAACTTCCTGCAGATCGACTACCGAGGTCATTATCTTACCGTGATAACAGAGTCCATTTGCCTTGATATTTTGCAGAGAATCGTGGTTGGTCACCCTATCTTTTTCAAGGCTCTCAGAGAATTTGCTGCAAAGCCTGGCAATAGTATCACGTATGTAGTGGGCAATCATGATCAGGCGATGCTGTGGCCGGGAACACGGGCTCTACTCAATGAAGCCTTGGGAACGACCATACGGTTTAAAAACATCGTTTATTTTTTTGATGGCGTACATATTGAGCACGGTCATATGCATGAAGCCGCAAATCGATTTGATCCCCGCAAGTTTTTTTTGAAAAAAAATTTGGCAGAACCAATTCTTAATTTGCCTTTTGGATCCCATTTTTTTGTAGAATTTGTTTTAAAAATTAAACACAAATATCCGCATGTCGATAAAATCCGGCCCTTTGATCGAATGATTCGATGGGCCTTGTTTAATGAAACCTTGTTTACAATCGCCAACCTCTTTCATTTGGCATTTTATTTTATGAAGTCGATCCTGACGAATGATCCTCGCCGAATGTTTCCGTTTTCTCGCATTGTGAGAGTTTTGGCAGAAAGTGCGGTATTTCCCGATTTGAGCGAAGCCGCGCGACGTATACTTCAAGATGAACGTGTGCATACGGTTTGTTTTGGGCATTCGCACGTTTATCAATACCGGCAGTTCAGTGAAAACCGTGAGTATTTTAATACTGGAACTTGGACGGATCTAACTTCCTTGGATATTTCGTCGCTCGGTAAAATAACTAAACTAATTTATGTGGTCTTTGAATACTCTGAAGATGGCACTCGTCCGCGTGGACGGTTGAAACAGTGGCATGGGTACCATCGTATTGAAGAAGACGTGGCCATAGCTTGATTTTCGACCTAGGTCCTAGCTGATTGGGCCTAAATTGAGGGCTGTAAATATGCTGTTGTGCTTTGTGACTGGCGACCCTCATAATAAAGAGACCATGTCGAATCAGAGTAATGGCGACGATGAAGATGGCACATCCAGTAAAGATGTGACCGATAAAACGAGCATTCTACAGAGCGATACCTTCAAGCTTCGCTTGGCACAAGCCGGGCAGGCGCCTCCGTCACTGGTGATGCTTGTGGGGCCTGTGGCTAGTGTCGGTCGGCAGTGGCCCATAGAGGATACAGACCGTATCATTGGCCGTTCTGTCACTGCGCACATTTGTGTCGATGACAAAAGTGTCAGTAAATTTCATTGCAAATTGATGATGGCGGGAGGTGACGTTTCGGTCATTGATCTTGAATCCACCAATAAGACGGTGGTTAATGGTCGCGCCCTTCCCTCGCTAGTGCCTCACAAGCTTCGCAACAACGATCAGATCAAAGTCGGTAATATCATCTTTAAATTTTTAGAGCGAGGCAGTATAGAGACGGTGGCTTCAGCCACTACTTTTGATCGCGGATTGACAGATGCTCTTACGGGCATCGCCAATCGTGGGGCTCTTCAGGCCAAAGCTCCGGAACTTTACAAACGCTCGGATCTGTTGGGCGTGACCTACACTTTAATGCTGTTTGATATCGATAAATTTAAGCACATCAATGATACCTATGGGCATCCCGCAGGCGACCATGTTTTGCGTGAAATTGCAGCAGTGATCCGTGACAAACTAATTCGTGGGAATGACTTTTTTGCCCGCGCTGGTGGCGAGGAGTTCTCCCTTTTGCTTTTGGGAAGTCCACCACGACAGGCCGAAGAAATTGGCGAGCGAATTCGCGCTACCATTGAAAATCATGAGTTCATTTTTGAAGGAACGCGAATCTCCGTAACTATATCGATCGGTATTGCTTTCAAAAACGAGCGAGACAGTTCATGGGAGCTTGTATATGAACGGGCCGATAAAGCTCTTTATCACTCCAAAAACAGCGGTCGAAACCGGGTGTCGGTAGCCTCTTAAAAGTAATTTTGCTTCCCCAACTGACACCGCCCACCTTTCTTCGTGGTGGCAAAACAACACCTCTCTTTGCTTATCTGCCAATTTTTGGCATCTGATCGATGACATGATTGGTCTCGAGATTGCTCCTGTCTAGTTGCGAGACTGGAAGCGGGAAAGATCCCGAAGCAATCTCAACCATGTGTCTCTTCATCTACATTGTCAGCAGCAACCGTCTTCCAAAAAAAATTAACCGACCTGGCCTGAGGGCTAGTCAAAGGGGGAGTTAAGTGTCCATGAAGTCGGATGCTGAGTTGATACAGGATGTAGCCAGGGGAGACAAAGGTGCTTTTGAAGCAATTGTTCGCCGTCATCAACGGTTTCTTATGAAAGCAGTAGCGCGGATGACTAGAGATCTCGATGCCGCTGAGGATATAGTGCAAGAGACATTTATTAAAGCATTTAAACGTTTGCACTTATTTGAAGGTCGATCAGCCCTGCGTAGCTGGCTCTATCAAATTGCGCTCAACACAACTCGCAATCGATTTCGTAAGCATCATCGCGAGTCGACAAGTTCAGAATCTGTAGAAGTTGCTATCGACAGTAAACTGGAAAATCAGCTTGTGTTTTTGGATATTCGTTCACTTTTGCAAGGCGAGATCGCTAAATTGCCTGAGAGGCAACGGCAGGCTCTCAGTTTACGGATTTTTGATGACCTTAGCTTCAAGGAGATCGCTGAAATCATGCACTGTCCATATGACACCGCCAAAGCAAATTATCGCCATGCACTCTTAAAGCTCAGGGGGCGTCTTGAGAGCAATACCTCACTTAAAAGTTGGTCAGAGTCGCCAAGCTTTTCATTAATGGATTTGAGTTTGAGCCAAATGGAGGTTGACGGTTAGTTATGGAAGAATCGAATAAGGAAACAGAGTGGTGGTGGATTGATTTTTTAGAAAACGAAATTTCTTTAGAGCTAGAAAGAGATCTACAGGCTCTTTTGGAACACTCGGATGAAGATCGCAAGATTTTCGAAAATTTTCGTCTTTTGAAAGAGTGGCTTGCAGAGTCTGACCCAGTTGGCAACTGGCCTCTCGAACCTAGATTGGAGCGTTTATGCGCTAAAATTATGGCAGTGGTTAAAGATGAGGAGGGTCAGTTTTTGGCAACTCCAGAGACAAAATCTTTGAGAGCTTGATCAGGCTTTGGATTTTTCTCTAGGGATTTTAGATACGCCAGTGTTTTTTTGAAATCTCGCCCGAAATGATCAAAAACTCGAGCAAAATCCTCGTGGCCGTATTCGTAGGTGCGATAGGCCAGTAGTAGCGCATTATTCAATTCTCGTTTCTCAAAATCTACATATTGCTGCGTCTTCAGGTGGGGGCGCAGATCCTCCGAAAAACGTTCTTGAATGTATCTCAGCCTTCTGGCTTTGCTCTCTGATGTGATCTTGCCTTTTTGGCTTTCATACCAGTTTTTTAAAAGGTCTATCTCTTTAGTTAAAAATTCGGAAAATAACCTTTGGTCGTGACTGTCATCTTCGGCAAGTTTGAGGTTTGTCGAATGAGGACCCTCTTTGTTCATATAGAACAGTTTCATTCCTTCGTGACCCATAAAACTTGCTAAGCGCTCATTAAATTCGGCGGCGCTTTTTATGTAGAGCGTTGTGTGGATGGATTCGTGCAAGATCAGCTCTACGAGGTCACGATCTTCATAGCGGAGCATGCTCGATAGTACTGAGTCTTCAAACCACCCCAAGGTTGAGTATGCCGAAACGCCGCGGACATAGGTGTCGAACTTTTTTCTGTCAAATTGGGCGGCCTCAGATTCGGCGAGCGCTCGGCGAAAAAAGCCTTTGTAGGGTACGTCACCTACGAATGGAAAACTCCATAAGTAGGGTTTGAGTTGATAAGTCTCGGCCGCCTGCACGATATAGGTAACATAAGGCTCTTCGAGCTCAATGTAGCTGGTGTAGTTGTTGGAGGGAGTCAGTCCAAGGCTGTTTTCACCAAAGGCCTTTGTTTCTAAGACCAATTTTAATTTTCGCTTTTGCTCGTCGTTGAGTTGTGTTTGTGCAAGTGCATTTTGGATCGATTGCCGGCTGCGTATTAATTTGGCTTGGTGGTATGCGCTATGGGCGTAATAGCTCATTTGGCAAGCCGTCGATGCGAGCACAGAAGCCGAGAGCATCAACATTTTTAAAAAAGCCAAGAGATTCCCGCGCGCCCCGCATAGTCGACGACTACGGGTTCTTCGCTGAGTGGTGAAGTCCATGCATCTAGACCTATTTTTAGGCTGAATTCTTTGGTCAAACTGAGACTGAAACCAAATCCCCCACTGGGCACAGTGCCTCTTTGCTCTGAGATTTTTTCTTTCTGATCTTGATTGTTTTGTCGAAAACGTTCTTTGATCAAATAACCGGCACCAAGCTTTATATAGGGGCGAAAGGGGTCTCCGCGACCAGCAAAGGAAAGCACGAGGTCCATGGATGCTAGGCCTATGTTGTCTTCCACGGTTGTTTTTGGATCGAGCTCTCGCGCTCCCTTGGTAACCTGTTTGCTGGTACCGGTTGTGTAATTTAATTCCCATGCGCACATTTCCCAAAAATAATAAGAAAATGAACCGGTGTAAGTTAGGCTTTGTACATAGTTGTCGTCGTTGTAACGACTCGTTCGGTAGTTGGCACTCGCGCCTAACTCCACAACTCCTGCCATGGACAATCTTGGTAAAGCGCAAAACAAAAGAACCAAAATAAAACGCATCCCACAATTGTAGCAAAAGACTAAATCCTATACGGGCCAGTTCATTGCCTGCCCGGGCCAAAGTTTGGAGGTCGAAAGCGAACCACAAAGCCGTATTTGAGGCGAATATGCCCATCTGATTCAATTAACCCTTGGGGTGGATTAAGAAAAGGGGCAGCGGCGCGAAAGGCCTCGACGGTCGTCTGGTCAAGGCGGCGATCACCTGAGGATTGATAAAGTGTCGAGCCCAAAAAGCGCCCTTCCTGAGTCAACACGATTTCGATGATAGTTTGGCGATCATACTTGGACAAAATTTCGTGTTCTTTAGGATTTAAACGTCCGACATATGCGCGAACTCCACTTATCCAGCGGTTGCGAATTTGTTCGTTAATCCGAGCGAAAAAGGCATAATAAGTAAATTGGTCAGTGTTTAACGCAGTGAACGCACCTTCCTCTACTCCTGGAATATGCTCGGCGATACTTGATGCGCCGATAACTACGTTACGCATGGCCGGCTGGTCAGTTGGTCGTGAGTCAGGGCTGAGTTCTCCCGATTCTCTACTTTTTTGATTTCCGGTCATTCCCTCGCGTATCGGCATGGGCTGAGTGACCGGATTGAGATTCAAATTTTGCGTGCGGTCATTCACCTTGGCTTTCAATTGACGTTTTACTCGCTTGGTGAACTGAGAAAGGTAATCAGCTTGGTCTTTGAGCTTTTGGTAAACCTCTTGCGCTTCGGTCTCAGTTACAAAAGTTTTACTTTTCTCGTTTTTGCCATCGAGAATTGTAATCTCAGTAGGAGCCTCAGATGGTTGAATGGGCGGAGCTTCAGCTTTTAATAAAAGCCAAATCAGAAAAGCGTGAACACACAGACTGAGTAGCAGCCCTTGAAAAGATCGATCCACTCTTTTGGTATAGCAATTCACATTTGGCGAGTCGAGCGCATAACAAGTGCAAGCGCAAACCCCTGAAAGAGCCAAGCGCAAATAAAGTAACCTGTAATTGAAAGCCCCGCTAGCCACTGCACACCGGCTTCAATTGCTAAGAGCAAGAGAACCATTGAGGCAATTTTCAGACGCCCCTCAGCACAGGCGGCTTGGAGATGCATATAGAGCCATGCGAGCAAACAAATATTCAGACACGAGGCAAACACCATGGTAGCGGGAGGAGACGAACTCCAACCTAAGAACCATATGACTAACCATGGTGAAATCCATGTTATTGCTGCAGAGGCAGCACAGAATATAACAAGAGCGGGTATGAATGCTCTTATGCCTGGGATGGGTGCAGTTTGACGTATTTGACGTGGCAACAACCACTGTGCAGCCATAAACACGAGAAAATAAATGCCTTTATAAAACAAACTGGCACGAGCGAAATTTTCAAATACGTCAGTAGGCTGTGTCCATTTTACTAAAACTATATCCATTTGCGGAATGATGGAGCTGGCCACCGACAGTAGAAAAGGTGCTACCCATCCGCCAGACGCTGTGGGTAAACTTTTTCTGTCTGCACGCCACAAAACAACGCTGGCAAAAACGACAACAGGTACGTAGCTGATAAAAATGGCCGTGGCGAAGGAGGACACTTTGTTTGTCCCTCCTTGTGAAAACACAAAGCCAAGTTTCACGAGACCTACGGTGAGATTCGCTACTGCGAGAGATAAAAGCCAAAGGCGAGATTGAAGCTCGCCAAGCATCCACCCCAGCAAGCTTGCTGCAATTAATACCAAAACAGCATGGCTTAGGGTCAATCCGCCGGGAAGCCAAAGCCATCCAGCGAAAAGCACGAATATCAAAAAACTAAAGGCCAACAAAACAGGTTTGCGCCGTGAATTTGCGATAGGTCGAAAATTTGCAGCGTACTGGCAGGTTGCCGGCACTACCATCAGTAGTGAAAAATGAGCAATCCAAGAATTCAGGTCGGCGAAATCCTCCGCGCTGAGTTGCCGTGAAGCTATGACCTGGTAGATATAGTGCGCCACGCCCGCAACGGTGTTTATTAGAACAAAAAATATTCCTGAATTAAAACCCGCATTCATCAGGAAACCTCTCAAAAGCGCGGCCGCGATCAGGGGCTAAACAAACTCCTTGTGTATCTAGGCGCCAGCCAATCTCCTTACAGGTTTGGCGCGCCCAATTGAGTGGTACGACAGGATCAAAGACCACAAAACTAAGAGGCACGCAGTTCACCAAACGTTTTAGTCGTAAACTTGCGATGGGATTGGTACTTAAGCTCCGAATAAAGTCCATGCTTGCTGGAAATCTCTCAATCATCCAATCCGCGCGAGAGTTGGAAGCAAAGGCATTCAGAAAAAAACAATCACTTTCGCGTAGGCGCTGTAAAAAATGGTAATAATTAACGCTCGTCCGATCGTGATTTAAAAAGGGAAAATACATGCCGACCCCACACGCTCCTTGTGATCTTTGCAGAGCTTTATAGGGTTCACGTATCGTCGACATTGGCATGGTCTGATAAAAAGGCGGACGATCAATGATAATCAAAAGTGGGAAAATAGCCGCGAGCCAGGCACTTTTCTTGTGCCTTCGCAGCCATGCCTGCATGGTCTGGCCAGCAAGCATAAGTAAAGCAAAATGTGCCCAAAGCCCCGCGCGCGAGGACACCCGAACCTGAGAGAACAAAGAGTATAACCAGTATGAAGGACTAAAAGCTGGCGAGGGGGACTGCGGTGACAGAGAAAGCCAGAACCCAAAAAATGCCAAACTAGCGAAAAAAAATATATATTTCTTCTCATCATGCATAAGCCAAACGCGTGAATTCCTAAGGGCAATCGTCAAACCCAATCCCGCAAGAATCAGAATAATCCAACTTATGCCATTGGTGCGTTCGTGTGTGTTACTGTTGCCTAAATTTTCTATGATTCGGCGGTTGATCCATTGCCTTAAGGGATTCCAATCGTCGGCTTCGTTGTGAAGGCTAATGTCACTGCCTAAATAGTCGATGGGGCGCGCGGCATACCAATCCAGAAAAGGATGGTACTCATAACCTGAAGCTTCTCCAGTTTTGGGAAACGCCGCAGATCTATCGATGCCACTTTGGGAAGGAAGTGGAAAGGCAAAGCTCAACCCTAAAAACAACAGTGTGGGCGTGATAGCCAAAAAGAATCTGCTGGCGATGTGCCGCCAATCCTGGCGGATACGGTCATGCAGCAAGAGAAAGCTGAGAAAAAACGGACTGAGAAAAATTGTGGTGATTACGTAGTAATACGCCACGGTGCTGGCTACGAGCAAAGATAGTGTTGCCAAAAATAACGAGCGAAGGTTGCGGCCTTGAAGGATTAGGACAAGAGCCAAAAAAATCAAGGGCACATGGAAAGTGCCAGCAAACCCATTATGAACTTTAGCTCGGGCTCGGACGTAGGCCGAAAAGGCCCAAGCAATGGCTAGTCCTATAGCTATCCAATGATTCCACTTCAGCGTGCGCGACAGCGCGTACATGGACAGGGCACTTACGAGCATAAATACGGCGACCACCCATGTGGACAATTGCTCGTTGGGCACAAAGAAGGAGCCCATCACAACGGCAATTCGCTCGTTCCATGAAATCCAGTATGGAAATCCCCGCACTGGTTCGGCGACGGGCAAAAGTACGGCACCATGCAAAAGCAGCGAAGGTTGTTCCTTCCAAACTCTAACCAATTGATCGTAAACATAGGGAAGCGGGGCGGGATCCGTGTCGTCGCTCATCACCACATCTGTGCGGCCAACAAGTAGGGCCTCGCTTCCTGGATAGAGATACGCATAGGTGAGTATTGCAAAAATAAAGAAGGCCAAAGCAGTTCGCATACAGGCCTATTTTCAGATTTCACTCCACGAAAGGCCAGGCCTTTGTGGTCCGGTTCAGTCGGAAAGTCCAGGTGTCGCAAGGCTTATCTCTGGGCAGAACGCTTGAAAGTTCTCCATATTGCAAAAAAGATGCGGCTTGTGAATTCGGTAGCGGGAAAAATTGAGATAAACATGAGGTCATAGGCCAATGGGCTTTTTAAGAATAATGGAGTCAACAAGGTCCCACAGGCGATCCACAAAAAATGCAGTAAGTAGCAGACTCCAAAGTGGCGTGACCAATGCATGCGCGCAATAAAAATCGCCCATGGTTGTCGGCCAAGCCATTGGTTAATGCTTGAGCAGAGGCTTATCCGTGTGAAAAAGATAATCCATATTAAATGACTCCAGAGCTCTATTGACGGACGCCGATGTACAAAACAATTAAACCCAGGGCCAATAGGGACCGGGTAAAAGGCACCTAACCAGGGAATTGAAAAAGCCAACAAAATGACCCAAATGGTTATTTCAGCTGGCCGCAGCTTAGACATGAAATCGCGAAAGTGTTGGCTTTTTGTGTAATGCCGACCCACTGAATAGAATAAAACCGGCAAACTGATCCACGGTAAAATAGGCCATCCGCCACCACCAGGCTTGTTGCAATCACCAACCAGCATTGCACGTAAAAAATCAGACGAAAGAGTAGGCTCAAGCCATTGCCAAACAGGTAAAAATAAAAGAGGCGTAAGCAAAAGCGCAACGAGCAAAAAAAACCGTGGCTTGTGCCTTAAAAAAAAGATGACGGTAAAGCTCACCAAGAGAAATGGATAAATGTCCCATTCGAAGTAAAAAATCTGATCGGCCTCGGCTTCGACAAGGGCGAGTGCTAAAAATCCTAACCAAAGAAGCGCGAGTAGCTTAAGAGTTTGCTTTTCACTCGAGTTAGAAAGACCCGTTAAAAAAAAGGTCAACACGATAATCGTAAAGCCACTAAAGGCCATAAATCGACTGTAGTGCTCCAAAACCGCGTTCAAAGAATAAGTAAGACCTGGCGCCAAATGATCTAAGAAAAACGTTGTCTCATGTGCGTGAAAATGAACAATAGCTACGATACTAAAAAGGCGAAGGATATCTATACCGATAAAGCGCTGTGATGTGATGTTCATGGATAGTAAAATATTTTTGGATCCGTCTTTGAATAAACGACTGCATCCGCTTGCTGATGAAATTCGGATTGGTGTTTAGAAACAATTGGGTAAAAGCTCTGGTTGACCAAAGGAAAAAAAATAGAGCGTAGGCGAAAAAACCAACGTTCTTCGCTGGGACTAATAATTTTACAAGCGCTTAAAGCATCGATAAAGGTTGAGATGTTTATTTTTGTCCAATCCAAGGTCTTCATCGGAATGATTAATTTTTTTGTGATCTCTTTTCCGGCTCGGTATGTGTGAGAGCATATTCTTTGTTGAAGCCAGTTTGAGTCCGAATGAGCAAGCGAAAAAACGCGCAAATCAGGGTCTTTCACTTTTTCTGGCTTGTTGAATAAGTAATAAAACTTAAATTCATCAGCTTCAAAATTCCAACCTATTCCGAATAAGTGCTCTTCAAATTTAACTTGAAATCCGCGATGCCTCTTAAGATCTATCAACTTTTGCTTCAAGGAAGGTGACCAGAATTGACTGCCTAGAGCAAGGCGTGAGCTGTTGATCTTTCCGTTGAGAATTTGGTGGCTAAATAAAAAATGCTCAAACATTTGGGTAGAATTGAGTGGTACACCCCAGTGGTGCAAATCCATAAGCCACTGTTTTGCGAAAGCTTTTTCTGGTGCGCTGAGGTGTCTTTCAAAATCAAAAAATTGGTCACAATACCAGCGGTACAGACGACTAAAGTACTCTTTAAGGTATTCAGGTCGCCCTGACCCCAAAAGTCGGTAAATGGGAAACGCTGTCGATAGGTTGGGCCACAGGACTGAGGATACGAGAGCTGTGCGTAAAAAAATGCGGCGGTTCATTTTAATTGAAACCTCTTAGGCCAAAAAACCGAATTGACCATTTTTGCATCCCATTGCATTGGCAGCGTGAAGTGATCAATCGGAGTCAAGTTGACAAAAACACTATTGGCAAGACCCTTGGGTAGTTTTGAGTAATCAAATGCAAGATTTTTGGGCTCGGCCTGGGCGAAGAGAAAAGGTTCCATGGGTCCAAAGGTGTAGAGGCTTTTAAAGCCGCTAAAGTGCAAAGTATTCATGAGAAGGGTATAGGCCTGAGGATTTTCTTTGTTCTTTTCTAAATCAAACCATATCGGAGCATCCAAGGCCACAAAGCCATTAGGCGTAAGTGTATGAAGCACGGCTTGGAAAAATTCGGTGCTGAATAATCGACTAAGTTCATAATTCACTGGGTAGGGAAAATCGATAAAGATGGCATCAAAGTGTTGTCTAGTTTGGTGCAAGAAAACAAAAGCATCTTCATAAACAATATGAAGCTTTGGGTGACTCAGCGAGCCTTGATTCATGGCCAAAATTTGCGAGTGGGTCTGGGAAAGCTGTACAACGGCTTTGTCAATCTCTACAAGGGTGATTGATTTCACATTTTCAGTTTCAAGCAATTGGCCGGCCAATATTCCATCACCTCCGCCCAAGATTAACACGGATTGAGGAACCTGACCGGCAAGATTGAAAGCACCGTACATCAGGCTCTGATGATAGGTCGTCCAATCTATTGAATTGAATTGTGGTTGTCGATTGAGATAGAGAGCAAACTGGTTGAGCGAAAACGCACCCGTTCCCGTGTTGGGTTCAATTAAATCGATATTTTGATAAGCCGTGGTTTTTCGATAAATATTTTTGATTGCACTCAAGCTAAGTAGATAATTTTTAAAAGCCGTAAGATTAATGCTATCAATGCGTAGTTGAAAATAATGCGACTTCAAAAAAACTTGCTCGATCTTAATTGTTAGGGGCAGAGCTTGGATAACTATGAGTCCAGTGAAGAATAGAGCGATGCCGTATATTGCGCGCCGAACGGCAAACAGAAGTATAATTCCTGCACAGATAAAATTGATAGTGGCAGTAAAAATCAGACTGGGTCCGGCACCCCAAGATGGAAGCATCCATAAGGGCACCATCAGTCCTGCC
This sequence comes from Bdellovibrionales bacterium, assembly GCA_038144835.1. Classification (GTDB taxonomy): domain Bacteria; phylum Bdellovibrionota; class Bdellovibrionia; order Bdellovibrionales; family UBA1609; genus JALHOQ01. The sequence continues at coordinate 27,093 of JAYQON010000021.1, forward strand.
GCCAGCGCTCCAGAATAATTTAAACTAAAAGCCAAGCCGAAAGAATTTTCGCATCCCCAAAGACGCAGAAGTAAGGGGAGTTCAAAGCCAGATAGGTAGCCAATGAGCAGAGCCAAGGGACTCAACAATAAAATTAGCAACTCAGATTTGCGCATAACCTCAGGAATCCCCATGTACGTAGTCCAGAATGTGGCTAAGCCCATCAGTATGATCAGGCCAAGAGCGCCCAAGGTTGTTAGGGAGAGTTCAACTCGAAGTAAACCAAGTACAGGGTCTTTATATCTTTGCGACCGTGCTGTTCCGGCACCTAAACCTAAGAGAAACAAACCAATGGTTAATGCATGCGCCAAAACTTCGTTTTGTATTAGATCACTAATGATCGCCGCCAATAGAAGTTCATAGGTCATGCTACAAAAAGAAACAAAAAATAAAAGGCTCGCAATTAGGCCACTGTTCAAGGTTTTCTCTGGATGCGTGTCCACTGCCTTTTGGTCGTCTGTATTGGGTAAGCGCTGAGGTATGCGAGTGCACATTGCTAATGCAATTGCGTTGATAAGACCCATTAAAATTGATGAACCTTTGATTCCTAATCCATCCAGAAGAACGAGCGGATAGGCTAGGCTTGCCCCCACCATACCCCAATAATCCCACGCTAACGCTCGAAAGCTATTTTTACCTATCCGCTTCGCCAATTCCATCAGTGCCGGCAGCTCAAATCCCGAAATAAATGCCACTGCAACCAGTGGTAAATAGCACGCGATTGAAAATAACTCTGTTTGCGAAGGGCTACGTTTCATGGGCGAAAAAAAATCAATCCATGAAGGGCCAAGAGTGCCCAACCCGATGAGAATAATCTGAGCCTTGATTAGAATGTCTCGCGGCTCAATTTTCTTTTGCAAGCTTTGGTAAGTCAGGGCTCCAAAGCCCAAAAAGCAAGTGAACAGGCCAAATCCAGTTTGGTAGCGCAAGAGAGTTCCACCTAAGCTGGCAGCCAAGGCTTGCGACAAATTAAGTTCATGACCAAAGCTAGCAAAGGCGGTCGCTGCCGCCAATAAGGCGATCATCATTTAGCGTGGCCGCGCTCTCACATTTTCGTAAAGTTTGTCGAAGGCGCCGTCATTATCGCGAAAAAAACTAGGAGGCGCGGTGTAAACAAACATGTAGGTTCCTTGACTGTCTTGACGACGTAAAAAAACGATATTGACTTCGTTTCCATTTTTTAATTGGCCTGTCCACATGGTGCCAGCTTTTAACCCAGTCTCTGGATTTGGTGTGGGGAGCTGTTGGGCTGGGTTCAAATGAGTGATCTCAGTTCCCGCAAGGTTGGGAAGCATGGCCGTCTCAGATCGCAAAAAATTTATGGCTTGGTCGGGACTTGCGTCTTTGCCGTAAGCCAACGCAGTCACATTGGACTTGGTGACATGATCGTGTCCATAAATTGCAAGAATATTCTCGTCCAAGTCTAAAAATTCGAGTTGCATCTGCCTGGGTAAATCAAAATTCAGGTGAGCTATATCGGTAAAGCGCTTGAAGTTTGCCAAGCTTTTTTTTTGCAATTGAGTCTCAAAAGACTCTGGTTGTGGAGCTTTAGTCGCTGAGCTGTTCTCATTTTGTAAACTGCTTTTGATTGGTAATGAGGAAGATACTGACGATTTTTTATTATTTTCTGCTGCAATGGTTGAACTCATTTTTTTAGCAGTCTGCAAAAGCTTCTGCGAGTGTTCAGATTGTCTGCGCTTATTGTGAATAAATAGCCCAATTACCGCTAAAAGCATTAAGCCAATGATTAATAACAAGATTTGTTCATAATTACTTTGGCCTTTTTTGCTCATCCATTCATTTTCGTTAGCTAAATCAGCAAAAACAAGCAAAAATAGCGTGATGATTTGTAGAAAGCTTGGCGCCCAGGGCCTGTCACTCGTTGAAGTGTTACTGGTAGTTTCTATTTTGGGATTTATTTCTTTGGTAGTGGCCACATCCTTTAGTGATATTTTTCGAATGCAAACACAGGTTATGTCTCGTGATGAAGTCAATGATTTCGGCGCTTCAGTCGGTCGCTTTATATTTACTGAGACCACGTGCACGGCAGCTCTTAAAGGCCAGATATTTCCCGTAGGTGGAGGTCCGAATCCACTGATACTGAAAGGTTACAACGCCTACGGGTCCGACACGGCTAAAAAAGATATCCAAGCCGGAGAAGAGATTATTGCTAACAGATTAAAAGTGCGCAATTTGACAATTGCGGATAAACTTATGCCTCCCCAAGCCGTCAAAGCCGGAGGCAAGACTTTGCAGCGGTATCTTGCGCGCATAGACCTCACCATTGAGACAAAGGCAGGCAAGGCCAACAATCCAGTCGATTGGGTAGGTGCTCCCGTGCGAACTTATGAAATTCCTGTGGTGGTCGATCCCGTTGATAGTAATCGAATATACGCTTGTAATCTGGAGATGAAGGTCTCGGATGCTTGCCAGGTTTTGGGCTCTGAATTGGACCCAAATACGGGGCGTTGTACGCCTATGACTCAGTGTATTTTTGAGGGTCACTATTCCACAAATGAATGCAGTAACTCGAGTTATGGTTGTCCAAGTGGAGTAATAAACGAGCTGACTGGTGGTTATAATTGTCCAAGCGGAGTGGCAACCGCGAGACAAACGGGCATTAATGATTGGAGTTACTCAGTTTCGTGTGGAAAAAAGTGTACCGCTACGATCAATGTGAGAACACAGTATTATGTATGTTTAAAATGCACTTCCCCTTGAGGTCTCAAAGAGGAGCTCTTTTACTCTACCAGCTGGTATTGGTTATTTTACCGGCGGTCTTGATTCCCGTGCTTTATACTTTGCTTTCACATTCTTACAATAGGCAAAGTGCTCGGACTTCCCAAGAGCGTTATGTACACATGCTATTGTCACTTAAGCGACAATTAGAAGATGCACTGATTTGTTCGCGTTTAATGCAGGGAAAGGTTGTTCCTTTAACGCAAAATGGTGAGCAAGACATCACTCTTAACTGGTCCTACGCTGGGACCAATGGCCCCTTTGGTATTGGTTGGGAGTCAAAAGACAAATTGATTAAAGTTAAGCGTTTGTACCTTCGCACGACTGGTCAACAATTTCACCAGCCACGTTTGGTACGCACACCTGGAGCCTCATCGGAGACTCTCACCTCCATACCCCTGCGTGTGTATTTACAAGTGGAACAAACAGCTTTAAATTTAAAGGACTCCGAAACTGCTTCACCGGAGTTACCGGAAACAGTTCCACCTGGCATTCGACCGGATCTTACCATTTCCTTGCATGCTAACCTAAATTCTACTGGGCAGATTGTGACTTGTTACGGTGCCCATTCGGCGGCTGCCACCTGTCAGGCGATTGGGGGTACATATAATCCCGATGGACCGCCCGAACTGCGCTGTCAGCCTGATCAACTTTGCTTTTCAGGCCATACTGGATTGGTTGCGAATGCGGCCGATTGTCCGTCACAGCCAGTGCAATATCGCTCGATTCCTGTAGGCAAGAATAGCGCAGGAGTATTGAACTATATGTGTGTTTTGTGTCATGAGGATCTTTGAACAAGGTGGGGATATGGAAAAATCTCGTAGATCACTAACAAATTTTATCAAAACAGCGCGTTTGTCGAAGCGCTATCACGTCAGTTTACTTTTTGGCAGCTTGATTTTTGTCGCTCTCATGACCTTTTATTTTGCTCACACGGTCACCGGAGTCGCGGCTCGTGTGTCCGCGCTCTCTGGACAAAATGAACTCAATGTGCTTTCAATTTATTCTGATCTCAACAGCTTGTTTTTAATTTTTGTAGCATCGATGCTTGTTTACCTTTTGTGGGTATTTATTTTTGTTATTCGTATGGAGCAAAGAATCTCGGGGCCAAATCTTGCAATACTTAAAGTGATCGAAGAAATCAAAAATGGAAACTACGACCACCGCCGCAAGTTGCGTAAAGCCGATGAGCTTCAAGATATTATGGCTGCGCTGGAGGATCTTGCAGTAAGTCTAAAGCGTCGTTAGATGATTTTTTTGTAATCATCGACAGGCCTTAGCATCGATGCTTTCGAAACCTTACTTGGATGAATGAAGTACCTTTTCGGTGTAGGCAAGCATTAATGTTGAAAACAGAAAAACGACATGAATGACAATTTGCCATTTCACCTGCTCAAAATCTTTATTGTTTATGTTAATAAAAGATTTGAGAAGATGAATGCCTGAGATTCCGACCAAAGCGCCAGCCAGCTTGACCTTCAATGTGCCAGCATCTATTTTTTCTAACCAATCTGGCCGATCTTCGTGTTGGTCAAGATTCATTCGACTCACGAAAGTTGCATAGCCACCGATGATGACCATAACAAGTAAATTGAGAACCATAGAGATATCCACCAAAGTTAAAATTCCCAGCATGAGAACTTCTTCTTTGATTGTTCCCACCTCGATGGTCAAGTGGATGAGCTCGACCAAAAATTTATAGGTGTAGAGCATAGAGCCTACGACTAACCCCCCATAGACAGGGGCCTGAATCCATCGACTGGCAAAGATCAGATTTTCAAAAATGTGTTCAAGGCTTTTCATGAACGATAGGTAATAAGGTTTTGGCATTAAAGCGTCAACCTATTGGTTTTGAATAAGTTTGCGTACAAAGGTGGGCAAGCAGAATGCCGCCAAATGAAGTTGCTCATTATAGTACCTGAGTCCATGGTTTTGACAAAATATCGCCGCATGGTCTGAATCAAAGTTTAAATGTGGGTGAAGGTTGCCTTTGATGCCTAGCTGTACGCTCCACATTCCCGATGGGTAAGTCGGCGCGTGAAAAAGCAAAACATGCGTGTCGTCAATGCCAAAGACAGTTTTGAGGGTTAAATTTAATTCTTGAAATGCGGATTCCTGAAACATCGGCGAAGCGCCCTGAGTCGCTAAAATACCTTTCGGTTTGAGAGCTCTACGGCAAGATCCAAAAAACTTTTGTGAAAACAGTGCCTCAGCTGGCCCACATGGGTCGGATCCATCCATGATAATGGCGTCGAATTCACCTTCGGCACACCGTTCTAAAAATTTAATGCCGTCGTCAATATGCAATTCTAGCTTGGGGTTATCGAATTGATAGGAGAGGGAAGGCATAAACCCTTTCGCAGCGGTCACAACCAACTCATCGATTTCAACCATGACCACTTTCTCTAACGATGGGTAACGCAATATCTCGCGAATTGCGCCCCCATCGCCTCCGCCAATCACTAGGACTTTTCGAGGCTCCTTTAGAATCTGTAAAGCAGGATGGACGAGCATTTCATGATAATGAAACTCATCTCGTTCTGTGCACATGATCATGTTGTCAATAGTTAGCATTTTTCCATAAGCACAAGATTCGTAAATTCGCACAGTTTGAAAAGCCGACCTCTCGTTGAAGAGAACATTGCCGTCGTAGCGTAAAGAAAGAGCTTGGTTTTGGTCTCTATCTGTAAAC
>JAYQON010000022.1:0-32181 GCA_038144835.1 Bdellovibrionales bacterium
GCGCAAAACCATACCAACTTTCATCCCCTACCTCTTCCAGAACGGTGGATGCAAAGTCGTTAAGTTCGCGTCGCCAAATCTCAGCTTCAGCCTGAGCCGCTTCGTGCAAGTCGTCCAAGGAAGCCGGACGCAGCTCTCCATGTTCACGCCAAGCCGCTTCAAAGCGTTGACACATTTGAAGAACGCGCTGAAATCCATAAATTTCAAAAAATTTTAAGCCCTCAGGTTTCTCTAAAATGGCTTCTCGCAATGCCAAACGGCTCATGCGAGAGGACTCTCCATGACTCACAATCTGAAAACCAGCATCCAGCCCGGCAAGGTGACCAACCTGGCGCAAAAACACATTTAGCAAACCATGAATTGTCGAAATGTGCAGACACCCAGGATCCGAAACAAACTGTAAAAATTGAGAGTCTCTTTCGCGACATGCCTTTTGGATCAAACGTTCTTTAAGTTCCTGAGTGGCTTTACGAGTAAAAGTGGTTAGCACTATACGCGGAGAAATCCCCTGAGCTCGAAAGGAATAATAAACTTCCGATACTGTTTGCACTAACCCAGTCGTCTTACCTGCGCCTGCGCCAGCTCGAACGATGATATGATTTAGTTGAGGTGGGGCGCCCGACATAAATTTCTCCACGCACAATTCAAACAGTTTTTTTGATCCTCGGGAGTTGGTGGAAATTTGCCTTCGACCATAGATTCCACGGCTTCCTGAATGGACTCACTCACTTGTTTAAATAATTCTTTTTTTTCACCCAAGGTGATCCAGTTACGATGTCCATCGTCAGAAGAATAGAGCTCGGGATTATCATCTCGCAGATGAAAGCCTTTGCGCCGATCTTTATCACGCACAACGTAATAGTTTGCGGCAGCTACTACTCCCGCCGGCAAGCCCGCAAGACCATTCTCAAGCAGAAGAGAGTAAAGCGCCATCTGCACGCTTCCATTATTAAGCCAAGAATTCCAGTTAGTATTTTGCGACGCACTCGCTTTGTAATCAATCAAGGCATAACGATTTTGAGAATCTACATCAATGCGATCCAGGCGACCAGCGAGGCGAACGATGGTTGAATCGCCCGTAGGTCGGGCTTGCTCAACATCCCAATAGCACTCAAACGCATTTTCTGTTGCGAGTGTGCGAGTTGTGGGAAAACGCAATCTCCACTCCTTCTCAAAGCTCAAAAATTGCTGACAGAGTTGCACATGTTGTGCTCGGATGGCTGGCCAAAGACGCGAATCTCCCATACGTACATTTTCGCGAACTCTACAAGCTTCGACCAACTCTTCAAGCTCTGGCTCGCTATAATCAAAACGCATTGGTTCACGCGCAAGATCTTCAACTAAAGCATGCAAAAGGCTACCACGTGTGCGCCGATCCAGATCTAAATCCAATACTGGATCATCGCTCAACTTTAATTTCCGCTCGGCCGCATAAACAAAAGGACATTGCCAATAGCGCTCAATTCCAGACGCCGAAATTTTTAACTCATCCTGTCTTCCCCAAGGTAGATGCGCTTGAATGTCAATATCACGAGACAAAGCCCGCTCAATCTTCTCGGCCCGAACCGCCGACCACTCCCTCAATCTGGCAATTCGCCCTGGCGAAAGAGACTGAATTTCATCCCACCGTGTAGACCGAGGAATCTGTGAATCACGCCTCAGCTGATTATTAGCAAAAGCCGCCCACATCCAAAGTCGCGAAGGTGTAAGCACTCCACCTTGAAAATCGGTAGCTGAGTAACAAAGATGCAAATTTTGCCACGGTCGATTTAGAAACCAGAGCAATTCAAATTCGAGTTCCTGACGATCAGAGGTTCCAATCGCATAACCAGTATCAGTAAAAATCTTCTGCGCTTCACCCACACTCACTGGTGAATGCTCTAATCGGCGCAAAGCATCTTCACATAAATTTAAAAAAATCCCGTGTGTGACCGGTAACCAATCTGCAGATGTCAATGACACACATGATACGCCACTCAATGCTGCCGGCTGTAAGACAATCTCACGCCGAGCTACAAGGCCCTCAATATAACTTAGCCATTCCCCTGGCTTGAGGCAAAAATCTTGTGGCACCTCGGTTCCCAGAATATGCAGCAAAGTCACCAACCTCGGGTTGTCAGTCGCTTGACTCCAAAACCCCAAAGACCAACCAAGAAATGCAGACAAACTTAGAGGCATATTCGTATCTATGGAAGTCCCCGTGTCAAAAAGCTCACGTGCTCGATCCATGTCGCGAGCATCGTAAACATTAGTGAATAGGACACGAAATTCTTCAAATTTCAGTCTTGGCGTCTCGCGATTTACAAAAAAGTGAAATTCTAGATCATTCGAGCTTAAACGACGTTGGCATGTTCTTAAGGTTGACAGCCATTGGGCAATCTCAACAAATGAGCTGAGTTTAGCACAAACTGGCTTTGAAACTGGAATCCCTTCCTCAGCCAGATAAAGTTGTAGAGAAGGCCAATAATCTTCAATGTCGGGAGCCACAATGGCAATGGCGTTTGGATTAACCCCTTCCTCAACCCAAGAGCGCACACGACCCACAGCATCTTTTACTTCTGCCAACTGCGTCGCGAACCGTCCAAAGGAATAAGCGCGATCAACAGTGGGTTCCCAATTTGGATCTCCTTGATAATTTTCCTCAAGCAAAATGTCGTAAGGCTTAAGCGTGTTTTTCATCAATCCAAGCCACGGTGCTTCAGGAAATAAAATTTTGACCGATTGGTACTGACTGAGATCTCTAATTAATTGTCCCTCTACCAGAGAAATTTGCGGACCAAGATCAAAAATTAATTGTTTGGGCCACTGTAAACCATGGAGGTCTTGACCAACCAACATTGCTGGTAACCAATCCAGCATCATTAGATTCTTTTCCTGACAGCGCTTCCACAAAATACCACACAGTTCAAACCAGTGCCCCCATCGCACATAAGACTCCGGATGATCTTGAAACCACTGTGCCATGATCTCTTCTGAACGATCAGAAGAAATCAAATTCATCCACATTTTCATCTGCTTAAGCAAAACAGGCACCGTTTGTGGTGAACGAGCCCATGGCAACTCCATGGACTCAATCCAATTCCAAAAAAGAGTCTGCGCCAGCTCGGGAGACATCAATTGAAGATTCGGTTGGATTCTAAAGCTCAATGATTTCCACAGCTCTGTGGCCCGCATGACACAGTCATTCGTTAGAACCCCAAACCGATCCAATAACTCATTCTGCAATTGAGACTTTGATTGCAAGTCCGAAACGACCCAAGTTTGGCTGTTAGGTTTGAAATGGGCAAACGCCTCACGCTTTGCTTGTAGACTCACGCAACGCTGAATCTCAAGCATGGCCAAAGTCAACGACGTTGTTTAAGTCGCTGTCCTCCCCAAATGGATTTGGAAGATTGTCCCGCCGTTCCACCAGAGCTACCTGAACTAGCTCCAGAAACACCAAAGCCTCCCACGCCAATCTCCATTGCAAACTCAAGCACATACCGACGGTCCTCAATCTGCCCAGGATAGTCTCCCAATTCGACACCATAAGTGGCAGCGTCGACCCTGAAAAGTCCAAGGTTTACGCCTAATCCATAAGTATAATAACCCTCGTGGAATCCTCCTCGAATATCCAATAAAGGCAGATCGACTTCAACTCCGAAATTGATTTTGCGAATGAGCTGAATCGAAGGGTCATTGAGGCGGCGCACATCGACTGCGGGTGACACAGACACAACTGGCGTGTCGAAGCGCAAAGCTGCGCCAATATTGATTTCATTTTCTTCGAAGGGAATCTCAGCTCCTACTGTGTCCGTTCGAAATGACATGCGGCCCATATTTTTCCAAACAGCGGAAACTGTCGCACTAAAAAATGGAGCCGGCAGATTTAAACTCAACCCTAAGTCGGCACCATAGCCCTTACCCCAACGAGTGACACGACCATAAAGTTCATCAGAATTTAGATCTGCGATGGCGCCAGCACCCAAGGGCATGCGAGTGCCCGTGCGCTTGACATATCTGAAGTTCATTCCAGCATGAAGAAAGGGACCGAGGGGAACACCAAGGCCCATGACATAGCCGTAATCATTAATCACGCTCGTGTAGACATCCGGATACACCGGATTGTTAATGTGCACTAAAGTTTCCAGGTGATCGTAGACTGCAAATCCCAGCATCGGTGCGGTAAACGCGACTTCTCCACCACCCAAAATCGATACATGCTCACCATAAAGCTCTTCAATCGCATCAGCCAGACCGCTCGAGCTGCCAGAGGTGAGGCCCGTCAATTTACTATAGGCACTCAATCCGCTCAGGCCGGCTCGCAAACTAAAAATTTTGAGATTGAGTCCCCGCACACGAACTAAGCCGGCAGGGTTATAAAACAAAGCAGAGTCATCCGCACTCAAGGCAGTAAAAGCATCTCCCATTCCCAGAGCCCGTACCGATGCATCTCTCGTCGCTAACGGAGTGGCGAGCTCCGCCTCTGCAGGTAAGCAAGAGCAACCCATGATCACTAAAGCTACGAGAGCTTGGCTTAGGGGCACACGCACGCGGTGACACCCCCAACACAAGTTTTGATGCCGATCCCATCACTGGTTTCGTGCACGAGTGAGCGAATCGCCTTAAGCTGAGAAGCCGTGAAGGCTGAAGGGTCGGTCTCAGAACAAAAATTTAGACTCGGATCAACACCATTGAGAGCGACGCATGCCGCACTAAGATCAGAAAGAGAATCTGATCCCAAATTCACGCTACCTGCAACTTCACCAAGAGTAGCGATCGCCAAAGTCAATCCTGTTCCAAGCTCACTCGCATCTGCATCAGTAAGTGCTCCAGCGGCGCGCGCAACTCCTACCGTGCAGGCATTATAACCGGCATCGGCGACACCATCGTCATCTCCGTCGGCGTAGAGCGACAAAATATTGCCGATTTTGGCAAAGCTGATCAATGCGAGCATTAAATTTTCATCAACCGTCCGTTGCGAGAGTGTACCAATGGATTCGATCAGATCCTCTGCCGTCACACAACTATCGATGCGAGTTGCGCTACCTGAAGAAAAATTCGCTAATAAGAACTCAAACAGATTGGAACTACCCAGGTCCTTAAACGCCTCGACAAACGATAAAAACTGAAACCCGCATTTTCCGGCATGAGCCGACGCCTTGAGTGAAATAACTTGCCGATTACTGGCAAACGGCTCTTGAATCAAAGCGATTTTTACCAAGGCACCGTCGTAGTCACCATCATTGATCAGTTGGCGAGCTTCAATGAAGTAGGCTTCGCTAGTTGTTTTCTCAGCAAAATTTTCAAGTATGTTTACGGTGCACCCTATGGAGAAGAAAAACACACACGTCAGCAATATCAGGCGACCCATGAGATTCATTGCGTTTCACTCCCCAAGCTCTGGCGAAATACCAATGCCAGTCTCTTCACTCAATGGAGAGACCATCAAAGGTTGTCCGTGCGCTCATTATTATCATTTTAAGAGATGAACGGGCTCTCAAACCACCGGGCGCCAGTCCAGATTCGAGAGCGACTGGACCCGCAAGGCTACTGACACTGCTGCGAGACCGGATCGTAGGTTTTTCCCGAAAGATAACAAAGAATCGCCTGACCTGTATCGGCCGTATTGGCTCCTGCTTGCTCGAGCGCTGAACGAACGTCCGAGCAAACAGCTTGGTCGGCTCCCTGCGTCCCGCAGAAACTATTGGCCAGATTCACAACGGCCGTGCCTAAAGTATTGATCTCGCCATCTGCAAAACAGGCAGGATCAGGGTCAGATCCAGCAGGGGCACACTGCTGTAACAAATTATTAACGACTGTATTCACCGAGTTTGGATCTGAAAGATCTATGGCGGCACCGCCAGGGACAGCTTCAGCCACTTTGCGCATATAAGTTCCGGCCACGATGATGCCCGATAGATAGCGTAGGCCACTTACACCACTCGCCTGACAAAATTCATCGGCATTTTTGGCTTTACTGTAACCAGAATCAACATCGGGCTTGTCGAGGCTGAGTATAACCATGTAGGCAGCCTCCTTATTCGTTTGTGTATTATCCTTCAATGCCTTGTATGCATCGACAATTTTACTCTCCATTAGTCCACCCGACGTCATGTAGATGGAGCACTTAAGAATGTTGGCTTGTTGTGAACTGTACTTTTCAACATACTGCAAACAGGCATCAGCGCTCGCCGGCGAGGACTGTGGGACCTCATCCAAGCATTTTTGCGCCTTCGCCAAATCGTCCATCTCTTGACCAGATGTGCATGAAAGAAGGATTACGCTAGACAATGTCGCAAATCCCGTAAACATCAATTTTTTCATTATAAACATCCTTGGCATCATCTCGTTCTATTCTATCTCGTTCAGTATGGAACATTTTGTTAAATGCTCTTTTTATTCTGAAGCCACTCTGTGGATTTCGGAAAGAGGTTATGAGTTTCCCGGACTCGCTCTCGACCACGGTCTGGATCATCGCTGTGCGTATCAAGATGAATCGTCTCATTGCCGAAACGACAAGTATGAAAATGCGTATTCTTTTGGGACTCATAATCTGCTGCCGCCTATCCGCTCATGCGGAAGAGCGCTATGAGTTCTACAATGGGATTCGTGCTCTGGGTATGGGAGGCGCCTCAATTGCTGTCGTTAACGACGAAACTGCTTTGCTCGTGAATCCGGCGGCGCTAGGCAAACTTCGTGACTACTTCATCACCATAATCGACCCAGAAATTGCAGTAAGCCAGCAGACTGAGGAAATCGCAGGCACGGATATTCTGAAAATGATTGGACCACAGAGTGCACTCGAAAAAGCGCTCGTCAATGCGGATAAACGTATGCACTTACGAAGTCAGCTTTTCCCTTCAATCGTCGTTCCTAACTTTGGTTTTGGATTGTTCGCTAAATATGAAGTCAATTCCGAGTTCGAGTCGACCGCCAATGTTTTTAAGTACGACTACACCAATGATTATGCCGGAGTTTTTGGCTTTAATTTTCGCCTCTTCAGCGGGATGATGAAGCTTGGAGCAAGTGCCCGGGTAGTCAACCGCGTTGAAATCCGCAAGGAAGATATTGATCCAACAAGTACTGGGTTATCACTAAAGACTCTTGCAAGTGAAGGCCTAGGAATAGCTTCCGATTTAGGGCTTGTTATCACGGCTCCCGTTGCGCTCTTGCCCTCTATTGCGGGCGTTTATCGAGATGTAGGACGAACTTCTTATACTTTTCGCGATGGATTACTGATCAATCCAGCAAACGCGCCCTCGTCTACGGCCGAAACAATCGATGTTGCTCTATCTATTCATCCGATTCATGGACGGCAGATGCGCTCCACTTGGACTATAGAATATCGCGATGTCTTTACTTACGGCAAAGAGACGGATCAATTGCGCCGCACGCATGCAGGCGTGGAACTGAATTATGCAGATGCTCTATTCGTACGAGCAGGCATGAATCAGCGCTACTGGACTGCAGGCTTAGAATTAGCGATGTTCAACTACCAATTTCAGGCGGCTTCCTACGGTGAAGAAGTCGGCACAGCAGCAGAGACCCGCGAAGACCGCCGGTACGTAGTCAAGTTTTCCTTCCGCTTCTAGCACGAGCACGTACGCCGTACTATTCAGCCTAGCGTCACCACCCTAGCCAGGAAAATGCGGAATGGGAATGTACGCCGTTATATTCAGCTCTCGGACGCAGAGTTGCTGAACATCTCCAGAAGCAAGCTGATCAGTCTGGCCCGCTTGCAAGTGCAGCCCATTATGCCGAGAAGAATTTGTAAAAATAATACCGAATTTCTCTATCACATTCGCGCGCGTTCCGCGGGAGGCACTTGGTATGTTCCGTCTATTCGAATCGCGTGGAACATCTTTTACCGTTATCTTTACTTTGTTCATCATGCCTTTGATTTGAAAATTACAGCCTTCGTACTGATGAATAACCACTATCATCTGCTGGCTCGCACTCCGAAAGGCAACCTTCCAGATGTGATGGCCTACTTTCAAAGGGAGGTTAGTCGTGAGTTAAATCGCGTTGCCTTGTCGGAAAACCAGTCTTTTGGTGGCCCCTATCAGGCTTCCCTGCTGGACAGTAACTCTTATTATTTAAACGCCTATAAATATGTATATCGCAATCCAGTTGAGGCCGGTCTCTGTGAAAGGGTGGAGGAGTACAAATATTCGACTTTAAATGGACTGCTCGGATTTAGACACTTGTCCATCCCTGTTGAGGAGGACCATATATTGTTCAACGATATCGAATCGACCCTGGAATGGTTGAATATGCCTTACCAAAACAAAGATATGAGATATGTCATTCGCAGCGGACTTCGAAAAAAAACTTTTCAAGTTTCGAAAAAATTCTCCAGTGTATTTGATGCTGAGCCAACTGTTTCCCGGAATCTTTATTTTTGAACCTCGGTATAAGACAGCCTTCGTGACGCAGAGATAAATAGTACGGCTTACCTTCTAAAAATCTAGAGCCAGCTCGGCCATGTAGCGGCGGCTTTCTGTGGGAGTGCTGGCCGTTCCTACCTCTTCACCAAACGAGCATAAATCCAGCTGAAAAAAGCCTAAACGGGCCCCAAATCCTGCCGTCCAGTACCCCTGGTTTAACCCAACTGACCAATGTCCCTTCCACCAATCATACATCTTCCAGTAAAGCTCAGCACCCGCGTGAACACCTTTTTTCCACGTCCAATTGTCATGCATGATGTCGCGTACATCGATGCCAATTTTGGGATCAAACACCCACACATTCGGCAAATCCCACTTGCTGCCCACATCCAACCGACGCTGCAGTTTTGCCGGCTCACCTGAGTTTTTGTCTATGATGTGGAAATTTGTCTTGAAACCATAGTCAACCAAGTTTCGACCGACAACGGCAAACGACGGCTGCATATAATTGAGAAACTTAAAAAGCCCTCTCTGAGGGACGGGTGGCTTCCAATAAGTGCCTATATCTAAATCTGCCGTGAGTCCTTCATTCGCATGCGAAGTATCGAATATCTCAGAGCCATCAGCCAACTGCCCTGCCGAAATGGCCTCGCCCAAGTGCACTCGGTGGATCGCTTTAACGGTTGTCCCCCAACTCAACTCATGTTTCTTATTGAGCCACTTCAATTTGCGAGCATAAGAAAATGCCAAAGTTGAATCTTCATAAAGGTTGACATTAATCATTGGTCCAACCTGGCGATGAATGGTGGCGTCAAACGACAAATCCATCGGCAAAAGTGCAATACCCCAGTTTGGCCGCGCTAAAACCGCCCCAACAGTTGGTAATCGGTAATAGTAATGTTGGCCATACTTAGAAGTGATCAAATCAGCAAATGCCTGTGGCTGATCACCCTCGGGTAGTTTGCCAACTTTATTTATATCTTCAAACAGCGTAAGGCTCTCTGGATTTGTTCCCGCACGCGCAAACAGCCTCAGATGGCCCTGGGTTCGAAAAGCTAACGTGGCAGGGTTGTAAAAAATTGAACTGTGATCATCAGCTACCGCAGTAAATGCATTGCCCATCCCTAAGGCTCGGGTGCTGGTGTACTCTTGGTGTATGGTAAAGTCTAAAGACCGCACGGGCTGACTTTGGGCCAAGACTTCAAAGGATAAAACCAAAGCACAAAAAAAGATAAATGAACGCATACTAAAAATCCTACCTCGTCGAACCACGTTTGCTATATCCTTATTTCACAATGTCAAAGCTGAGAATTTTTGTCAGTGCGACGATCGTCTTGTTTTATGGGTTTTCATACAACCTGGAAGCAAGTCCAAGTAAGGAAGTGTCCGACGAGACGCCTTATCAGGCGCCTCAGATCCCTATGCCTATTGATGATTCATTGGCCATATCTCGCCCAACACAACCCTCGAGCAAAAGTAAATCTTCCCTGGATCCAGATTACTACCCATTCAAACAGCAATTCACTCTGAGGATCGGACGCGCGGCGGAAATCTCAAACCTTGGCTTTGATGACATGGTACTTGGATTTCAATATCTCTTTCCCAAATTCCTTTCACCCAAAATTGAGGCGGGAGCAGATTTACGTGAACAAGGGCGAGGCCATCTACACCTGGGTTTGCGCACAATCTTCAATGAAAGATCTTATTTTAGGCCATCGTTCAAATTGGGATTGGACCACCAAGTAAAAGCTAGCGATGGTCTAGGCTCTCTTACTCATTATGAAAACTATTTCGTCCGTCTCAGCGGTACGCTCGAATATGTAGCCTTCAATCCCTACTCACTGCGCCTGGAGGCGGAGTCGCTCGCAGGCTTTAAAAAGACTACGTTGATGCTTTCGTTAGGTCTCAGCCGCGGTTGGTGATAATCCGAGGGCCCGCAAAGCCACATCTACCGCAACTTCAAGAGTCTTCCAATCGCCATCATTGCGCACAACAATTGTTGCATGACTTTCTTTGTAATCTGCGGACAACTGAGACTTCCAGCGCTTTTCAATTTCTGACTCAGTAAGACCGGTTCGCGCCACCAACCTGCGCATACGCACTTCAGGTTTAGCACTGACAACTAAAATTGCGTCAAATTGCGACTGCATATTCTTCTCAAAAAGTAGAGGTACATCATAAAATCCGACCTTGGCTCCAGCGGCCGAAAAACTAGACCTCAGTTGAGCCACTCGCTCACGAACTCTCGGGTGGAGAATATTTTCCAAAAGCGCAAGCCTATCTCCATGCCCAAAGACCTCATTCCCTAACGCACGACGGTCAATACTGCCATCCACTGCACGCACCGACTCGCCAAACGTCTTAATGATATCGGCCGTCGCCAAACCATTGCACGTCATTAGCTCATGCGCCACTGCATCGGCGTCGATGACAGGAAAGCCTCGCGCTCTCAGCAAATTGGCCACGCTAGACTTTCCTCCTCCCATTGGTCCCGTAATTCCAATCCAAATCATCTCATCATCCCAAATGTGTCTCGGTTCTATTCAAGCTCAATGACAAATATACCGATTTTATTGAAGTGACAGCAAACTATGAAATTTTTGGCAAATATATGCTCCTTGAGAAACTTGCCACGGGTGGGATGGCCGAGGTGTTTTTGGCGCGTGGTACCGGTACTGGAGGAATCGGCAAATTTTTCGCCATTAAAAGAATTTTGCCGCAATACTCTGACAGCCCGGAATTTAGAGAAATGTTCGAAACCGAGGCCAAAATCGCGATCAATCTGAATCACTCGAACATAGTCAGCATTCATGGCTTTGAGAATAAAGAAAGTCAGCTTTACATCGTAATGGACTACGTCGAGGGTCGCAATCTACGTCAAATCTTAAATAAGATGAAAAAAACGGGACAACAGTATTCTCCCGAACAGATTGTGTATATCATGCGCGAAGTGGCCGCTGGTCTCGAGCATGCCCATCGCTCTATCGATGAATCTACGGGTAAACCTAAAAATATTATTCATCGCGATATCAGCCCTCAGAACGTCATGGTAAGTTTCGAAGGAGAGGTAAAAATTGTCGACTTCGGAATCGCCAAAGCCGAGAGCCAAATAGAAACTACGCGCGCAGGCACCCTCAAGGGTAAGTTCGGATACATGAGCCCTGAGCAAGCTGAAGGGCAGCCCCTCGATTTACGCACCGATATTTTTTCTCTCGGTATAGTCTTCTGGGAGTTGCTCGCCAACGAACGATTATTTGTGGCCAACAACGAAATTAATACGATTCGTAAAATACGCGATTGTCAGATTCCATCGCTACGCAAGACTAACCCCAATATACATAGTGAGCTTGAACGGATCGTACAAAAGGCACTCGCACGTGACCGAAATTTACGCTACCAGACTGCGGCTGCCATGAATCGAGATTTGAATCGCTTTTTAAATAGGCAATATCCTGACTTTAGTACTCAGGAGTTTGCGGTCTTTGTAAGGTCTTTTTTTACTGATGAAATTCTGAGTCTGCGCAAACGTTTAGTGGAATATACCAAGATCAACTTGAA
Source organism: Bdellovibrionales bacterium (assembly GCA_038144835.1). Taxonomy (GTDB): domain Bacteria; phylum Bdellovibrionota; class Bdellovibrionia; order Bdellovibrionales; family UBA1609; genus JALHOQ01. The sequence continues at coordinate 11,928 of JAYQON010000022.1, forward strand.
CAGCGAACTTAGCGCCAGCAGCGCCATAGACTCAGATCCTACCCGCATTCTTGATACCAATACAGATTCGCTCGTGGTCACCGACGGTAGCCTCAGCGTCAACAATTCGGACGTTATGTCAGGCCTCAACTCGACCAATACTGACAGTTCACAACCGGGCTCAGAGGATCTCACCACAGGAAATAAGTCGGACATCGGTTCGAAAGGTGGTTTCACTCTAAATCTTGACGACGCAATACCCTCGGAACTGGCGCCCAAAAAGGGCTCTCCAGAAAAACGTGTTTCTAATCAAAATAGTTCAGCAAGTGACACAAAAACCGATACTTTTATAGAAACGCATGAAATTTCAAATATAAACAACAAACTTTTGAATAACTTACCTCCGGGAGTACGCTCACAACACCAATCACAACTCAATTCGGGCTACTCAAACTCTTCGTCCAGTGCGACGCGAATCACCACTCTCATTCTTTTCTCTGCTCTTTGCCTTGGAGTCTACTCTTCTCTCGTCAAATATTTTCCAGTCATGATGGAGCCCGTGATTGCAGTCACTGACCCAGTGCTACGTCCCCTTCACGACAATCTGATCGAAAAACGTAATGTCGCTGCAGCACCACAAAGACCGAGCCCGCCACAAGGATCAACTGTTGCAACAGAACTCACAACGCAGCCACCACTGCCCACAAAATCACCTCCTGCCCAAGTGGCTTCGGCTGGTTTGATGGTCACCAGCATTCCTTCGGGAGCGGAGGTCTTTCTCAACAACAGAGCCGTGGGTTTGCAAACTCCGACTCGAATTGAAGTCCCAGTGAATCAAAACTTCTCTATCTCTATTCGCAAACGAGGATACAAAGACTACTCTCGCAATAACGTCAGCATTAAGGAATTGGGCTCAAGAGTGGATACCACTTTGATTAAAATCAACCTTGCTTATATCGATGTCGATATTATTCCTCCGCAGGAAGTTCTTCTTTATGTCAACGGACGCTCCGTTCCAATGGTTGGCGGTAAAGCTCGCGACATCGCTATCCCATCAAATACCGTAGTTCGAATACGCGCGGAGAGTCGCACAGCGAACACCTACGATGAGATTTCAGTCAAATTGAGCTCTGATAAGCGGCGAATGATTAGACTCAATCCGCGCAAGCTAGCTAAGCCTACGACCGAACCCGTAAACGAGTAGACGGTTTCCTCAACGACATGCTATTCACTCCCCTATGCAAGGTCGCCAAAAGCCTATCACACATCACTTCGCATCCGCACAACAACGCCCCAAAGAACAAATTGCCATCCGCTTCAAACGTCACAAAGCTTGGATTGAGCTGAATTGGAACGACTACTACCGAAGTGCTGAGGCTGCTGGACTGGGTTTAAGATCATTAGGGGTTAGCCCAGGAGATCGAGTAGCCCTTTTGTCCAACACACGCTGGGAATGGGCGGCTCTCGACTTCGCCATCTTAGGTATAGGTGCTGTTACCGTACCCGTTTATCAAAGTCACCGAGCCGATGAAATTGAATATGTTCTTCAAACCACACAGGCGCGGGTGCTGGTGTTGGAAGATTTTAGTCAATGGCGCAAGTGGGAGAGCATCTCGAAACGCTGCCGTTTTGTTGAACATATCGTATTTATTCATCCTCCAGAAGACCTTCCGCCAGGAGTGTTAACTTGGGATGACCTTTGTGCTCGTGCAATGCAAAACCCAACAGGCGATGAATTCCACACACTCTGTCAACATGTACGCATTGATGATTTGGCAACGATCGTCTTCACATCAGGAACTTCCGGAGATCCCAAAGGAGTCATGCTCAGTCACGCACAGATTCTCAGCGAGGTGGAAGATATTGCCAAAGCCTTTCCCATTTCGCATGAGGATTCCAGTCTGAGCTTTCTTCCCTACGCACATATCTTGGGCCGCGTGGAACTTTGGCTACACACTTATGTAGGGTACACACTTAATTTTGCTGAAAGTATCGATCGTCTCCGCACTAACCTTGCAGAGACAAAACCCACAGTTATGATTGGCGTACCGAGAGTTTTTGAAAAAATATATTCTGGGCTGTTAAGCCAAATTGAAGGACATCCACTACGCCGAACTCTCTTTCAGTGGTTGCATGCCGCCGACCACTGGCCGCAAACCTTGCTCGCCGACAAATTGATTTACTCAAAATTACGCGAAGGACTCGGTGGAAAATTGCGCTTTGTAGTCAGTGGTGGAGCACCATTAGAACCACTTCTTGCCGATTTTTTTAAGCGCGCAGGCCTTTTGATTCTTGAGGGTTATGGACTTACTGAGACAACGGCTGCAATCTGTGCCAACACCCCTAGTGATTATCGCTTTGGATCCGTAGGTAAACCCTTGGGCGACGTACGCATCAAAATTGCATCCGACGGTGAAATTTTGGTGAAAAGCCAAAAAATCATGACTGGCTACTATGCTAACGCTGAGGCCTCTCAAGCCGCATTTGACAAAGATGGATACTTTCTTACCGGAGATATTGGCGAAGTAGACGCCCAAGGTTTTCTGAGGATTACCGATAGAAAAAAGGACTTGATTAAAACCTCAGGTGGAAAGTACGTAGCACCACAAAAAATCGAAGGTCTATTAAAACTGAATCCGTTGATATCACACGTGCTCATCCATGGTGATCGCAAAAAATATGTAGTTGCATTAGTGACTCTCAACGAATCTTTCGCAAAGCAATTGGCCAAAAATAAAGGATGGAGTTTTCGAGACTTTCGTGCGCTCACTCAAATTCCAGAAATGCGAGAGAGCGTGAAAAAAATAATTGCCGACGTTAACGCTCAATTGGCCAGTTTTGAAACAATAAAAAATTTCGCAATTCTTCCCGAGGATTTCTCTCTCGAGAAAGGTGAATTGACTCCATCATTAAAAATTAAACGCAAAGCGTGCGACGAAAAATACCACCAATATATAGAGGAGCTTTACCTTTGAATCTTCGCAAAAAATAATATCCGTCTATCTTCACAAAAAGTTCAGATAAAAACGAAAGGCTAAGGACGCGTAGATTCCGCTCAAGTCCAAGTTTCTTGAATTACCATCATGATTGAGTGCTTCTTCACCTTTAGATGCCCCCGAAGGATTTATAATGTTGTTTACATCCCCTTTATATTTTAGCGAGCGCACGGGCAAATAACGGTAACCAAAGTCGGCTACAAAAGTAACATTATCGACAAAATGAGTTTCAAGTCCAATTCCAGCATGACTCGAATAGGAAATAGTTGATAGTTTTTCACTAAAATCATTTACACCCAATTCACTCGTCCCTGTGGCCGACAGTGTGTAACGATTGTCGACTGTAATGTCGGCATATCCCGCTCCGCAATAAAAGAAAAAGCGAACATCTTCCAAGTTTTTGTAGATAAATTCGAGTGTGACGTTGGGATTAAAGGCAACTACTGTTGACCGTAAGGCAAAGCGCTCAACTCCACTCGCATTTTTACCTTTTCCATCTACAGGTCTGTGTTCAATTAATTCAGCTCCCAACCGTATGTTGGCTGAGTTGCTCAGTGCGATACTTAATCCTAGTTCACCACTATAACTATACTTGCTTTCACCCTCCAGTGCCGTGTCGATGCCGCTGGAGTCATCAAAGGCATTTTGACTTAGTGCCGATAAACCTCCAGTCACTTTTACAAAAGGGGCAACGCCTGCATCTTTGTAACTGAAAACTCGAGCCTGCGATTTCAATGAGACACTTGAGAGGATCCAAAGACTCAATAAGATTCGCACCGGCATTAACCTGAACTCTTCACCGCAGAGGAAGATTGAACATCCGTTGAGCCGTCTAAAACAAAATCCATAACTACGCGCGCCGGTTTACCCGATTTTAGAATCTGAAAAACTTCGAGCTTCATTGGACGTTTAAAATGGAGAACCAACGTCGCACCTTTGTCTTCAGGATCTAAAGTCAATTCAACGGATTTAACAAAAGGGCTCTTTTCAAACATCTGCTGAACCTGACGCTCACTTACCTTAGAAACCATGAGCTGGGCCAGATCCATCACAGCCCGCTGATTACGTGCATCCATATGGACCTGAAAATAGCCTAAATCCTTGCCGGCGGGATGAGCCTTACGATCACCCAAATCAACAATCACTCGCTCTAACTGCATTTTGGGCGAATAAGCTCGGCGCATTCCCAAAAGTGAGCTACCACCATTAGCCTTACCACCGATGAAGACCCCATCACGTAAATACTGGTTTTTCTTTAGAGTTAAGCTTTGTTTGTAAGGCGAAGCCGCAAAAGCGCTCCCAACCGCAACCATCAAGCCAACGAGAATCCATTCTCGCATCATTCACCTCCCACCTTATATAATGATGCAGAATAACCCAATTGGGTTCAAGCCGAGCACCGATCAGCACAAATTTCGGCAGACCTGACTAAATACAATGCAGCTCATTTATATAAGTATATGAAATTGCCTCGTAAAACTGACTTTAAAGGAACCGATAAAATGCCGCTTGTCGGCGGCCACAGACAAATATCGGCTCCATTTGGGTTAAAAATGCCCTGTATTTCTTACAGGGGCTGGCACGGCCTTTGGAATATCCTCCCTGTACGGAGCCATTGCGCTCTTAAGAACAAATTAGGGAGGGAGCCATGCAGCTCTTTAAATCGTTAACAAAGATCGCCTTCGCCGCAACATTGGTTGTCGGCTTGGGTGCCTGCGGGAAGAAAAAAAATGGAAGCACAGCCTCCACTCCCGCAAGCACATGTACCCGCAGCTGGGATGGCCAGTTGCGCGACCAATATGGTCGTCTATGCAGTAACTATACAACGGGCACGGGTTCTTGCTTGAACACCCGCTATGATCCGGCCACCGGTCAATACCGTGATCTGACCACGAACGCCGTTGTCAACTGTAACTCTACGGGTTACTTTGACGGCTACAATTCAATTCCTTACTACGGTCAGTACGGAAACACGATGATTAATGGTTGTTCTCAGTGGAGCCAAATTTACGGAGCTCAATACATTCCCGTAGATTTAGGTAACGGACAATTGGTTTGTATGAATGTTCAGTATCTTTCGTCTTACAACCCCGGTTACAACTGGAACCAATACTACCAAAACTACATGTATACCGGTTACCCGATGTACACATGCAGCGGCTATGACTGTGGCGGCAGCTCCTACGGCGGCTACCAATACTCTTGCTCGACCTCGCTCAACCTGGGCTTTTTCACCGGTGGGCTAGGCGGCAACGTAGGCATGTGTTTTTAAACTTAGCCGTTTCCAAATATCGTGTTCCCTGACGCAAAAGCCGGGCCCCGCAGCCCGGCTTTTGTTTTTCCAAAGCATGTGTGGTAGCACCAACCACATGAATCCTTTATTAGAGCCCTCGACCCTCAAGTATCATGCTGTTCCCTTCTCTCAACTCCAGCCCCAGCATTTTCCCGAAGCGCTAGCAAAAGCCATACAGCACGGCCACAAGTGGCTTCGAGAAATCAAAAATAAAGAGGCCAATTTTGATAACACTTTTCGCGGCCTGGAAATGTGCACAGAAGAGATGGAGTTTGTTTTTACTCTCTTCAATAATCTGCTGGCCGCTCATAGCAACGAGGAATTACAAAGACTTTCCTTGGAACTCGGGCCTAAAGTCGCTGAATTCGCCAATGACATTCTCCTGGATGAAGATATCTTTAAACACGTCAAAGAAGTTTACGACAATCGTGGCAAAATGGCTCTCAATGCGGAACAAATTCAGCTGGTGGAGAAGGTCTACCGCGATTTTTTGCGCAACGGTGCCGGATTGAGTGCTGAGAAAAAAAATCGTTTACGTGAGATCGACCACCGTCTCGCACAGTTGCAGCCCAAGTTTCGTGACAATGTACTCAAGGCAACCAATAGTTTTGAATTGTGGATCGATAATGAGTCCCTCCTCGTCGGCCTCCCTCATCACCAGCGAATGGCGGCTCAGGAAGCTGCGACGGAAAAAGGGCGCCCTAACCATTGGCTGTTCACTCTGCAAACTCCCTCTTATTTGCCTTTTATGCGTTTCAGTGAGCGACGAGAGCTGCGCGAAAAAATGTATCGGGCGTACAGTGCGCGAGCTTTTGGAGGGGAATATGATAATCGCGAAGTCGTCGTCGAAATTGTTAGTTTAATGAAAGAAAAAGCTTCTCTTCTTGGCCACCCGTCTTACGCGCATTACGCTCTGGAGCTGCGCATGGCGGAGACTCCAGAGCAAGTGCTGCAATTTTTAAACAAGCTGCTTTCAGCCTCAAAACCCGCAGCAATTAAAGAGGTGGCGGAGGTTCAAGCTCTCGCCGATGAAATGAGTGGCCCCAATCCATTGCAAGCTTGGGACTTCCACTTTTATGCAGAGAAATTAAAAGAGAAAAAATACTCTTTCGATGACGAATCTTTGCGTCCCTACTTCAAGCTTGAAAATGTTCTCAATGGCGTATTCGAACATGCTCACCGGTTGTTTGGTTTGACTTTTGAATTCAGTGATGAGTACCCCGTTTACCATGAGGACGTAAAAGTTTTTGAAGTCTACCGTGACAGACCTGAACGTGAATTCGTTGGGCTTTTCTATGCTGACTTCTTTCCTCGCGCGAGCAAATCTCAAGGCGCTTGGATGACTAATTTTTATGAACAGGGACATTTTCGCGGTAAAAAGATGCGTCCACACGTAAGTATCGTGTGCAACTTTACGAAACCCACATCTGATGAACCTTCGTTATTAAACTTTGACGAAGTTCTCACTTTATTTCACGAATTTGGACATGCGTTGCACAGTTTGCTTTCTCAAGTTGAATTTCGCTCGCTCGCGGGCACCAACGTCTATTTGGATTTTGTCGAACTTCCTTCTCAAATCCTCGAAAATTGGGCTGACGAAAAAGAGTCACTTGAGCTCTACGCCCACCATTATAAAACTGGCGCCCTTATCCCGCATGAACTGGTCGAACGGTTGCGCCGCTCACAAAAATTCTTGGTTGGCTACAATGCGATTCGCCAATTGAATTTTGCCTATTTAGATCTGGCTTGGTTTTTGAGTCCGCCAGCCAAGCAAGACGACTTTGCCACTTTCGAACAACAAGCTACTGCGCCCTGTCAATTGCTCCCGCGAGTAGAGGGTGCGAACATTTCGACAAGTTTTGCGCACATTTTTGGTGGCGGATATGCTTCTGGGTATTACAGTTACAAATGGGCTGAGGCCCTAGATGCGGACGCGTTTGAACTTTTCAAAGAAAAAGGTCTCTTTTGCCGCGAAACCGCCCAAAAGTTTGAGGAATTTATTTTGTCTAAGGGAGGCAGTGAACATCCTATGCGGCTCTATGAACAGTTCCGCGGACGCTTGCCCGACCCGGAAGCTCTTCTGCGCAGGGATGGCCTGATCGATTAAAAAATGTCAGACCGCAGCCTACAACTCTACGATCGTAAAATTAAGAAGGTAGCTATAGTTTATCGCCGAGGCACGCCCCAAGCGCTGGCGATGGCCAAACAGCTCGCTCTGTGGCTGAATGAGCGCCGAATAGAAGTATTTTCGCACCCTCAACAAACTCTGACAGGTGCAAAAAAACTAACCCGCTTAAAGGACCTCGATCTTGTGGCTGTTCTTGGCGGTGATGGAACCTATCTTGAAGCTGTGCGGATGCTCAATGGTGAACGGGTGCCCCTGCTCGGAATCAACATGGGCGGTCTTGGTTTTTTGACAGTGACTCGGGTTCAAGACCTTATTCAAATCTTTCAATTGGCCATTGATGGCAAGCTCGAACTCAAGCGCCGATCTATGCTAAGAATTCAGGTGCGAACTGCTGGCAAGCTCAAGACTGAGTTTACAGCATTAAACGATTTGGTGATCGAGCGTGGCCCATCAAGTCACTTGATTCATATTAATCTTACAGTTGATAAACTTCCTATAACCGCTATCAAGGCTGACGGCCTCATCATCGCTACACCAACGGGTTCCACGGCTTACTCGTTAGCCGCCGGAGGTCCGATTCTGCACCCAGAGGTCAATGCCATATTGGTTACTCCTATTTGTCCGCACAGCCTAACTTCGCGACCTTTTATGTTTCCCGATGAAAGACGCATGCAATTCAATTTGCTCGGTGAACGTGGCGTTCGCGCGGTGTTAAGCGTGGATGGAATCAAAAAGGCGGTCATCGGACGACAAGACGAAGTTTGGGCGAGAGACACTCAATCCGACCATCTATTTTTACGAAAAGTGGGGCACAATTATTTCAGCTTACTGCGTGAGAAGCTGAAATTCGGCGAGAGGGCTTGATGCTCATAGAACTCAAAGTCAAAAATTTTGCCATCATCGAAAACTTAACCTTGGGGTTTGGTCCAGGTTTAAACATACTTAGTGGAGAAACTGGCGCAGGAAAATCCATCCTTCTGAAAAGCCTGAGTCTGATGATGGGAGAAAAGGCGGAGCTAGATATCGTACGATCAGGGTTGGAGACGGCCGTTATTGAAGGATATTTTGATATCAGTCACCGTCCCGACGTATTGAAAATCCTCGATGAAATGGGTTTAGAAGTCACAGATGAAACCCTTATTGTACGTAGAATCATATCAGCTTCAGGAAAGGGGAAGGTATACCTTAACGGAGCACTCAGCCCTCTCTCAAGCTTGCGTGGTATCGTGGCTCCCCTCATTACCCTTGCAGGCCGTCAAATCCCCCTGATCGAGATGACCGGCCAACATGACAACCGCCATCTGCAATCCAAATCTTATCACCTCGAAATCTTAGATATGTATGCGGGAACGTGGACTCTGCGAGTGGACTTTGAAAAAAAATACGCTCGACTGCGCGAGTTGGAAGAAGAGATGGAGAAACTTGAAGAAGCCGCTCGCTCCCGCGAACAGCGTATGGACTTTTTAAAATTTCAGCGCGATGAAATTGAGGCCATCAATCTGCGTCCAGCTGAAGATGAAGAGCTCGAAGCTCGAGTCTCGCGAATGCGCAATTCCGCACGCCTGATTGACTTCGTCTCACAAAGTGTCGACTCCCTGTACGCCAATGATGAAGCGGTAATGGTTCGACTTCACCATGTCTTGCAAAGAGGCTCAGAGCTAACGAGCGTCGATCCAGGCTTAGCTGCACGCCTCAAATCTCTCTCGGAGGCCAAGACACTACTTGAAGATTCAATTTTCGAATTGCGAGAATACGGTCGCAAACTAGAATCTGATCCAGACCAGCTCTACCAACTTGAGGAACGCTTGAGTGCCTTGCGTAAATTGCAAAAAAAATTCGGGCCGACCCTCGAGGATATAATCAGAGCCCAACGAGAGATCACTTCGGAAATCGAGACTCTTGAAAAATCTGAGGAAAGTCTTCACGCTTTGACCGAAGAAAAAAATCGCCTTCAAAAAAACTTGCATAAACTTGCAAACGAACTTCATGAACGTCGCAATAATGGCGCTGTTCTTCTGGAAAAAGGCGTCAACGATGAATTGCTTGATTTAAACATGAAGGGTGTCGCGCTCACCGTTGCAGTTGGTTGGAGCAGCGAGGTGTCGGCTACAGGGCAAAGTGACGTCGAATTCATGATTCAGGCCTCAAAAAAAGATGAACCCAAGCCCCTAGCTAAAATAGCCAGTGGCGGAGAGCTAAGCCGCATATTACTATCTCTAAAACGCGTAGTGGGGTCCAGTGATCGCCCGCGAACCTACCTTTTTGATGAGGTAGACACAGGAGTGAGTGGTCAAACGGCAGAAAAAGTTGGGAAAAAATTAAAAGCCATCTCAAAAGGCCAGCAATTGATCTGTGTGACCCACCTGCCTCAGGTGGCGCGTTTTGCTGATCAACATTTTTTGATTGAGAAGACTCCACAAAAAAGTGGTGGCGTGCGCATGTCTGTTACCGAACTAAAGCCAGAAGAACGGGTCAAAGAGATCGCCCGACTCATTTCTGGAGAAAAAATCTCGGCAACTAGCCTAGAACACGCCCGCCAACTTTTGGCGGAATCGCATTGACACAATCAAGGGGGATAACACGTGGCCGATCAGCGCAGAGCGATTAATTACATACGGACAGCAGGCCTATCCAAAGGCTACTATTTACATGTTTTCGGTGCAGGGATGACTTTTATGGCCATTCTTTCGGTTTACGCTTTCAAATGGATCAGCGCAGTGAGCACTCTCACTGCGGCCATCACCACTCCAGAACTTGCGGCCAGCTTGCACGATCAAATACTAACGGCCTTCCTCTTATTTTTTGTTTGTTTTTTAGCCTTTATTTTGGCTGCCTCTTTTTACATCTTGGTACTCAGTCACAGAGTGGGTGGTCCAATCGTCGCGATTGTGCACTACATTAATGAGCTAAAAAGAGGAAACTTTGAGGCGCGACGCGAGCTTCGTAAAAACGATGAATTGATGCCAATAATGGATGAACTCAAGGATTTGGCCCAAGTTTTAAAAAGCCAAGGTTGATGCTTTTCAACAAAACAAGCTAGGATAAAAACTGTTCTATCGTGTTTTATTCATGATTAAAGGTGAGGTTCCATGAAGCCAAAAAATCGTCGACACCTCAAACACTTTTTGATTTATCCGAAAGCTCAAATTCAATATGGCAGCTTATTTTTAGCTGCATCTATTTTGGTTCACGTAGTCACTACAGTTATTGTCGTGCAATTTTATCAGATCTATCAGTCCGATCAGGTCAGTATTAACCGCGATACGTTTTTAGTAACTTTAGGACTTCTGGCTTTAAATTATATCCTCATTTACGGATTCGCTTTTTTACTTGGACTCATTATCTCACACAGAATTTATGGGCCTTTGGTCAATTTCCAGAGGCAAATTGATCGACTCAAAAGTGGAGATTTGTCGGCTCGAATTGTATTAAGAAAAAATGATGATCCTCGCTTAAAACTTTTGGCCGAGTCCATTAATCAAGTAGCTGAAAATCTGCAATCAAAAAGTAGTTAAGCTAAAAATTGGGTGAGCGGCACTAACTCAGGATTTTGACTAGCATCGCCTACGATTAACACCAGAGGCTCATTCAGCCATGTTCCCAAATTAATACTGCGAAAATTTTTGCCATCATAATTTAAATTTACATCGTCGCACACATGCACATGCCCAGAAACCAAGACATCAAACCTCTCCGACTTGTATGCCAATCTCGCGTAACGATGGATCTTATCTTTGATTTCACCAATATTTAGACTGTTCGGATTTCCAGTATATCGACGACTCACCTGACTCGCTCTGGAGCCTATCCAATGCACCATCACGTCTGGTAAATGGCGGCATAAAAAACGCAAGACAGGCGTGCGCAAAAGCCAGCGTAAAAACAAATAGCTTTTATCACTGGGATCCATAAGATCACCGTGTTCAACACGAAACTTCATACCACCGATATCAAAATAAGCGGCGTCTTCTAGAACATCAAAACCCATCACTTGCTGCCAATAAATTTTGAGATCTAAATCGTGATTGCCTTCAAAGTAATGAATCTGAACGCCCTTGCCCGTTAGAAGAAGCAATTTTTCAATAGCTTCAGAGTAACGCTCAACAAAAAATCGACGATCCGAGATCCACAGGTCAAAAATATCACCCACTAAAAAGAGTTGCGCGGGTGGGCAATCGAGGCATTTCTCCAAAAACCGCAAAAACAAAGAGTATTTGGGATCTTCGGGCGAGGCGATATGAATGTCTGAAACAAAAAGGGCTCTGTTCACAGAGCCCTTACTTTAATGTCTCTTTCAGTGAAAGTGAATGCTTTTACTCAGCTCCGTCCGTCTCAATACCCAGGCCACGCTTCCGACGCAAATAAGATGGAACCTCCAGGTTATCGCTTTCAAATGGCGAACGAGCAGGCTCAGGTGTCAAGCGCGGAGGCATAGCCTCATCCATATTCATGGCAAGCTGTTCAGGCTGTAATGTATCCCGTTGAATCTGACTTTCACGATAGGCTCTCGCCTTAGCCAGAAGGGCATCTCGAGGGAGGCTTCGCTCCATTCGTACTTGTGGCTGCATTGGAAATTGAACGTTTCCCATGTTTATCTGACTTTGCGATGTTGGCATGGGCATCTGAGCATCCACCATAGGCGACGCATTTGGCGCTATAGGCTGAACTGCCGATGGAGAGACCACTGGTGCTGGCACTTCTGTCACTTGATGTTCTGAGCTCAAATTAATCGACTCATAACCCTGAGTCATTGGAACTTCGCTGACCATACTTGAGCGCTGCATTGGATCGCCAGCCATGCGCTGAATTTGCGTGCCAAACCCAGTGGCAAATTACGGTGACGCTGAATTTTCTCCCATACGTTCATCAATGACGGCACCAAAAATGATTTCAGCATCAGGATGAGCAGCCTCTGTGATCAATGTCGAGGCTTCGTTAACCTCCCACAGAGTCAAATCTGGTCCGCCGGTCACGTTGATGATAATGCCCGTAGCACCATCGATGCAGATATTTTCAAGAAGCGGCGAGGAAATGGCTTGAGTGGCGGCTTCTATGGCACGATTTTCACCGGTAGCCAAACCCGATCCCATTATAGCCATACCCTTGGCTTGCATGACTGTGCGTATATCAGCGAAATCCAAATTGATCAGACCACGAATATTGATCAGATCTGAAATTCCTTTTACCGCATGCAGTAAGACTTGGTCGGCTTTACGAAAAGTTTCTAGCAAAGGAGTGCGTTCACTGGAAACAGAAAGCAATTTTTGATTAGGAATCACGATTAATGTGTCGACATTTTCTTGTAATTCACGGATGCCGTCATCTGCGTGCTTTTTACGCTTTTTACCTTCAAAAATAAATGGACGAGTAACCACACCGATGGTCAGCGCTCCTAACTCTTTAGCGATCTTCGCGACCACAGGAGCTCCGCCCGTACCAGTGCCACCACCCATGCCGGCAGTCACAAACACCATATCTGAACCTTCAAGGCTGGCGACAATGTCGTTGTACGATTCAATCGCAGCTCGTCGACCGATTTCGGGGTTTGCGCCCGCACCAAGACCCTTAGTTAGCTCCTTGCCAAGATTGATTTTTCCTTCTGCCTTATTGGCAGCCAACGCCTGCCTATCCGTATTCGCCACGACAAACTGAACACCGCTCAGTCCACCCTCGATCATCGTTTGTACGGCATTCCCACCGCCGCCACCAATACCTATAACTTTGATGTTGGCGCCGAAATTGGCGTTTTCTTCAAGTTCGAACATCGCCCCCCCTGTATTCGACTCAGATACCCAAGAGATTCTTCATTTTTTTGGTCCAATCCGTAGTCGCCTTTGGCTCAACCGCCAAATTGCGTTCCTTATCTAGGCTTAAGCCATAGAGAAGAGCGCCTACCACGGTGGCGCATGATGGCTGGCGAACAACATCCACCAGTCCTCCCACCTTTTCTGGCCAACCTCGCCGCACAGGAACATCGAGAACAAAGTCGCCCATCTCGACCAATCCATGCAGTAAGCTGCCTCCTCCGGTGAGAACAACTCCAGAACCAAGTTTTGTGAGTAAGCCTTTTTCTTCGAGCGCGGCGTGAATGAGTTCTAAGGTCTCTTCTGCGCGAGCCTCAAGAACTTCGCAAAGATCTCGCCGCATCAACGTGCGAGGTTTACGGCCGCCAACGCTTTCGACTTCAATCGCTTCATCCTCACTGACCATTTCGGGCAAAGCACAGCCATACCTGCGCTTAAGGTTGTCCGCGTGACTCTGAGTTGTCTTTAAGCCGATGGCGACATCGTGGGTGAAATTTTGTCCTCCCACGGGAAGAAGGCCCGTATGAATCACGCTCCCCTGAAAGAACGTGATCATATCGCAAGTACCTCCACCCACATCAACAACGCAAACACCTAGGTTCTTTTCATCGGCGGAGAGTACGGCCATCGCACTGCAAAGCTGCTGCAGAGCCAAGCCTTCGACTTTCAGACCTGCGCGTTGCGTGCACTTAATTGCGTTTTGAATGACACTGATACTGCCAGTAACAATGAAAACGCTAGCTTCTAAACGGATGCCAGACATTCCTATGGGATCAAAAATACCGGCTTGACCGTCAATTTTAAACTCCTGGGGGAGTACATGCAGCACTTGACGGTCTTGTGGAATTGCAACGGCCTTAGCGGCTTCTATCACTCGATCAATGTCTTCTTGGGCTACTTCTTTATTGCGAACGGCAACCATTCCACTTGAAGCCATACTCTGAATATGTTGACCACCAACAGAAAGCCAAATGCCGTCACAGCGAACCCCCGCCATCAATTCAGCCTCATCTTTGGCTTTCTTAATGGCATCGGTGGTGGCGTCGATATTAACGACAACCCCATGGCGCATGCCTGAGTTCGGCGCGGTGCCAACGCCTATGATGTCGAGTTGACCGTTGTCGTACCGGCCAATCGCACATGCGACTTTAGTCGTGCCGATGTCCAGTCCAGCGATGATCCGAGATTGTGTCTTGGCGTCCTTTGCCATCTGAGTCTCCAACAAGGATGCGAAAATCTAATGTTGATTTGCGAACATCCGTGTTCCCTGATTTTAGGCTAGGGAGTGTTACGCACTCTGACAACAACTTTCTTTGAGAAGCGCGCGTCGATGACGCGGCCTTTAATACTTTGAGCATCGAGATAGGAAAGCACTTTCTGAACTCTAGAGATCTTTGGACCAAAGTCCGTGTCACCCATTTTCACTTCCAATTTGCTACTAGAAACAAAGATTTTGAAGCCTTCCTTCTTATTAAAAACAATTTCTGAAATCTGAGCTTTGCTTAATAAGCCGTGATCTGGCATCGCCTCGAAAAGGTCGATTGCCCGAGCGCGCAAACTTGGCTCATCCTTCAATTCTTCGCCGCGCAAAAATGGTAAATCGGGAGAGTCCTTTAGCGACAATGCCGGCAAAAGCGTCGCGTCGGTGGCCACTGGATAAATTCGTCCGTCTCGAGCCAGATAAGCAAGAGCGGGAGTACGTGGCTCCAACTCCACTCGCAATCGTGATGGGAATTCACGGTGAACATTTAGTCGCTTTACTCTCTTATCTTTGGCAGCCATCTCATAAACTTGCCCCAAGGGAACTTGCCAAAAAAATTTGCCCTCTAATGGCTTAAATTGAGGCACCAGCGAGTGCTTGATTCTTTCAAAGAGCAGATGCTGATCGGAACCCGCAGCCAACTCTATTTCCACGCTCTCAACCGTTACCCACCGGGGATTCAGAATAAGAACCACCACAGCCGCTGCACCTATCAAAGAAGTTGTAACAATCGACCAACGCAAGCCCGTCATGCTTAACAGGCTACCACTGCATACCAGCGACTGTCGAAGAATGATCATGGTCCAAAGGCCAGCCTTTGCTGCTTAAAACTTCAGCTGGGCCCATAATGAATTCTCACATAATACTGACACACATACCCGCTGCGGAATTTACGCAGCACCATCACCGACTTTGACACTCCTGCCTCGGCACAGTCATCCATTCAAAAGCGTTTTTCCCACTGCAGTACGAGTCGTCCCATTTGCGTATCAATTTCTCCCGGTACCCAAGAGGCTGTAAGCACCCAGCGTCGCGAAATACGTTTACGCAATTCGAAATGCGCGGCTTCCTCCCAATTCGTTCCCAGTGAGGCAGTGACCGTGTTAGAAATCTGCACAGTGGCGGCATACATCTTAGTCACGGCGTTGTATGAAAAATTGCGAATCGGCGTCGAAGCAAAAGCCCACAACCCCAATAAGCCAATTGCACGATCGGCCATGGCCGCCTCAAAATGACCTGCTGTTTCGGCATCGCCGCCAACTAACTGGTCTTGGCGCCGATCAAACAACAGTACCGAAATGATATCAGAACGTGATAGTTCTGGCTCTGAAGATAGCTTTATGATCGGCGAACGCAAGGTTCCGGCAATTTCCGCCAAGATCGCATATTGCGTCTGATCGACGCGAAGTCGCCCGTCGACAGGAAAGTCTGAAAGCTCCGCACTCTCATCTATCAATACTCGTAGCCGTTCAACAAGGATCCGACGTCGCAAATACTGCAAATAAAAAGTCTGCGTCTGAGCATATCCAACCACATCTCCATCAGGATCTCGTTGGACATTGATACTGAGCGGAACATAGGGATCGGCGTACCGATGCATCAGACGAATAGAACTATCCTTGAGCGTTTCTGCCGCCCATCGAAATCGCAACTTGAATCCTTGCGTGTTTAGCATCTCTGATGCCGTTGACGAAGCTGGCGGCTGCATTTCGACTCTTGGATCAGGCATTAATGCGGGAATTCCAGCCATCGGATCGATTGGAGGAAGCTCGATAATAAAATCCTCGATCTTCACCTTCATTAGAACATCCAAAACACTGCGAGCGGGGTTAAGGAGAAATCTTACAGTCGAAGCAAAAACCACTTGTTGGTGTTCAGACTTCAAGTTGGTCTTGATAGTAACCTCTGTTTGCTCTCCACTCTGTGTGCTCAAAATCGGCTCATGGGCAATAACCTCAATAGATCCTTGCAGCACATCAAAGGGTGCTGGAATCGCAATTCGCCATAAATCGAGTAAAGCGCGAAATTTCTGAAAATCACCGATTTTCAGACGAGAATTCAATCTAGGCTCAAACTCGAATTGCTCACCATTTCTAGAAATTTTTACTGAAGTCGACCCCTCAAGAATAAGAAGTTGGTTTCGCACAGGATCAGTACTCAGAGCAAAATCGGCCAAAGGCCGCTTGAATGCAGATTTAGAAAAAATATTTTGTGGCCAAAATTGGCCATCTACAGTCACCGCAATATTTTTTGGCACCCGGCACTGACAAACTTTTTCGAACTGAAGTGGCAATAACTTATCACCAAAAGATAGGGGTATACGACCACTTAATTTAAATAACCCCGGCTGTTCAGACCAGTTCTGATCTGCTTTGAAAGGCAACTCTATTTTTCCCGCAATTTGTTTTACTTCACTCACAGGTTTGGGCAAACCGCTCACGGAGGTCTGCAACGTAACCACTAAACCAGACTCGGCAAGCTCTCCACTGATCGAGGGATCTAAAACAAATTCTCCGCCTTGGGAGACAAAAACAACTTTACCCTTATAACTAAATAGAAGTTTATGCGTCTTCGTATATGTCGCGTAAAATGTGCCACGGTGTCTGATTTTTCCAAACCGAGTGTTGCCCGTAACCTTTAAAAAAGGAACATTACCAGGATAGTTTTGCATTGCCAAACTCGCTCGCACAGCCAGCTGGAGATCCGGGCCATCGGCCCTTAGATTGGCTAAAAGCGCCGTAGTTTTACCAAAATTATTTCGTTTATTTAACCCGATTTCAAAAATCAGCGGTTCAGGCATCAAACCCGAAAGCACAATTTTCTTTAAATGAAACTCAACATTATCAAAAACAGCAAAACGGTTAACGAAATCGATATATCGTAAATAAGGACTTATTTTTTGATAGAGGCTTCCTGGTTCACCAACGGAGGACGACTTAGCGTCTAATTGAATCAAAATTTTTTGCTTCGAAATAATATGAAGATGTGCAAATCCAATTCGAACGGCCGGATCAAAAAATGAGAAATTAAAAACAACTTGGATATCATCAACAGGAATTGCCAATCGAGGCGATGTTTTCTCAACCCTTAATTGCTTGATGCGCAGATCAATGTTCCATCGTGTCCAACTTTTTTTTCTGCCCTTAAGATTAAACTCACTCCACTGCACGCGGAGGTCAGATGGCAAAATTGTTTTTTGAATCAATTCTTGTGTTTCAACGGGAAAATAGGCAAACCAGAACGACAAACCCACAAAAATTAAGACAAAAAATAAAAAAATTCCTATAAGGAGCTTAATAAAATTCAATAGGAATTTGTAAATGGACTGCACCACTCAAAACTCCTGCCCAAAACTAATAAAATAGACCCATTCCTCCGGATATTTGGGATGGTGGTAGTCTTGCCATAAAATCCGACCCCGAGCAGCCGACACCCGCAAAGTTCCAATCGGCGAAGCCCAACGCATCCCCAACCCAACCGAGGTGAAGACAGGCTCTTCTAAGATAAAACTCTCGCGACCAAGGCGAGCCAAATCAAGCAAGAGCAAGGGCTGAAGATTGCGAGGCAACTCCTCAACGAATCGCAGCTCCAAACCCAAATATAGTGACGTCAAATAGCCGATCCCATTGTTGTCTATGGCTTTGCGACTCCACCCCCTGAGGTTACGATCACCTCCATAAAAAATTCTGTATTCGCGAGGCAAAGCCTCTGGTTCTTGCCCAATGCCACCGGCGTTAGCCGCCACGCTGATCAACTCGCCTCGCACCGCAAGCACCAGAAGCGGTGGCGAAAGGTTTTTTATATTCCACAAATATTTCGCATTGAACTGAAGCCTATCGGCATTCAGTAGAGATCCTACTCCTTTACGCTGACCACGATAGCCGAGGGCCGCCTGCCAACCTTCGTACTGATCACGATTAAACAGTTCGAAATCGTAGCTCATTAAATAGAGCTGGCCTTCCCAACTTAGGTAGCCCACATCATCTGGACCCGTTCCACGCACGGTGTTCACATAATTTACAGTTGGCCCACCTTGCGTGCGCCAACGGATCGATTTCCAATCCCAAAGACGGCCAAGATCTGCCCCCCATTGCGCGGACAGATCTTCCCACGCATGTTCGGACTCGCGTTCAATGCGAAAACGCGGACCCAAATAAGTTCGCCGCGACCATGGCAACCAAAAAAGTTCACTGCCAACGGACAAGCTTTGAATACGAGGTGAAGCATGAACCTTGGCGGTAAAAGAAGAAGCACGCTCATCGAGCTTTGAGCTTTTGAACCACAGGTCGGCAAAGGGCAATTCCTCTGTGGACGCGCCAAAACCGAGGCGCAAAAGTCGAGGCGAACCCAAAGACGAGTGCAAGACTAAATCTACTTTTCCATCACGACAGACTTGTGTGAAGTAAGCACTTTGAAATAAGCCATCGGCAAGCATACGTGCCACGGTCAATTCAGTTGCTCGAATGTCGTACCAGTCACCCGGCTGCATCGCCTGATAGCGGGCTAAGGCCTGGGGATCGAGACCATTCAAATTTAAAATTAGCTCACCAATACGCCGACGGGAGCCTGGTTCAACACGGACATCCACTACGCCGTTCCAAGCTTGCCCCTTCACTTCAACGTACGGGCATGGATATCCGCGTGTCCGCAGCTCTAACAATGCCCAATTGTAAATTTCATCCAATTTATCTGCAATTAGCGGATGACCAGTCATATGACGTTTTTTACTGGCATCAAGAAGGCCTTGATCACCATGTATCCGAAGCTCTCGAATATGTTGTCGCGGCCCACTCCAGACTCTCAACTCCCGCGGGGTCCTTTCAAAGCGAGGATACAAATAGCCTCGGCGTTGCATAAGGACGCGAATTTGAAATTCAGCCTGAGACAAGGGAACACTTCGCCAACCCTCAGACCCACCCGCATAGCCACAAATCAAAATGCGTTCATTGCGAGTTAACGGCAAATCACCTTCAAGGAGAACTACACCATCACAAATCCTACCCCTCGATTGAGAAGCACACGCACAAAACAAGGCAAAACAAGAAACGGCCAGTATGGCCCTCACCAGGCGCACACAGACCTTCTACCTATTGAAATTAAATCGCGGGATCACTAACGCAAGGCAGTTTTACCAACGACCAAGAAACTTTACTTCTGCTTCCAATCGTACACCAAACTGGGAATCGACCTGATTTTGAACATGTGCAATAATAGCAGCAACATCTGAGGCACTCGCGCCACCCAAATTCACGATAAAATTTGCATGTTTAGTTGAGACTTGAGCTTGACCGATTTGAAATCCCTTTAATCCCGCCTGTTCGATTAAAGCTCCAGCTTTTTTTCCTTGAGGATTTTTGAATGTGCTACCACAACTAGGTAACTGCAGAGGCTGTTTTTCAAGACGCGCTCTCGTTGCCTCTTTGACCTTACGTGGAATTTCAAGATCCTCACTCAGTGGCCAACTAATACCGGCTCGTATCACAATTCCTGGCTGCCAACCATGACTCGCTCGATACTGCCATTCAATATCACTGTGCATAAGGCGACGAATAAAAAATGTCTGGAGGTCAATCACTTCGATCCAATCAGTGATTTCATTGAACTCGCTCGGTTTAATTTTTTCCGCAACGCCTGCATTCATGACTACACCGCCACCCACATCTCCAGGAAGACCACAGAGAAAAAGGGCGGGTGCAAGTTTGCGCTTTAAAAAAATTTTAGTGAGCTCGGATTTCGGCGTTCCACACATAGCTTTAATGTGAATACGGCCGTCACGATCCTCTTGTTCAAGAC
>JAYQON010000023.1:0-20975 GCA_038144835.1 Bdellovibrionales bacterium
TCGGCTTAAATTTTTAAACGTCCGGGCCGCCGGATGTATCTTGGGGACCGGTAGCACCAGGCATGTGGGCCAGTTTGCAAATTTCAGTAAAGCGGGGATCAGAATGCAAATGATACATCTCTTGCCGTAATCGATGATCGTAAATTTCTTTCAGCAGATCGGCGGCAACGAGTGCCATCGATATTGTCTTTTGCGCATCTGACTGGCAGATGGCTTCTGCCGCTGCAGCCAGATCGCTCACTTCTGGGAGACCGTAGGTCCTGCCAGTGCCTTTGAGCTTATGAAAGGCTTCACGTAGGCCAGAGAAATCCGCTTCATTGACTAGGCGTTCGATATTTTTGATTTTATTCGGCAGGGAGTTTAGGTATTCGCGATTGAGTTTAATTAGCAATTCCTCAAAACTCATGCTGCCGCCTCCAGATTTTTTATGCTGCTGTAACGCCACTCGGGGAGAGTAAAATAAAATGTGCTGCCTTCGCCGGGGAATGAACGCACGCCAATGTCTCCACCGTGTTGCTCAACGAGTGCTTTAGCTATGGCTAATCCCAAGCCGGTGCCTTTGACAAGGGGGTTGTTGGCGCTTGTGGCTTGACGGAACTTTTCAAAAATGGCTTCTTGGTCCTGAGGATCAATTCCGCGGCCTTGATCGCGAACTTCAATAACCAATTGATGTTGGTTGTTGATTTCACAGTGTACGATCACGCAGCCCCCTTTGGGCGAAAATTTAATAGCATTGGACAGTAGATTGGTCAGAACTTGCTGAATGCGGTCACGGTCCATGTTGACTTCCAAAGGTGGCATAGCCTCTGCTAACAGTTTTACCTCGGCTTGGTCAGCGAGGCCCTTTAAGCTTTGTAGGCTTATTGTTACCAAGGAGTTCATTGAGCTCCACTCGGGTTGCGGCGAGGCTCTTTGAGCTTCAATTTTGGCCAGGTCTAAAATATCGTTGATCAAGCGGATGAGACGGTCAGTTTCTTGTTCAGCTATGTTTAAAAGATTGTCAGCCATTTCATTGATAGTACCCACGATACCTGAACGCATCAGAGAAATTGAACCCTTGATTGATGTGAGTGGTGTACGCAGTTCGTGAGAGGCGATACTTAAAAAGTCTGATTTAGCCTGATCGAGAGTGCGCAGTTGCTCCATATTTGAGATCACTCTTTGCGCTAGAGCGTTGAATGTCGCCTGCATTCGACCCAGTTCATCAGACCCCGGAACGCTAAATTGGTAGGTGTAGCGGTCGTGCAAGAAGTCGTTCATCTTGCGTGCGAGATCTCTAAGTGGTCTTAAAACTGCGGTATTGATGTAAATCTGAAGTAGAACAAGGCCGACAAGTAAAGAAAATATGCAGAGCAGGCCAAAGTATACCGTTTTATCCTCCAAATAGGAAAGTTGATCACGAGTATGGCGCTGAAATTCAAATTCATTTTTGACAAGAACTTGATGTCGTTCCCGGGTTTCGCTGACTCGGCCCTTTTGCGCAGCCATGAGAAGTTTTTCAAGTTCTTCAGAACGTCTTGGAGGATGTAACAGTGGAATGTAGTTGCGAATTTCTTTGTGAATGTTGATTGCTCCGGCAAATTGATTCTCGCTCTGAATCAGTCGTTGCGTGAGGTCTCTTGAAAGCTCCAGTTGACGACGTTGTTCACGAAATTCGGCGAAACCACTATAGGTTAGGATTGCAAAAAAAATATTGGCTCCCGCAATCGCACTCATTAACAGAAAGAGTTTTAATTTTATTGAATTCACGCGGGCTCCTCGAGCAGTTCGCGAATCTGTTGAGGCAAAAGAGTCGGGTCAAAGGGCTTGGCGATATGACCTGTGCCATGGGCTGCAAACTCACGTACGTCCGAGTCTTGTGATTTGGCGCTTAAAAAGATAATGGGCTTAGGCGCAGCACAACGCATTCGATACTCTTGGCTGACTCTAAGCCCATTCATTTTGGGCATCATCTCGTCGAGTAAAATGAGATCATAGTTTTGGGTCAGCGCTTCATTTAAGGCTTGCTCTCCATCGGTCACCACAGTCACCTCATAGCCGGCGATCTTTTCCAAGGATAGTCGTGCTATTATTGAAATATTGGGGTCATCCTCGGCTAAAAGTACTCGCATAGGTCTGTTCATCCTGCTGTCCTATTGCTGCCGCTGTGGGTGTATAGCCATGCCCGAATTTTTTGTAAAAATGCCTCTCCAGCCCCAAGAAAAATGAGTTGGGCTCGAAATTGACCACTGATCGGATCTGTTTCAACGTTAAGAACCTTCATTGGTGGGACTTCAGTTTGCAGTTCTTGAAAAAAATCACACTGGATATCCAAGCTTTGGCCTTGGCTCAGAGGCACAGAGCTGAGAATGCGAAGTCCCAATTCAGAAACTGTCTCCACGGTCAAAGGATGTCGAATAAAACCTTTGTTCATTCTGTTTCCTGAGAGATGAATTTCAGCAGACTGCTGTGGCGGGCGTTTTTCAAAAAGTGAATTCACTTTTTGCACTAAAATCAAAGGGTCAAGAGGTTTCACAATATAATCATCAACCCCGATTTTCATAGCCTTTTCAATATCGCGTCGCTCGCGCAATCCGGTGAGCATGGCTACCGTCATATCTTTAAATCGATCATCGTTTCTTAGAGTGCTTATGAGTTGAAAGCCGTTGTAAACAGGCATATTGGCATCGCTTAAAAGCATATCAACTTTGAAATTGTTTAACCAATCCATAGCTCTTAAAGCATCATCGGCGACGAAGACGGTGTGCCCCTCTGAGGATAAAACGGCTTCAGCCATTTTGAGAATGTCCGGATCGTCGTCCACAATGAGGATTCGACCCACTACGTACCTCCAATAGTCTATCGTAGATATCGGCATTTGGATCGAAATCCCGTACAGATGAAGGGCCAGCATGTTGGCTTTTGTCAGGTGGGCAAGAAATTTAAGTAAAGCGTTAAAGCTTTTGACAGGTCTTTGGTCCTCGAAGGATTTTTAGGTGATGAAGAAAAATGTGGTCTTGTGGGACCGGTGTGTCCGTCTAGCGTTTGGAGTTTTTTTACTGACATGGGCCGTGGCTGGGGGGCCAGCCTGGGCCTATCTTGGGATCTATTTTTTGGCGAGCGGATCATGGGGCTATTGCCCCATGTACTCACTGTTCAACTATCAACCTTTTGAGGAAGATTAAATAAAGATCATTCTTTTACGTGCACTCAGAGATCTAGATTCAACCAAGAAGCTCTTTAAGTTCACCCGATTGAAACATTTCCATCATAATGTCGCTGCCACCAACAAGTTGCTTGTCGACATACAGTTGCGGAATTGTGGGCCAGTTGCCATATTCCTTGATACCTTGGCGAATGTCTTCGTCTTCGAGAACGTCTACGGAGCCAAATTGAGCGCCAAGTTCACGTAAAATAGCCACCGCGCGCGCTGAAAATCCACATTGTGGAAAAGACGGCGAACCTTTCATGAACAGTACTATTCGGTCTTGATTAAGAATGGATTCAATTCTGGATTTGGTGTCCGACATATTTTTCTCCTTGCGTAATTCATAGAGATTGGGTGCGAATAGAAAGCGCATGGACTTCGCCAGTTTTCAATTCCTCGGCAAAGGTTGCCATGACCTTCTGATGTTGCTGTATTCGGCTGAGGCCGGCCAATGACTTTGAGCTAACAAACACTTCATAGTGATCTTCGCTGCCAGTCAGGTCTGTGACTTCCACTTGGCCATCGGGAAACGCTTGTATAAGTCTATTTTTCATTTGATGCGGAGACATAGGACCGTTTTATATCATCCTGCATTGAAAGGCCATCGCCTAACTTGACCTTAATGACCTAATGCGTTAAATGATTTTTTATGGATTCGCACAATTCAGTTCCAGACTTCTATTTCGCAACTGCTTCAGATGAGCATATTCGTCGCGAACGCGCTAAGGCTCGCGAGTTGCGGGGGTCGCAATGGTGGCGTCAAGAAATTGGTAAGGGTGTTTGCTATCACTGTGGGATGAAATTTTTGCGAGAGGAACTAACGATGGACCACGTAATTCCTGTCTCGCGCGGTGGAAAAAGCAACAAGAAAAATATTGTGGTCTCGTGCAAACAGTGCAATTCTCTCAAAAAAAACCTGACCGCCGCTGAAATGCGCCTGCGTGAAATAACTAATTGAACACGCGAACTTTTCTCAACTTGGTAAATGCCAACAGGAGCGAAGAGTGTCCAAAATTACTTCGAGTAGTACTGCTGAATATTTTGCCAAAAACCTGCAACAGGTGGGTTTTTCGTCTCCGGCAAAGGCCGTCTTGACGACATTAAAGGAAGCCATCGACAATTCTCTTGATGCGTGCGAGGAAGCGGGCCTGCTTCCGGATCTCAAAGTCGAAATCAACAAGTTAGGTCCTGGAGCTTCGCGCAACACGGATCTTGTGCAAATTGTTGTCGAGGATAATGGTCCAGGGCTTGAGGCTGAGGATCTACCAAAAGTGTTTGGTGAATATTTGGCCTCCAGTAAATTTGGTCGTGGGCGTTGCTCTCGGGGCCAACAGGGAATTGGTATTTCTGCAGCAACCACTTGGGCGCAATTGACGAACGCCTCTGGTGTGCGAGTTACGTCAAAGACTAAAGGAATGCGTAAGGCCGTGTCGGCCATCGTTGATGTCGACATTAAGGGCAATCGCGGGATTTTTAAGAAAAAAGAAACGATTGATTGGGATAAACCGCACGGTACTCGTGTCGAGTTTCGAATTGATGGTCGGGTGGTGTTGAATGGTGATGGTGGGTTGCTAACCTACCTCGAAGGAACAACATTGGTTAATCCGCACATGTCGATCAATTACAAATTGGTAGAACAGCCACCAATTGAAGTTGCCCGGGTGGCTACCCAGGTTCCCGATATTCCTCCCGCGACATTGCCTCATCCTCATACGATGAAGTTGGGCGAATTTATGACTCATGCGGGCCTTTACGGAAAAATCACGCTTGAGAATTTTCTCAAAAAAGGCTTTTCACGAGTCAACGATGCTACTCTGAAGTCGTTACTCTCTAAAGGTGTGGCCAAGACTTTAATGAATAAAGCTCTGACGTCTATTTCTGCAGATGAGTACAAAAAGATTTATCAAGCCATTCATGAAGTTGAATTGGTGGCGCCCAGCACGAGGTCAGTTTTGACAGTGGGTGAGGAGGGGCTGTCTAAAAGTATTCAGCGATTGGGTGAGGTAGACTTTTTTAGTGTGGTCACTCGCAAGCCACGCATTTGTGACTTTAAGCCCGTGGTTGTAGAAGTGGCCATCGCCCGCTTCCTTAATCGCAATCAGGAAGAAGATGCTCCTGTTCAACTCCTGCGATTTGCCAATCGCGTGCCCCTTCAGTTTGACAAGGGAGCCTGTGCAATCACCAAATCTGTGGAGTCAGTGAATTGGCGTTCTTACGGATTGAATCAACCCAAAGACAGCTTGCCTCTGGGCAGTTATGTTTTTGCGGTAAGCGTGACCTCTCCGTTTATTAAATTTAAAAATGCCTCAAAAGAAACCATAGATGGTGGCGATGAATTGATCGAAGAGATACGGCGGGCCTTAATGCAGGCGGGCCAGAAGTTGTCGCGACATATTCGGGCTGAAAATAAAGCTGCCGATTTAGAGCGTAAAATCTCACACATTGAAAAGTTTGGGCCTATTTTGGTTGAAGGTTTGGCGCGCATCATAGGTGCGCCAAAGAGTCGCGTAGAGCGGGCCGAAGATGGTCTAAAAAAGCTTCTTGGCAGAGATGCCAGCTCAGCAGAGGCCGAGCTGGAATTGGCAACCTCCAAACTGCAAATTCTCAAACAAAAAGAGCGTGCTAAGCTTGGTCTCGAACACGATGATGACGCCATTCCAGAAGACGCGCCGGTAGATACACCCTCGGAGGGTGCTGTTATTGAGCATGAAGAGGCGGCGGCTCGTGATATGCTAGAACCGGTAGCTAAGGGAACCAAAAAATCCGTCACTCGCAACAAGAAATAGGAGTTTTTGTAGCATGGGTAAACAAATTCGTATCCGCGAGCTGAACAAAGACATTGTCAAAGAAGCCAACGTCTTGTGCGATAAAATGCTTGCTGATCTAGAAAAGGCTAAAAGACCAGTTCTTGAAGCGGTGAAATGTAGCCTTGATAATTCGTTTTATAGTCCCAAAGTCGGATTTTTAACTCCTGGAGATAAGACAGTAAAGACGGAGCTCAACGTTTCGTCCGTACAAAAGATGGCTCGCACCATTTTTATGTTAGAGATCATGCTACGTAACTTACAAAGTGGCGCTGTCAATACTAAGCGTGAACTCTATTATATTTCTAAAGGTGAAATCAAATCTAACAGCCAGTTAAAGCCTCTTGATTTTGATGACCAGCCTGAGAGTGATACAGTCATCGATTTTATTTGTGACATGCTTGAGGTTTATCGAGAAGAGATGAACTGTTTTGCCAATGATCGCGGAGGCCAGACCTATTCAAAGAATTTAGTGGTCACAGAAACTTTACCGGATGGTACCAACGCGGTTGTGGATGTGGGGTCTCTAGGAACCACTCCTTTTCAACCAAAAAACAAGCCGCAGCAGTTTAAGTTGAAAGCAAAAAAGGGAAAGATAGATTTTTGCTTAATTGTTGAATCAGAAGGCACGGCAAACACTCTTGTGGCTAATGGAATGCATATGCGTCACAACTGCATCATCATGGGTGCGCAGGGTGTCCCATCGAACGGGGTGCGCGGCTGGTGTAAAACAATTCAGGATCAATTGAAGATCCCTATGTACTTCTATGGGGATTTGGATGCCTATACGTTGCAAAATATTTTCCGCACTCTCAAGGCAGGATCGGCAGCAAGTCTCATTCGTAACTCTGATTTCAGCGCCCCAGAAGTTCGCTTTTTGGGCGTATTACCAGACGATGTGAAGAAATACGATTTGCTATGTTACACTGTGAACGAGCGAGATGCGGCTGAAGCCAGATCATTAAAGAAAGCTAAGGACGCTCTGGAAAATGATCCCTTTTTTCAAGACAAGAAAAACAAAGAACTGGCCGATATCTTGCGCTGGCTTGTGAAAGAAAAGAAGCGTTGTGAACAGCAGGCTGTATTTAGCGTAAATCCCAAGGATCCGCAGATCCTTGAGAAGATTATAATAGAAAAAATTAAGAAGGGTTCTTACGTTTAGAGTTCAAATGGAAGGCTAGCGCCCACAATTATGCCGCTGGTCTTGGTTTTAACGGCTCCAGACTCATACTCGGCCACCAAGTATTCGGCATTGAGACTGATAAATGGAAGCGTTGTTAAGCCCACGCCAAGTTTTAAAGATGTTGTTCCATCATAACTCACTTTGGAGCTTGTAGACTCTGCATCCACGGAATCTTTAATTCCCAACACTCCCCAAACTCTCAGCAAAAGGGGAAAGTCCCAACCAACGAACGCACCCAGGTTTTTCGGGGTTAAATCAGATTTTGGAGCATCCGCATCTTTGAGCATTCCTGTTGTGTAATCAACTCCTAGCATCAGCCCGAGTGCGCTCGACCAACCAACGCGAGCTCCAAAAACAGCTCCACTCAAGTTTTCTTCGCTTGCGCCGACCTTAATTGTGCCCGAGGGCATATAGCCCACAAAGGGTTCAAGCAGCAGATCGGCCTTCGCGGAAGTGGCCCACAGGATAAGTGGTAAAATAAACAAACTGATGTTGCCTTTAAATAGACCTTTCATTGCTTACCTCCAAGGATAGCGCCCTTTTAAAAGGTCTCGCGAGCAGTCCCACTCGTCAATTCATTTAGTTTTCGATAGGAAAGAGAAACTCGGTGGTTACGTCGGAGCCATCCACAGTATAAATTTCTATTACTGGACCTGCCGCCTTTAATCGGTTTTGATCCATAAAATCGCGAACTTTGGGGTAGACCGTAAAAGGCCCTACACTTGGAGAGCCGCTAAAGCGCGCCACGACGAAAAGTTGTTCTGGACGCTCCTCGAATTTGAACTCCGTGGGCAGAGTGTTGAGGGGAGTTAGCAATACACATCCTGCTCGGCTACGAAGACGATCCTGATCTATTGCTTGAGGATCATCAATAAATTCTCCAAATGTCCGAGGGCAGTGAACATTATTAATGCTGGCCCATTGTTCCGCAGCATGAATCAGGGGCCCAATCTGATGGTAGGCGCCGAGGTGTTCTTGGAAGAGTAAATAATGGGGGCCTCTTTTTGCCAATTCAATATCTACTTTACGACTGAAGCCTAGGTAGATGTAAAGGTAAGCGACAAAGCTAAAGCCGGCAAAGATAAGAGCTAAAAACAGCTTTTTCACGCTTTAAGTTTTTCTCCATTTGATAGAACAACCCATGGACGGATTTTGTTCGCTTGCAGGTGGGTTGCCCGACAGTAAAGCTTGAACAGCCTCTCTCAGTTCATGACGCTTAACTTTATTTTCGTCACGCCATGAGTCGTCCAGCCGACCTCGATAAGCCAGGTGGGCAGTTTGGTCGTAAACAAATAGATCTGGGGTACAGACTGCAGAAAAACTTCTAGCGATAGATTGATCCGCATCGATTAGGTAGGGAAATCGGTAGTTTTTCTCTGTCCACCGTTGCAACAACGCGTTCGGTGCATCTTCCGGGTATTCTGATGGATCATTAGAGCAAATGCCAATAAAGGAGACTCCCAAGGGTTCTAATTCGCGCGCGAGATGAATCAATCGATCCTCTACAGCCCGTACGTAAGGGCAATGATTGCAAATAAACATTACGACAAGTGCTTTTGCGCTCGTGAAATCTTTGTCGGAATATATTTTCCCATCGACGCTAGGTAGTGAAAAAGCGGGCAGTTTCGAGCCGAGTTCTGCGCTGGGAGTATAAGTCAGTGCCATGTTAAATATCCATCCATGGGCGAATGCCTCCGTTGTGAATGAGATCTCCCTGAGGGGTGACTTCTGTGACTTGGAAAGGGCGTTCCGGGGTGGCATTAATTGCGCGTGCCAACTCGAGACATGCTGTTGAACTGAGTTCAGTTTTCATGCAATCCACAATCGCACTTTGGAGTTGGGAGCTGAGTTCATCAAGAAACTGGAACCATTCGCCAAAATCTATCCCACTCAGCAGACTTTCACTAAGGTGCGAGGCTTCGTCAAATTTTCGTGGATGATTTAAGACATTAAACCCCAGTCCAATAACGAGTCGGTGCGAGTCTCCAGCGGAGATGCTTTCGATCAGCAACCCCGCGACTTTGTGTCCTTTTAGAATGAGATCATTGGGTGGCTTCAAGCCCCAAGGAAGTGATGGCCATGTCTTAGAGGCTGCGGAAAATAATGCTAATCCAATGCGTGGGCCAGTGATGGCTTGAGGAGGCGATGAGACTTTGAAGGACCAAGTGCTCAGTAAAGATTCACCATTACCTGTGTCGAGCCATGTTTTGTCTCCGCGTCCGCGACCTTTTTGTTGGTGGTTGGTTAGATGAAGAAGAAAATCTGATTGATCATCAAGGGCGTTGACTTTGGCATCGTCATTGGTTGAGCCCGTTTGGGCGGTAAAAATATAATTGAGCCCACGTTGTTGGGCCCAATCCACGGTTGCATCAGTGACAGAAGATAGTTTTTGTGACAAAGATTACTCCCGGTGTTGCCAGTCGAACATGAGGCTGAAATCAGCACAAGGCGCAGAATGGGTCAAGGCTCCTACGCTAATAAAATCGATGCCAAGG
Organism: Bdellovibrionales bacterium; assembly: GCA_038144835.1. Taxonomy (GTDB): domain Bacteria; phylum Bdellovibrionota; class Bdellovibrionia; order Bdellovibrionales; family UBA1609; genus JALHOQ01. The sequence continues at coordinate 9,670 of JAYQON010000023.1, forward strand.
GCGGCAACCTCGCTGATGCGTTCAAGACGCATGTTACCGCTGGCTTCGCTTTGAATAGAAGCTGGAATCAGTGTAAGTGCCGCGCGCATTTCCTCAGTGGACATATTATCAAGTAGAATGCGTTGTACATTTTCACCCACAGCCTCTCGCACTTCATCGATGGTGCGGCACTCAACCTCAATGTCGCCAATATGATTTTTACGTACGGCTCTCACGGTTGAACGTAAGTCCCCGACGGCACGAATGTGATTGTCTTTGATGAGCACTGAGGCAGACAGGCTCATTCGGTGATTACCTCCGCCACCGGCGCGGACGGCTGCCTTTTCCCATTCGCGCAATAGGGGTGTAGTTTTGCGCGTATCCAGAATTTTACATTTTGTGCCGCGGGTCTCTTGAACGAAGCAGCGTGTAAGTGTGGCTATACCACTGAGTCGTCCGAGGAAGTTGAGCGCCACTCTTTCAGCTTTGAGTAAAGAAGTTAAGTCTCCGCGAATCCAGCACACGGTCTGCTTATTGAGTACGAAATCTCCTTCTTGAAACTGCCAGCGTAATTCTGTTTGTGGGCTCCAAAAATGGACGCATTCATTGAAGATTTCTTGGCCGGAGAGCACGAGGTCTTCTTTTGCAATGAGTAGCGCTTCACCGGATCGTTCGCCAAGAGCTAGTTGATCGGTGGTGAGATCACCAGTGGGCAAATCTTCGGTGTAACTGAGTTCAATAAGCTGGCGAAGAGTCACGTTTTTCCTTCGCTAGTAAGGGTTGGCCTCTTTTTCTTTCAGTAGCTTTTGCAATTCTCGCTCAATAATTTGGCTGGCCAAATCGGGGATAACTTTCCAGACCACAGACTCAATGATTTCTGCACTCTGTGAGCGGATAATTTTCTCCAACTGTGCTTCCGTCAATGCTCCCGTGGTCATGGATGAGACATTCCCTCGTGCACCTGGCGTATCAAGCTGTTGTTCAGAGCTGTGGTCGGAGAAGTCGACATCGAGTTCGTCACTGGCGTCTATCGGAGGAGTGGGAGGTATACTTGCACGGTTTGACAGCCCTTGAGGGGAGCGGACAGACGAATCTCGAATCGAGAATTCATCGGTTTCACCAGAGGCAAGGAGATCGTCAACGCCCTGACTTTGAGTTTCAAGGACATCAGAGCCATCTTGAGATTCACTAAAATCAACCGGCATTGCTTCTGGACTGAGCTCTTCAGGTTTCAAATGAACGCGAAACTTGTCGTTACTGCCTTTCATTTTTGGAATAGGCACCTGTTGGAAGTCTTCTTCGGACTTGCTCGCAGGCTCTGGTTCGGGTTGGACGACCGTCTTTTTTTCTTCAATATCGGGCATTTTAGGAAAAGTTAAAAACTGCGAGATGCGCTGATCCTTGGTGCGCGGCACGAGTTCTGCGACCAGCTTTCTGAGCGCCGCCACATCAAATGGTTTTTCCAATTGCCCGTCTGCATGTGAGGCTTGCAGTTTATCTTCGTCCAACTCCATGAAACCACTCCACATCAGGACTATGGGAATGGACTGCAGGGTTGGATCTTGCTTAAGCTCGGCGGCTACGTCGTAGCCATTCTTTTTTTGCAGTAAGACGTCAGCGAAAATGATATCGGGCTTGAATTTTTGCGCCACTGCCTGCACGTCGACACCGACGTTGACCGGGCAGACATCAACTGCATAATCCTGCAGGGCGAGTTGAAAAACTTTTTTAATTGTTGAGCTCTCATCGGCGAGCAAGACGCGCAAAGCCATGGAATCAGTTAAATAGTTTTGTAATTGTTCGTCAAGTAAGTAAAGTAGGTCCTGTTTTCGCATGCAGCTTATCGACAGGTACATCCTAAAACTTTTTCTTCTTTATCTCGTCGCCGGAGTCGCCGTATTCGTCACCATTTATCTAACGGTAGACCTGATGACCTTTGGGCTTAAAAATGCGGAGGCACCCTTGGCCGCGTTGATTCGTTATTATGGTTATAAGACACCCTGGGTGATTCATCAGTTAATGCCGGTGGCTTGCTTGATGGCTACGCTTTTTACATTGGCAACGTTAAACCGTAATAACGAGCTCACGGCCTTGTTCAGTTTAGGCTTAGGATTAACGCGCGTAGCGACCCCTATCCTAATTTTGGTAGCGTTGTTGTCGGCCGTAAATTTCGGTATCGGAGACCAGTTGTTGCCGAAGCTGACTCAAAAGCGCAATTATGTCGAATTCGTAGAAATTAAAAAAAAGCCAGGCCTGTATTCAACGGTCAAGACTAACAAAATATGGTTTCGTACAGAGAACATTCTTTTTAACATTAAGACTCTCAGTCCCGAAAGTGCTAAAGCTCAAGGCATCACTTTGTACTATTTTGACCCCAGTTGGAATTTGACTCAGCTCATTGCGGCGAGTGAGGTTGAAATGCAGGGCAACGTCTGGAACTTGAAAAATGGCTTGGTGACGTTGTTTGCTGCTGAATCAAGCTTTCCTCTCACGAAGTCGTTTTCTGAAAAGCCAATCACCATGAACGAAGATTTGAAGGATATACAAAGTAGTGCGAACTCCTCCGAACAGATGAGCGCGGCCGAGTTGGGGCGTTTCATTGCTCGCAATAAGGAAGCTGGATTGGACACGCTTCGCTATGAAGTCGACTACCATGCAAAGTTTGGGTTTGCTTTTGCGGCTCTGGTGATGTCGGCCGTGGGTTTGCCATTTGGCGTGAGCCGGGCGCGTTCGGGTGGTACGTTTATGCAGTTGGGAATTTGCCTGGCTTTGGCCTTCGCCTATTGGATAGCTTATAGTTCGGGCCTCACCCTGGGGGAGCATGGCGTGCTTCCCCCCATTTTGGCGGCCTGGGGCCCCAATTTGCTGATGATGGTGGTAGCTTTTTTGCTTGTTAGACGTTTAAAGCGATAGTGGCAAATTTTGCGGAATTCGGCTAAAATAGGGACTTATGGCAATCCTAGAAGTTCTAAAATTTCCTGATCCCCGACTGCGTAAAAAGGGTCTTCCTATAAATGAAGTGACTCCTGAGCTAAAGCAGCTAGCAGCCGATATGTTAGAGACCATGTACGCGCAAAAAGGAATCGGATTGGCTGCGGCTCAAGTCAATCGACAGATTCGCCTATTGGTGGTTGATACACGTCCACGTGAAAATGGTCGTTATAAACAAGAAGATCAAACCGAAATGGAGCGCGCGATTCAGCAGCCTCTGGTGCTTTTCAACCCCGTGATTGTGAAAAAAGATGGCAAGACCACCTACGATGAGGGTTGTCTGAGTGTGCCTACTTATTTTGAAACTGTAACTCGGGCGGCGGTAATAGAGGTACAGGCTCTAGATGCCGAAGGTAAACCCATTCAATTCTCAACAGATGGGCTATTGGCCATTTGCATTCAACACGAAATTGATCACTTGGATGGTAAATTGTTTATTGACCGTTTAAGTCCGATTAAGTCTGTGCGAATAAAGAATAAAATAAAAAAATATGGATATCCAGATCCGAGTCATCCGCAAGACGATGAAGAAGATGAGGATGGGCAAGTGGATACCAGCCGAAATACAGAAGAGCACCGTTTGTGAGCCGCATTCGTGCGCTTTTTTTGGGCACACCAGACATTGCTCGTCACTGTCTTGAGGCCATGATCAAAGATCCCCATTATGAAGTCGTTGGGGTAGTGAGTCAGCCAGACCGTCCAGCAGGGCGTAAGTTACATTTGCAACCATCACCTGTGAAGGCCTTGGCTGAGCCTTTGGGTATTCCTGTTTTTACGCCAGAGAATATCAACACACCGGAAGTTTTGGCGCAGCTTGATTCGCTGCGTGCTGAAGTGTCGGTCGTGGTGGCATTTGGGCAAATTCTTAAAAAGCCTTTTTTGAAGCTTTATCCCAATAAGGTTGTGAACGTTCATGCCAGCCTTTTGCCGCGCTGGCGGGGAGCCGCGCCTATTCAGCGTGCTCTTATGGCTGGAGATGCCGAGAGCGGAGTCACTCTGCAAGTGTTGGTGCGAAAAATGGATGCGGGGCCTATCCTGGGGGGGCGCAAAATTCCTTTAAGTTCCGAAATAAACGCTTTTGAATTGTATGAGCAGTGCAAAGTTTTTGGGGCAGACCTTCTTGCGGTTGAACTGATGGATTATCTTCGTGGCAATCTGACACCCGTGCCCCAAGACGAGTCCCAGGTAACTCTTGCACCCAAAATCATGCGTGAAGAAGCTGACATCGATTGGTCTAAGACGGCAGAGGAAATTCATAATTTGGTGCGCGGATTGTGCATGGGGCCAGTGGCGCAAACTCGGCGCGACGGAAAATTACTAAAAATCCATCGGACGCGAGTCAGTGAGCCAGGGCAAGCAGTGCCGCTGCCCGGCCAAGTTGTTAGAGTGACGGAGAAATCGTTGCTTGTCGGCTGTGGAAAAGGCAGTTTAGAACTCCTAGAGGTGCAACCGGAATCACGTGCAAAGATGTCTGTTGATGTCTACCTGCGTGGTTATCCGATGGCCGTGGGAGATGTCTTTGGCCGAACGAGCTGAATCAAAATTTTTGATTGCCCCCAGTATTTTATCCGCGAATTTTGCCCGTTTGGGTGATGAAATTAAGGCCTTAGAAATAGCTGGCGCAGATTGGATTCATGTTGATGTCATGGATGGACATTTTGTCCCTAACTTGACCATCGGCGCTCCAGTGGTCAAAGCTTTACGACCAGTGACACGTTTGCCTCTAGACGTTCATTTAATGATTGAAGAGCCCGAACGTTACATCGATGATTTTTGTAAGGCGGGTGCAGACTATCTTACAATCCACGTTGAAGCCACCCAGCAAATCGAACCCACTCTGCGCAAGATACGTGCGCTGGGCGTACGCCCTGGTATCACCTTGCGTCCGGGAACGGCGGTAGAGACTTTGTTTCCGTTTTTGAAATTGGTCGATCTGGTGCTTGTTATGACTGTTGAACCAGGTTTTGGGGGGCAGGCATTTATGGCGGATCAAGTAGCAAAAATTAAAGATTTGCGTGAAGAGTCGCGCCGGTTAGGGATTAACTTTTTGATTGAAGTGGATGGCGGAATTAACGATCAAACTGCAACTCAGGTTCGCGACGCCGATGTGTTGGTTGCGGGCAATTATATTTTTAAAAACAATTACGCGCAGGCAATTCAAAAGCTGAGGGATGCGAAATGTTGACGTTGAACGGAGAAAATCTAACTGTTGATTCAGTTTGGTCGGTGGCTCATCATGCATTGAAAGTGCAGTTGGGGGCTCAAGCTCGAGCGCGAGTACAACAATCGCGAGGCTACATAGAAGGCCGTATAAGAGAAGGCGAAATCATTTACGGCGTCAATACTGGCTTTGGGGCTTTCAGTAGCGTGCGTATTTCTCAGGCCGACATTGTACAGCTGCAAAAAAATCTTATTCGCTCGCATTCAAGCGGAATTGGTGAACCCTTTAGCGTCGAGCAAACCCGCGCTATTATGCTTTTGCGAGCCAATGCACTGGCGCGTGGACATAGCGGTGTGCGGGACGTAGTGATCGATAAAATTCTCGATTTTTTGAACGCAGACGTTATTCCTGTAATTCCGCAACAGGGGAGTGTGGGGGCTTCGGGTGACTTAGCTCCTCTGTCTCATCTGGCTTTAGCACTCATGGGTGAAGGTGAAGTTTGGAGAGACGGTAAACCAACTGAAACAGCCGCTTTGTTAAACGATAAAAATTTGACTCCATTGGAGCTGCAAGCCAAAGAGGGCTTGTCTTTGATTAACGGATGTCAGGTTATGACGGCAGTGGGGTTGCTTGCGGCTTATGAAGCCCGGCGGCTGCTTTGGACCGTGGATTTGGCGGGGGCTATGTCACTTGAGGCCTTGCGTGGGTCTCGCAAAGCCTTTGACCCGTTGATTTTTGCAACTCGCCCACATCCGGGTGAAGCTAAAACGGCTCGCAATATGTTAAAGTTGCTGGGCTCTACGTCCTCAATAGCTGAAAGTCATGCGGGTTGTCAGAGAGTACAAGATGCCTATTCTTTGCGCTGTATTCCAGCTGTTCATGGTGCTTCCAAAGACGCTCTTCGCTATGGCTTAAATGTTTTGGAGACCGAAGCTAATTCGAGCACCGATAATCCCTTGGTTTTTGCTGAAGATGGAAAAATTCTAAGCTGTGGAAACTTTCATGGTGAGCCGGTAGCGTTTGCGTTGGATTTTATGGGCATCGCCATGAGTGCCCAAGCCAGTATCTCTGAATGTCGTATTGAAAAGTTGATCAATCCGGCGATGTCGGAGTTGCCAGCTTTTCTAGCGCCGAACGGAGGGCTAAACAGTGGGCATATGATCGTGCAGGTTGCGGCTGCCAGCTTGGTCAGCGAAAATAAAATTTTGGCCCATCCGGCATCTGTGGATAGTATTCCCACCTCTGCAGATAAAGAAGACCATGTGAGTATGGGCACGATCGCTGCGCGCAAATTTCATCAGATCACGAAAAATGCTGAGAATATAGTTGCTATGGAATTGCTTTCTGCTTGTCAGGCATTGGATTTGTTAAAGCCTTTGCGTCCTTCGGCAGCTGTTTTGAAGGCTTATGAAGTTATACGCAATTCGGTGCCGTTCGCGGCCGAGGACCGAGTGTTTGCCAACGATGTTGCTGTAATTCGTAGTTTGATTCGTGACGGTCAATTGAATGAGGTCATAGCAAAAACCGCAGGAGATTTAGAATGGTAAGAACTGTGTGTGCGCCCGTGGGGGCTCAATTGAATTGTAAAGGTTGGCAGCAAGAAGCCGCGTTTCGAATGATTCAAAACAATTTGGATCCAGATGTCGCTGAGCGCCCTGAAGAATTGGTGGTCTATGGCGGGCGTGGTAAAGCGGCTCGCGATTGGCCCAGTTTTGAGCGAATTTTACACACACTCACGCAGCTAAAAAACGATGAAACTCTCTTGGTTCAGTCGGGTAAACCTGTGGGAGTGGTGGCAACTCATCCCGATGCTCCGCGAGTGCTTATCGCCAATTCAAATTTGGTCGGTAAGTGGGCCAACTGGGAGGTCTTTGATGATCTTGAGCGCAGGGGCTTGATGATGTACGGGCAGATGACAGCTGGCTCTTGGATCTACATAGGAACACAGGGTATTGTGCAGGGCACTTATGAAACCTTTGCTGAAGCTGGTCGCAGACATTTTGGGGGAAGCCTCAAAGGTCGGGTGATTCTCACAGCCGGTTTAGGTGGTATGGGTGGGGCACAGCCGTTGGCGGGAGTTTTTGCGGGGGCTGTGGTTTTGGCGGTAGATGTGGATCCTACTCGTATTCAACGTCGACTTGAAACTCGGTACGTCGATGAAGTGGCCGAGAATTTGGACGATGCCATTCGGCGGGTGCGCGATTATCAAGGTCAGGGAGTTGCGCGTTCGGTGGCTCTGCTGGGTAATATGGCGACTGTCATTCACGAACTTTTGGCCAAGGGTTTCATTCCAGATGTTTTGACCGATCAAACCAGCGCTCATGACCCTTTACGTGGATATATTCCTGAGGGGTATACGCTTGCGGGTGCCGCCGTGTTGCGGGAACATAACCCCCAAGAACATATCCGCATGGCGAAAGAAAGCATGGGTAAGCATGTGCGTGGTATGTTGGCCATGCAGAAGCAGGGGGCGATCACTTTTGATTATGGTAACAACATTCGGGCCATGGCTCAGGATGTAGGTGTTAGCAATGCTTTCGATATTCCCGGGTTTGTACCTGAGTATATTCGTCCTCTCTTTTGTTTGGGTAGCGGTCCCTTCCGATGGGTGGCCTTGAGTGGAGATCCTGCGGATATCCGAGTGACAGATCAAGCTCTGCGTGAGCTTTTTCCGCATAAGACTTCGCTTCTGCGTTGGCTCGATATGGCCTCCGAACGTATTGCTTTTCAAGGTTTGCCCGCGCGTATTTGTTGGCTTGAATATGGCGAACGGGCCCAAGCTGGACTTTTGTTTAACCGATTGGTGGCAGAGGGCAAGGTCAAAGCCCCAATCGTGATTGGCCGCGATCACCTAGACTGTGGTTCAGTGGCGTCGCCCAACCGTGAGACGGAGGGCATGAAAGATGGCACCGATATGGTGGCGGACTGGCCAATTTTGAATGCTCTGGTAAACACGGCCTGTGGGGCAACATGGGTAAGTTTTCACCATGGCGGTGGTGTGGGAATGGGATATTCTATGCATGCCGGACAAGTCATTGTTGCTGATGGAACGCCCGAAGCCGCCAGGCGCTTGGAGAGAGTTCTTAATGCGGATCCAGCTATGGGGGTTTTTCGCCATGTGGATGCTGGATATGAAAGTGCTCGTAGGGTTGCAGATCAGCGGGGAGTGGTTCGTTATTCTATTCCCTAGACTTGCCATCTCTTAACGATCGCTGTTTGATATTTAGAAAAAAGATAGACTTAAACCTGTCTATGCGTTCTGATTATCGAGTGTGTTATCGAACACGGGAGGCATCTTATGAAGTTACATAACTTTTTGATTCTAGGCCTGGCGCCGGTCTTGGCTGCCACTGTAGCTTGTGAGCGCAAGCCACGCCTGGATAATGACAAAGCTAAACTTAGCTATGCGATTGGTCAGAATATCGCTCAGAACGTAAAAGCCCAGAACATCGAGCTGGATCCAAAAGTCGTTGGTTACGCAGTGACCTCCGGACTTAAGGGAGATAAACCAGAGCTGAGCCCCGAAGAGCAGCAACGAGTGATTCAATCGCTCCAACAAGCAGCACAACAGCGCGCTGTTGCCGATGCTGAGAAAAACAAATCGTTGAGCTCGGAGTTCTTAACTAAAAACAAAGAGAAAAATACCGTAAAGACGACTTCTACGGGCTTACAGTATGAAGTTCTTAAAGAAGGTGCTGGTAAGAAGCCATCGCTGAAAGACAAGGTTCAGGTTCATTATACAGGCACCCTGATCACAGGGCAGAAATTTGATTCTTCCCATGACCGTGGTCAACCCGCTGAGTTCCCGGTGAATGGAATTATCAAAGGTTGGCAGGAGGCTTTACAGATGATGCCTGAAGGGTCTGTTTACAGGCTCTATATTCCTCCCGATTTGGGTTATGGCCCTCAGGCTCAGCCTGGGATCCCAGCCAACTCAGTGCTAGTTTTTGATGTGGAACTGTTGAAGGTTTCAAAGCAGTAATAAAGTTTTTATTGTTTTAAATAAATAAAAAAGGGAGGCTGCGACCTCCCTTTTTTATTTATTAAGGTTGTCAGCGAGATATGTCTTTTAGCCAAGGTTCGTCGTACTTTACTGAAATATCGAGTCCCACCGGTTCATTAAAGTTGGTGGCTTCAGAGGATTCTTTGTTGGGAGTCTTTCCCGCAGAAAATAGTAAGGCGCTTTTGCGCTGGCCGTTGGCCAAAGCTATAAAGATTCAACAGCACCCTATTTTAATGAGAACGGCGACTCAGTTGGGAGAATACTTTAGCAAAAAGCGTGAAGCTTTTGACTTGCCTTTGCAAATGCATGGAACACCTTTTCAGCGGTCGGCGTGGATGCAGTTAACACGCATTCCTTACGGTCATACCATTTCTTATGCACAGCAAGCGGAGCGCCTTGGTGATCGTAAAAAAGCCCGTGCTGTGGGTGCGGCGAATGCCAAAAACCCTTTGCTGATTGTAGTTCCTTGTCACCGAGTAGTTGCTAAAAGTGGTGAACTGAGTGGATTTGCAGGAGGAATTGCCATGAAGCGATTCCTCCTGCTTTTAGAGCAAGCTCTTTAGGGCTTGTGGCTACGAAATTCAATGGCACGTGATAAGGCTTCAATTTTGTTACGAGAATAAACCTTTAAAGCGGCGTCGTTATTGACGAGCTCAGGATTTAAGAGCAAAGACTCCGAGTCACCTTCTGAATCCGCAATCTCTTTTTCTAAATTTGATCCCTGCTCGAGCAAGCGTCGCAAGTGGTTTGAACTGCATTGCGCGCGAATGCCTGAATTATATTGACCTGAGTGCTTAAAAAAACTGCAAAAGCTTTGAGCCACCTGCAAAGTGGTTTGAACCTTGCGCAGACGCGCCATGCTTTGATGATGAAAGTGGTTCCAACTGAATTTCATATCCTCGCGATGGCTGCTTTGAGGCATTTTCTCCCAGTCGAGAGGTTTCACAATGAGCGAGCGAAAAACTTCAACTGGACTAGACCAAACGGCATTGTTCAAAGGCGAGCTAATGATGCCATATCCGGAATTATTCAAGCGAACATACAAACTGGTTCCTTCGGAACCGACAAAGTAGAGAAAGTTATTAAAATCTTTCTGACTACGAGCCACTTGATGACTTAAGAATCGAACACTTTCTCGATCCACCAGAAAGTTCTCAATCTGCTCTTTGGCGCGCGTGAGCATATGGCGCCCTGAAGCATCGCTCCAATAAGAGGCGGCTTCTCGTTGTACCCGCTTGATTTCTTCATTCACCCAGTCACGTAATCCTAGGCTTTGTAGCGTATAGGAACCCAATGGTTGGGCGAACGTAGAGTCGGCGGCTTTGATCTGCGGGCTGAGCTGTTCGCTCAACTGTTTGGCGGGTGTTTTTCTTTGCGCATTGTAAGCGTCTTGAATGTTTTGGCACTCGCGACACTGTTGTGCCATGTCTTGTAAGTGGCCCTCGAGCTTAGCTTTTAAATCCTGCAGTTCAGCCACTCGGGCGCGCGGATTGAGCAAGTGTTCAATTTGATCGCGGTAGCTGTGGTAAGTGCACAGATTTTCAACGTAGTTCATCCACTGGTCGCGCTGGTTGAAGTCATAGCCAGAGCGAGACTTAAGCACTTGATCCATTCCCGTAAGAAAGCCGGCAACAACATTACCAGCCAGAGCTATGGGTGTACCCCATGGTCCAGAAAGAGCGCCTACGAGCTGCGAAGCCTCATTGACAAAACCTGCAAGTTGGCTCAGTTGTTTGTCAGGCCCTTCTTCGCGGAAGCAGTAATTACTGTTCATAAAGAGGTCCATCAGGCTGGATACTTTTTTGGTCACGTTTTCGGCGTAATCGCGCACCAATTGAGCCTGCTCAGCTGTTAAATTTTCGATTTTTTCTTGCTGGGTCAGCTCCAGTACCTTTTGTCGATCCTTAACTACTAGATCTTCTAGTGATTTGACTTTTAGCGCGACGTTCTGGCAATTGGCGTCTGATTTGATCGAAGTTTTGATGGCATCGAGCTTTGAAATCATTTTTTCGTATTCGTTACCCACTGCAGGACATGAGAGAACTGGAAAGAGTCTGTAGATATCGCGAGGAGCCTGTGCTTGGCTGAAGCCGCTCGCGAGCAGTATTGATGCAAAGATGATCCATTTCATAATTTACCCTCCTAACGCATAGTGTATACCTTGCTCTGAGG
>JAYQON010000023.1:20985-27087 GCA_038144835.1 Bdellovibrionales bacterium
CCGTGCTCCGAGGAGAATTGAAATCATAGCGAGGAGCTTGAAAAGCTTCCCCAGTGATTGGTTTTGGATATGGGAAAATTATGCATAAGCGGATTTTTGTTTTTGAGAATATTGGCGAAATACTGACTTTGAACGGAGCCCAGCTCAAAGGGGGACGAAGGATTAACGAAGCGGATTTGTCGATCATCAATAACGGTGTGATGGCTTGCGCGGATGGACGCATTGTTTGGATCGGTTCCCAAGACAAGTTTAACCTAAAAGACTTGCAGTCATGGGGTGATCATAAAAAGGCTCAGTTTATTGATCTCAAGGGCAAAAGCGTTTTGCCCGGTTTTGTCGAATGTCACACTCATCTTGTTTTTGCGGGCAATCGCAGTCATGAATTTGAGTGGAGGATGCAGGGACAGACATACCAAGAAATTGCTGCCAAAGGCGGAGGTATTCTTTCGACGGTAAAAGACACTAGGAAAGCCTCATTTTCAGACCTACTAAACTTGGCGCAAAAGCGCACGCAGCGTTTTGTAGATCAAGGGGTAACGTGTCTTGAGGTAAAAAGCGGGTATGGTCTTGACCTGAATACTGAAATAAAATGCCTGCAAGTGGCTGGTGCTCTGAGCGGGCCCCGTATTGTGCGCACTTACCTGGGTGCGCACGCCCGCTCTCCTGATTATCCTGACTTGAAAGAATACAATCGTGTGATGCTCAATGAAATTTTGCCGCAGATCGCGGCGGAAAAGTATGCGGAGCGAGTCGACATCTACATAGAAAAAGGCTTTTTTGACCTAGAATTAGCTAGAGAATATCTGCAAAAGGCTAGTCAACTGGGGTTACACATCGTTGCACATAGTGATCAGCTGAGTGATTTTGGTGGAACTGATTTGGCGCTCGAATTTTCCCCTCAATCTGTTGATCACGCCGTGTACGTGAATGATCGCACGATTCAGCGTCTTTCACAATCAGGTACAGTGGGCGTACTTTTGCCAGCGTCTGATTTTTATTTAAAAATGCGCTATCCGCCTGCGCGCGCTATGATTGAGGCTGGAGTTTGCGTGGCCATCAGTACGGACTTCAACCCTGGCACCAGTCCCACTCAAGATTTGAGTTTTGTTGGTCTACTCGCCAGAATGGAAATGAAAATGACTCTAGCTGAAGTGATCTGTGCATACACGTTTGGAGCTGCCAAGGCTCTCGGAAAAAGTCAGGATTGTGGTTCGCTTGACGTTGGAAAATATTGTGATTTCAGCGTGTTAAATGGTTCTTGGCAGGAACTGTTTTACTCTGTCGGTCATCACCCAGTTGAGGCGGTGTATCGCTCGGGTGAGAGAATCGATGTAAAAGAATAACGAAAAAAGTTTTGATTTTTACGAGGTATCTTTTCTACTCTTGAGCTAGCAGCGGTGTGTTGTACACGGATGTTGCAACTTTGCACGAAGCATAGAGGAGATCCAGCATGGCAGCTCAATCGGTCATTCATTTGACTCAGTCACGTTACTATTCGCCGATATTTAACGCGGCAGTTTTCGATGGGCCGATTCGTATTTACTTTGCTCAACACCAGGAGACTTTGGCGCTACAGGTTTATTTGCGTTTGCAACAACACCTGAAGGAAAGTTACGCGAATTTTCGTAATAGTTTTAGAAGCCATGGGCAGACTATATTTTTGATGCTTTACCCATCACTGGATTCATTTCAGGAGTCCTTCACAACATTTCGTGGCGATGCGAATGTCACGGCTGAGCGGTTGGGGGAGGATCATATTCTGGGGGTTCGCGGGCCTCTTCAGGAAGATCAGTATGAGGAAGTCTTTGAGCAGATAAAAACTATTCTGCAGTCTCTGAAATTGGATCAGGAAGTTCCTTCTCCATTAATTTGAGTAACTGATCTTTTGCCGCAGTTCCGTTCCAGGCAAAAGATCCACGCTCTTCCCAAACAATTTGTCCATTGGGGTTCACTAAAAAGTGCTTAGGGTATTCGTTAACCGAAAAATCGGTTTTTAAGCGGGAATTACGATCAAAGATGGTGGGTAGACTAATGTCTTGTTCTTGTAAAAATTTGTGTGCCGACTCTAAATCTTCGGGGCGATCATGATCAAGGTTAACGGTTATAATCTGAAAGGGTGGTCCCTGCCAGTTCAAGGCGAGTTGATTCATTGCGGGTAGTTCTTGTAAGCAAGGTGGGCAGGTGACTGACCAAAACGAGATTAGGGTCCATTGGCCTATCAGAGTTTCGGGTCGCAACAGATTGTTGTTATCAACTTGAAAATTCGGCAGGTTTTTCCGATAAGCCACGGAGATAGAGGGGTCACGCAGCTCACTAGCCCATGGTAGAGTTTGCATCTTCGAGAAGCTAAAAATGGCTACAGAAAGCAAGCCGCAAATCACTAGTGCTGCTGCTGCCATGATACGATAAGTCACTCGATGTGAGGGTTCTGGTGAATGGGATGAAGTCATCTCAACAATTTATCCGGGGAGGGCAGAGTGGTCAAATTGTGCTCGAATACGTCCTGTTGCTTGTTATTGGTGTCTCGGTAGCAATGCTGATCACTAGCACAATGGTCAGTCGTAACAGCGAAAGTCCAGGTTTTTTAATCAGTAAGTGGTTTCAAATCATCAAGACGGTGGGAGAGGATTTTAGCGACGATCTTAAGCCTCAAGAGGGCCCTTAAAGAAAAACCGAACCACGTTTCATCAGTTCGACGTTAAGGCGTTCTTGCATTTGATCTTGCATCTCGTCAGCCAGCTCACGTACTAATTCTCGATTGTCGGCGGCATTTTTTTTGTAGGGAAACTCTACTGGTTCCATAAAAATGATTTTCCACTTGGATGGCAGCGGAATAATATTGAGTGGCAAAGGTAGAATTAATCCACGCAGAAATTTAGTGAGTTTGAGTTGACTGAGATTGACGTGAGTTTCTTCTGCGCCAATCACCAAGGTCGGGATAATCGGTGCGCCAGTTTTCAATGCCATGCGGACAAAGCCTCGTTTGAACTCCTGTAATTGATAGGCCTTGTTAGAAGGTTTAAAGTTACCATATTCTCCCTCAGGGAAAAGTACAACGAGCTGGTTTTTATTGAGATATTTAATGCCGTTTTCCAGCGTGGCTTCGATGAAGCCAAGCTTTTGCGCTGGTATGGCTGTGGTTTTTGTCAGGAACCACAAATGGTGGGTGAGGACCCGGGGATAACGTTGAGTTGCGCGAGCGATCTCATGGTGCAGCACCATTGCATCAAAACCGCTAACGCCAGAATGATTGGGAAGAATGAGTGCCCGCCCGCGGCGCGGCAGATGTTCGGCGCCTTCTACGCTGACCCTAAAGTAATTGCGGATCAGTTCGCCAAAAAAATGCGGCAAAATTTTGTATAAAACAGTTTCGCGGTCTGAGTTCAAAAGGCTCGGGATAAGATGTTCTGCTTTGAGTTGAAACAGTGACCTCATATTTAAGCATTATACCGATCCTTGTTATCAGGGAATCAAAAATGATAGGACTTCAATTATGGAAAAATATATTCTGGCAATCGATCAGGGCACCACAGGTACGACGGTTTGCGTGCTTAATTCTCAGGCGCAAATGTTGGCTTCGATAAACAAAGAACATCCGCAAATCTACCCCCATGCGGGTTGGGTGGAACATGATCCCGAAGCTATTTGGAAAACTGTAGTTGACGGCATCGATGAGGTGCTCAGTGCGGCTAGGATCAAAGGCAGTCAAATTGCTGGGATTGGCATCACTAATCAGAGGGAAACAGTTTTGCTCTGGGATCGTCAAACAGGCAAATCGTTATACAATGCCATTGTTTGGCAGTGCCGTCGCACAACTGATTTCTGCAATAAGCTGAAAAAAAAGCCAGATGCGGTCCGCATGATTCGCAGCAAGACTGGCTTGGTGATTGACCCCTACTTCTCCGCGTCCAAGTTGCGTTGGTTGCTTGATCACGCGGAAGGGGCCCGTGCGACACTTCGGACGGGTCGACTACAAGCGGGTACCATAGATACATTTCTTATTTGGCGCCTCAGTGGTGGGCAAAGTCATAAAACTGATGTTTCTAATGCTTCCCGCACCCAATTGATGAATATTAAGACGGGGAAATGGGACTCCGATCTTTTAAAGCTTTTTAAGGTACCTGAGGCTGTGTTGCCTGAGATTGTGGCTTCAAATGATATTTTTGCAACAACTCGTGGAGTTCCAGGGTTGCTTGATGGAATTCCAATTTCTGGAGTTGCGGGTGATCAACAGGCGGCTCTTTTTGGGCAAGCCTGTTTTGATGAGGGAAGCTCAAAATGTACATTTGGCACTGGTTCTTTTCTCCTGATGAATACGGGATCAAAGATGGTCAAATCCCGTTCTGGTCTTTTAACCACAATTGCGTGGCAATTGAGGAACGAGAAAAAGCCAGTTTACGCCTTAGAAGGAGGAGCCTTCATTTGTGGTGCTGCGGTTCAATGGTTGCGAGATAAAATGGGTTTTTTCCAATCCAGTGGTGAAGTCGAAAAGCTGGCGGCTCAGGTTCAGTCAACGGAGGGTGTTTACTTTGTGCCTGCCTTCGTGGGGTTGGGGGCACCCTATTGGGATCCGGGAGCGCGTGCGGCCTTTGTTGGAATGACCCGTGGAACTGAACGTGCGCACTTGGCGCGCGCGGCGCTTGAGGCAATGGCTTTGCAAAATGTAGATATCTTGGCGGCGATGGAGAAAGATCTTGGGAAGCGAATGAAAGCCGTCCGCGTTGACGGAGGTGCTGCGCGCAACGATCTACTTATGCAGATGCAGGCTGACTTTCTGGGTGTGAGCGTTTTGCGCCCGAATCAAACAGAGTCCACCGTTTTGGGAGCGGCATTTCTTGCTGGCTTAGGAATTGGTTATTGGTCTGGGCTGACGGAGATCCAGAAAGTTTGGAATCAGGAAAAAGAGTTCAAGCCCGCGATAAGCACAAAAAGTCGCAGACACAAGTTGAATGAGTGGCACATGGCCGTGGGGAGGGTCCGCTCGAACTTCTAAATATCTGGAGACACATAATTGCTAAGATCCTTGCGATTTCCCAAAGGATCGCAAAAGATTTTGGCATGCAGATTTGAACTGTAGCCATTTGCGGCTCGAACTTGAGATACCCAAATCCCAGGCCAATTCATCGAGTTGAGTCGTCCATTTTTTATCTGCCGCGCGGGTGGCCTTTCGAATCGTTCGGTTGAGTTTGGGATGCAAAGAGGAATCGTCAGCGATTTGCCAAAATATTTGAATGGCTTTAACCAAGGTTTGGGCTGCAGTCGTCCACTCCTCCCGATTCTCGATACGCCGGGTTGCCAAGAGACCCAGCTGCGTGCAATTGGCGATCTCATTTTCCATTTGAGCTGGCAGATATTTAATGAGTGATAAGTTGTGAAGATCGTATCGGTTAACTCGCTGGACTTGGATCCAAAAAATTTCCAAAACATCGTTCATCTCGAGAATATCAAATACCGTGGCTTGCACCCCGGAAGGGGTGCGATGAATGAGGGTATTGATGGGCCCATCAGGATCGGGCGATTCAAGAAGTCGAGTCAATGCAGTTTGATAATCTGACTTTAATCCCGCGTTTATGGCTTGAGTCGCAGCTTCGCGTATTTTTTGAGCGAGATTTTTATCAGCACTCGCATGCACACAAAGAGACGAGAGCAGCACACTGATCAAGATAATAAAATGCCAAAAGGGAATGTTAAAACTTTTCGCACGAAATTTCATCCAGATATGCGCTACCTAAAACTTGCCTCAGCTGCAAGGTTAACTAAAAAAAACAGATATCTTACCTTAGCTAGAAGTAATACTTTCAGAACTCAACCTCTTGCGATTTTCGCCGTTGCGACTTGTTGGATGACACGCCGCCAAGTTTACTTTCGATCTGAGAAATTTCGTGAATCCAGTGGAATTGAGCAGATTTAAATTCACTGATTTGAAGATACTTTTCGTTTGAGGCTGGCAAATGTATGTTCTTAAAACCCAATTTGACAGCTTCTTTCACGCGTTCGAGAGCGAGGCTAGCACCGCGCACTTCACCCGTTAAGCCCACTTCGCCAAAAAAACAAGAGGCTGCCGGCAGTGGGGCTTGTCGTTCTGAAGAGATCAGGGCGGCG
>JAYQON010000023.1:27097-32008 GCA_038144835.1 Bdellovibrionales bacterium
GCGGCGACTAGAGCAAGATCAGCTGCTGGTTCGGTAATGCGCAGCCCTCCAACCACGTTTGCGTAAACATCTCGATGTGCGAGTGAAAGCGAGGTGTGCTTTTCAAGCACCGCTGTCAACATATGTACGCGGTTCACATCAACGCCAAGTGCGGTACGTCTTGGAGTGGGGAGAGACGTAGGGGTGCACAGAGCCTGAATTTCGCACAATACCGGACGGCTGCCTTCCATGGCCGCAAAGACGGACGAGCCAAACCGGTTTTCACGTCGTTCCTCAAGAAAAAACTCAGAGGGGTTGGGTACTTCTGCTAACCCATTGCCAGCCATTTGGAAAACACCAAGCTCGTTGGTTGCGCCAAAGCGATTTTTTAAAGCCCGCAAAAGGCGAAACTGTTGATGGTGATCACCTTCAAAGGCGAGAACAGTATCTACCATGTGTTCGAGCACACGCGGACCTGCAAGGTTACCGTCTTTTGTAACATGCCCAATCAGAATGACGGTGATGTGTTGGCTTTTAGCCAAGCCCAGAAGGCGGGCGGCGCATTCACGCACTTGCGAAACAGAGCCTGGGGCACTTTCCACATCCTGAGTGAACACAGTTTGAATTGAATCTACGATTAAGAGATCGGGCTTGCGTGCCATTGCCGTCTCAAAAATGGCATCAAGAGAACTCTCACTGGCAAGATCTACTTTTTCATTTTTCAAACCCAAGCGACGAGCGCGTAAAGCCGTCTGCTGAACACTTTCTTCAGCGCTGATGTACAGGACTTGACCACCTTTTCGTGCTAGACTTCCAGCAATCTGCATAACGAGAGTGCTTTTACCAATGCCAGGATCTCCGCCTAACAGGATATAGCTGCCCTTGACTAGTCCTCCGCCTAGAACCCGGTCCACCTCGGCAAGACCTGTCGTGTCACGTTGACCAGAATCCAAGCTGGGCGTGTCAATCAGATTGTAGACGTCCATTTCGGGATTTGACCGACCAGAGGGTTCATTGCCGCGTTTTACCCAGCCCTTCCGCTCATTTTGCACTTTTTCTTCGACAAATGAGTTCCAGGCGCCGCAATCGCTGCAGCGTCCCTCCCATTTGAAGCGCTTGGCTCCGCACTCTTGACAAACAAAAGCATTTTTATTTTTGGCCATATAAAAGCGCTACCACAACCTTCAAATCTCTGGCCATCAGTAAAGTGTAAAAATGCGCAGTCTGGGCTGTTCAAAATTCCGAAAATCAGACTAAAATTTTAGTGCTTACTGCATTTTTTGCGAGAGGCTCGGATTTTGATTTTATTCAAATCAAGGCTGTTGTTGGCCTTCTTTGTTACGCTGCAATTGCACGCTCAATCCCCAAATTCGGAGGATCTCGCTCGTGAGGCCTTCAAGAAGGGCGTTGAGGCGTTCCATAAAAAAGAATTCGATGTTTCTGCGCAAGCCCTCACTGCAGTTCCTGAGCTTGGTGGATACTTGTCCCTCTATAAACATTGGTATTTGGGACAATCACTTTTGAATCTGGGTCGCTACAAAGATGCTGAGGCTGAGTTTGCTAAAGTTGAAATCAGTCGAGCCTCCAAGGAGCTTAAATATCAGGCCCAGTTTCTGCACGCCGAAGCTTTGTTCCGTCAGGACAAGAACCGTGAGGGGGTAAGACGTTTAATGCCGCTCGAGCGTAAATGGCGTCGATCTTATCGCTATCCAGAGGTGATTTATCGTTTGATGGTGGCTGATTTGAAGTTAGGTCATCTCCAGCGCGTATGCTCGCGTGCTCGCAAGCTTTATGCAAAATACCCCGCCCATTCGCATGTGAAGTCCTGGGGGAGTCAGCTTAACGCCGTCGAGGTCGATGGCAAAAAGCTACCTTGCGGTCAAAGTGAAAAAGACTTTTCTCAGAGGATCAAAAATCTGCAGTGGGCAGGAGAATCTGAAAAAGCACATAAAGAAATTATTCATCTGATGGCCGGTGCGCAAGAGAATGACAAGCTTCGACTGGATTTGTTGCTAGCGAATTTTCTCGTGGGCGAGGGATCGGTGGATGATGCCCTAAACTTACTGATTCGCCACTATCCGCAGCAGAAATCGAATATGAATTTTCTCACCTTGTTGGCAAGAGCGGCTGCTCGTTCAGGTGAATACCAAACTGCTGTCGGAGCTTATGAACGCGCTTTCTCATTAAGCCCGCGTAGCAAAATTGGGCGAGAGGCCCTGTATCAGGCGGCGTTCCTTAGTTATCAGTTTCAAGATTACGACGGAGCGGTGAGAAAATTTCAAAAATTTGTCAAGGTCAACCCACGTTCGGGGCTTGCAAAAGATGCTCAGTGGCATCTGGCTTGGCTTCAGTATTTGCGATCTGATTTTAAAGGGGCGATCAGCCGTTTTGAGAAATTATCTAAAAACCTTAAAAACAAAAAATACCGACAGTCCTCTAGTTTACGAGATCGACTCTATTATTGGATGGGTATGTCGTATGTTCGTCTAAAGCAATTTGATCAGGCTCGAGTTTCATTTGAATCCATCACGGCCCACAATCCTTACTCCTATTATAGTTTTGCGGCGCAAGCACGACTCGCAAATCTGCCGGTTCCGGTAGCCCAAAAGGAAAAAAAACGTAAACTGGCGTCGGCCATGCTGACTACATTGGAGTCGGCAAGTGTGGAAGAAGAGGAAAAAGAGAGCGAAGAGGATCTTGCCGAGCCGCGCGAGGATGAAGCGGAGTCTACGGCTGATGAGGTCACCGTTGAGGATGCGCTTGAAATTGCTGAATTCAAAGACCCTGCGGTTCGCGCTCGCATTGATGTGGCTCAAAAGCTGATTGATTTAGAGCTGCACGAACTGGCGCGCTGGGAGCTATTTGAGGTAGAACGGCATACGCGCAATCAAGATTATTTGCGGCGTCTCATGAGTGCTTACGAAGTAATTGGCTCCTACAATCGTTCGGCCTCCATTGCCGAGTTGAGTTTTGCTCGAGAGCGTGAAACCCAAGGGCTAGAAGCAGGGCGGAGCTTGTGGACTTCCATGTATCCCCAGGCTTTTCGTCAGGAGGTTGTCACTCAGTCACAGGAGTTTGGCGTTGCACCTGAATGGATTTGGTCGATCATGCGCGCTGAAAGCGTCTATAAACCCGATGTCATCTCGGCTGTGGGAGCAAGAGGTTTAATGCAGTTGATGCCCTATACGGCGCGCAATTTGAAGCGATTGGGCGGTGAAAAGAAATCTGAGGATCCGGACTTGTTAAATCCTGGCGTAAATATTCAGTTAGGTGCACAGTACCTGGCGCGTCTGCAGCAGAAGTTTAAAGGGCATCTACCACTAGTTGCTGCGGCGTACAATGCAGGTCCACATCGAGTCGAGGGATGGCTAGTCAATTTTGGACATCTTGAGGCCGACGAGTTTATCGAACACATTCCTTTTTTGGAGACGCGTAACTATGTAAAGAAAGTGGTGCGCAACCATACCCTTTATCGGCGACTCTATTCAAAGGATCAGAATTTAGCCGAGTATTTGGCGAGCGCTCTGGGCGTGCCGATTCCCTCTCGTGCTTCCACGCGTGAAAATTGGGAGTCCTTGTAATCATCTTGACTTGATCGTGGACGGAAGGAAAAACTGAGTTCATTTCCTTCAGGAGTCCTCGTAAATGCTCAAACGGTTATTTTTACCTCTCGTACTGTCGGCGTTATTTGTTTCAGCCTGTACCAAGAAAAAATCGACTTCGCTCGAATATGGCTTGGATGTAAAAGACACCTTACGCATCAATGTTGAGCAAGAGCCACCGTCTTTAGATTGGAGTAAGTCCACAGACGTTACGTCTTCAATTATTGAAAATAACATCATGGAAGGATTGGTAGATTACAATCTCAAAGACCCTGAGTTGGGTCTGCGGCCAGCGTTAGCCACAGCATGGAAAGCCAGCGCAGACGCAAAAAAATGGACCTTTAATTTACGTCCAGGTGTTAAGTGGACAGATGGAGTCGAATTTACTGGTCAGCATGTGATCGATGGTTGGGAGCGTTTGCTAAATCCGGCGACGGCTTCAGAATATGCTTATTTTCTTTTCGACGTTAAAAACGCGCGTGCTTATAACAGTGGGAAGTTAAAAGACTTCAGTCAGGTCGGCATTCGTATGACTCCCGCAGGTGAACTGCAAGTTGAACTTGAGCAGCCGATGGGTTACTTCCCGATGCTTCTCACTCATCACTCAACCTTTCCTTTGCGTAAAGATATCATTGAAAAGCATGGAGATAAGTGGACAGATCCAGATAAAATCATCACCTTAGGTGCCTACAAACTTAAGGTTTGGGAGCACGACAAAGCAATCGTTCTTGAGCGCTATGATGGTTACTATGGCGAAAAAGCCAAAATCAAAAACGTGCTTGCATATATGATCAATGAGTATTCGACGGCTATGAACCTTAGTCAGGCGGGTAAACTTGATTTTCAGCCGAGCCTTCCCTTCAAAGAATTGCCGCAACTGCGTTCTCGTCCAGGCTATCGTCAGGTTCCCTCGTTGGCTATTTACTATTACGGATTAAACACGCGTAAGCCTCCCTTCAATGACCTAAAAGTGCGTAAAGCTTTTGTGCATGCCGTGGATCGCAAGCAGATTACGGATTTGCTTGCTGCCGGCCATGCTCCTTTGACTGGTTGGGTGCCCTCAGGAATGTTTGGCTATGAAAACGATCTCGGCCTTAAGTTCGATCCCGAGTTGGCAAAAAAGCTTCTGGATGAAGCTGGTTTTGATGATCGTTCAAAATTTCCGCGCGTCACGCTAGCCTTTAATACCAACGAGAATCATCAGCGTGTTGCAGAAAATGTGCAGGCCCAACTCAAGAAAAATTTGGGTATTGAGGTGCAGTTAAGCAATGAGGAGTGGAAGGTCTATCTCAGACGCTTGCAAAGCGATACGCCAACCAATAATCGTTTA
>JAYQON010000024.1:0-604 GCA_038144835.1 Bdellovibrionales bacterium
GCGTTAGGAAGTCGCTTGCAGTTGCTTGTATCGGACTCAATGGACACAGATCTTGGAGCTTTAGATTATCTAAAGTCTTCTACTAAAGGTCGTTCGAGTTTTGTGGCTCGCGACTGGCTGAGTGGGGATGGACAAGGCGAGAGTGCGCAACTCAAAGCCGAAGACGGTGTTGAACTTGTCCTAAGTGAAGCGGTGTCAATACCGGATGAACATTCTGCCGTCATTCGGCCATTTTTTGAAAGCGTTGTTGTTGTTGACAGTGTTCGTACAGCTTTGCGTTTACGACCGCAGTACCCCAATCGAACTTTTGTGACCACCGAAGGCGATTGTCTGACCAACGATGGGGTTTTGACTGGCGGTACAGCAGAAAGTGCCGATTCTGGGTTGCTTAAGCGCCGTCGCGAAATTAAAGAGCTCTCGCAAAAGCGTGAAGAATGGGCTGGTAAATTGACACTTGCTAAGCTTTCGCTGGAAAAACTTGAAAGCAAGTTGGAGCAAGTGGGTAAGGAGCTCGAGGCCTCCCGTAAACGGCATATTGAAAAAGAACTCTTGGTCGCCGAGCTTAAAAAAGATTTGGAGCGGGCTGAGAATGAATTGCAAAACG
>JAYQON010000024.1:614-31355 GCA_038144835.1 Bdellovibrionales bacterium
GAATTTTAAAAAACAACTCTGGGGCCCCTATATAAAAAACTTTTGGGCGCGGGGTGAAAATTATTTCAAAACCGCGACCGTGGCCGTCACTCGTCAGCAAGGTGAAGTGAACCGCGAAGAAGCCAATAACCAACGGTTGCAGGGTGAGCTAGAAGAAGTTCAAGAGCGTTTGGTCGAGATGCGCGAACGTCGCTTAGAGCTCGAAGTCTCTGTAAACAGTTTAGATGCCGAATTTCAACAATCGCGATTGGGTGTCGATGAATTACAACGTGGGGTGACTGATCTGCAGGTTGAAGCCGCGTCCTCGCGTAAGGATGTTGAATCTCTTACGCAGCGTTTTGAATTGCTCAATCGGTCACTCAACGAAATTAACGCTCAGGTGGAGCAAATGGCTTCAGAAAGTGATCGCAGTCATGAAACATTGACGGTGAATCAGGTTCTGGTCGAACAAAAAAAGCTAGAGCTGGATCACGCCATCACGAGTACACAAGCCTTAGCTCAACAGTTGGCCTCGGCTCGCGATATCTTTGAGCAAATGCAATCGGAAGTCCGTACCTTTGAAGCTGAAATGAATGACACGCACCATGCTTACCATCAGTTGCAGTCACGCATGAATGAAGCGAGTTTGCGTTTAGAACAAGTGCGTATGAAAGAGCAGTATTTGATTGATCAGATGCACGAGCGCTACATGATTGATCTGCGAGAGGCTGCGGGGCAGTATGGTCAGGCCGAAATCGATGTTGTTGCAATGGAATCTGAGGTCAATGATCTCAAATCAAAATTGAACAAAATTGGTGATGTCAACTTGGCCTCGATCGAAGAGTACGAAGATCTCAAGGGTCGTCATAGTTTCTTAGATCAGCAGTACAAAGATTTGATTGAGGCCAAGGAGCAACTCAAAAAGGTCATCGACCGCATCAACCGTATCTGCTCACGTCGTTTCAAAGAAACGTTTGAGCAGGTCAATGAGCGGTTCACTAAAGTCTTTCCCGTGCTTTTTGGTGGCGGAGAGGCCCGTTTGATCTTGGTTGAAGATCCAGAAAACGGCGAGATGGGCATTGATATCGTGTCGCGTCCTCCGGGTAAAAAACTGCAGAATGTCAGTTTGCTTTCGGGTGGAGAAAAAGCACTCACGGCAGTGTCATTGATTTTCTCAATCTTCCTCGTCAAGCCTTCACCTTTTTGTTTGCTGGATGAGGTTGACGCGCCATTGGATGACGCCAACGTTTTCCGATTTAACGATTTGGTCAAAGAAATGGCGAAACGCTCGCAGCTGATCATTGTGACCCACAACAAACACACGATGAAGGTGAATAACACTCTGTATGGAGTGACCATGCAAGAACGTGGTGTTTCCAAGATGGTCAGCGTGAGCCTGGAACAAGCAGAAAAAGTGGTTTCCGCTTAAGGACCTTTAAGGCGATCTAGAGCCTCTTTGATGCGCACCATTCCCGCGCGCACGTTTTTTTGAAAGTCGCTGCGTGCACTGCCGTTGCAATTGTCGGTTGCGGCGCGCAGCTCGAGAAATGGTACCTTCATGAAGGCGCAAGCACGTGCTCCCCCAGCGCCTTCCCAGCCCACAGCAATGGCGCCGGTCGATTGGTGCAAAGCCATTGCGCGAGTTGAATCCAAGACATCTTCATCGCCACTGGCGATATCTCCAATGTGAAGGTTATGCATACCCTGAAGTCTGTTTAGGCTTGGCGAATGGCCAGCAAAGCGGGGTAGGGGGCGCTTAATAAACTTTAAATTGAAGTCGTGTTCGATGGTATTGCTGGCTGCGATGAGATCTAGCGGGTGAATCATGGGGCTTAAAGCTCCGCAGGAGCCGGCGCAGATCACTAGCTCGGGTTGCAAACGTTGAATTAGAAACTGAGTGGAGAGAGCAAATTGGACTTTACCGTGGCCACCGATTGCGGTGGCTAGGTGACCACCATCAAAGAGCTTGATTTGAAGGTAGCCCTCCGAGCGTGAAGCCGTTGGGGGACCCAAGGCATCGGTTAAAGCCTGATTTTCTAACTTGAGAGGGCTTAAAACAAGAATCATGCTTGCACAAGTAGCAGGCAACAACTTGACCAGGCAAGCTAAGGCCCGTTAGATGTCGGCCATGAGCACTAATCACGATTTAATTATCCTCATCGCCCTAATTTTGACAGTTCTTGGTTTTGGTCTCTCGCTAGGCCTATTTGTAGTGGCCCGTCGGCGAGAAAAGAGTCAACTGGCAAAAAAACAACCTTTAAGCCCAACTGCGCCCGTGGAAGTTGCTGAGAAGCTTGAGACCTCGATTTCGCAGCCAGAGGAACCTCCGCTAGCTCCCGCTGAAGCCCCGTTGCCAACCATCAATACAGCATTGCGTGGTACGCGTGATAGTTTTTGGGGCAAAATCAAGGGCGCTTTGGTCGGCAATGGTGAGATCAGCCGGTCCGATATGGAATCGATAGAAGAAATTTTGTACACCAGCGACTTAGGTCCGAGCACCGTCACGCGACTTTTGGAGTCCATGGAGTCGAATCTCTCTCGCCAAGAAAAAAAATCGCTCGATATAGTCAAGGATTCCTTAAAGTCAGAAATCCAAACGATCTTAACCTCAGTTCCTAAGATGGGGTGTTCGCCTCTCAATGGCTTGGATTCGAGAGGTAAGCCTCAGATCTGGATGATTGTTGGAGTTAACGGTGTAGGAAAAACCACCACCATTGGTAAGCTCGCGCACATGGCCGCGCAAAACGGAGCTCGTGTTCTAGTCGCCGCCGGAGATACGTTTCGAGCAGCTGCACAGTCGCAGTTGAAAGTTTGGACAGAACGCGCTCAGGTTGAAATTTTCGCCCCTGAAGGCGTCACTGACCCGGGTGCCGTTGCATTCGATGCGGTACAGATGGCCAGAGCGCGTGGATATGATTTGGTCCTGATTGATACCGCTGGTCGGCTGCACACGCAGACGAATCTCATGGAAGAGCTCAAAAAGGTGCAACGAGTAATTAAAAAGCTAGACCCCGCCGCGCCTCACGAGGTGCTCATAGTGTTGGATGCAAACTCAGGTCAAAACGCGTTAATTCAGGCGCAAAAATTTCATGAGGCCCTTGGGCTTTCGGGAGCTGTGTTTACCAAAATGGATGGTACAGCCAAAGGGGGCGTCGTTCTGGGGCTGGCCTCCCAGCTCATGATTCCCACGGTTTTTTTAGGTGTTGGGGAGTCCGTAGGTGCTTTGACCGGATTCAACCCGGATGAATTTGCCGAGGCTTTGTTCGAGGCTCATTGAATCTTTGCCCCACTTAGGGACTTTAACTCAAACTTGCCTTGCGGAACGGAACGAATCCCGGTGCAATAGTAAGAATGGTAGGCATTCATTCAGCCTTCATTCTTACGATGGCCGGTGTGGCCGTGTTCATGCTTGGTATGAACATCGCCAGCGAGAATTTGCAAAAAATCGCGGCTGATCGAATTCGTGACATTGTCACAACTCTTGCGCGCAAACCTTTCTGGGGCGTCTTTTTGGGTGTTGCCCTCACTATGATTTTGCAGAGTTCGGGGGCCGTCACCACGATGTTGGTGGGTCTGGGGTCGGCTCGTGTTATTAGTCTGCAACAGGTTATGAGTGTGATTCTGGGTACTGCGATTGGGTCTACGCTCACGGTGCAGGTTTTGAGTTTCAATGTTGCCCAGTTTGGTTTGCCCGTTTTTGCTATTTCTTTTTTTATTTATTTTCTCAGTCGTAATCGAGTTTTGAAGAACTGCATGGCCGCAGCCATGGGCTTTGGGTTGCTCTTTTATGGTCTCGAAATGATTCAAGTTGCCACTCAGAATTTGCGTGATTTCGAACATTTTCGTTCGTTTGTTACAATGCTCAATGAAAACCCTCTTTACGCCACGGCACTCACGGCGGTGTTCACGGCTGTGGTTCATTCAAGCGCGGTCACGATCTCGATAGCGATGGCGCTTACAAGCAATGATTTGATTAGCCTTTACGACAGCATTTTTTGGATTTTTGGTGCCAACATTGGTACGACGGCCACGGCTTTGATTGCCTCTACGGGAAGTAATTTTATTGGCAGACAAGTGGCCTGGGCGCACGCAATATACAAACTGGCTTCGGTGGCAATCTTTTTTCCTTTTGCTTCTTTCATGGCGAAGTTTTTGTCGACGGGTGCAGTTCAGCGCGATGTAGCGAATATCAACACGCTTTACAATTTAGCTGCAGCCGCTGTTTTTTATGCATTTATTCGCAAGGGCGCGGAGTTTGTCGAAAGGCTTTTCCCGCCATCGCGCGATGAGATGCAGTATTCCGTGAAATATCTTAAGAAAAAGGATTGGGAATCCCCTTCGGTGGTGGTGGCTCATGCTGAGCGCGAGTGTTTGCGTATGGCTGATATTGTCACCAGTATGGTCGAAGATTCGCTTAAAATGTTTCGCAAAGATGATCCTGAGCTGATTGAGCATATGCGACGTCGCGATGACCGAGCTGACCTTTTATTCAAGGAGCTCAATTTGTACTTGGCTCAAGCCATCGAGCAAGCGCCGGAGGGGTTACGTCGCCAGATGATGAAGCTGATGAATTTTGTCACTGATTTGGAAGCTGCTGCCGATGTGGTCGACAATCAACTCTTGGAGTTGGCCCAGAAAAAGCACCATCTGAAAGTCGACTTTTCTGAGGATGGTTGGATGGATTTGTCAGAAATGTCCAATGCCGTAACGCAAATTGCGCACATGGCAGTGGCCTGTTTTCAAACCCAAGACAAAGATCTTGCTGCCAAAGTCATTTTTCATAAGCGTAATATTCGCAAACTTGAGCAAAAAATGCGTGAGGCGCACATGACACGTCTGGTTCAGGCTCGACCAGAGTCTATTATGACGTCTAGCATTCATCTCGATGTACTAGGTGAGTACCGTCGCATTGTGGGTCTGATGTCCAACCATGTTTATTCCTTGCTAAAAGATTCAGACCCCTATGGATTGCTGCCTCGGCGAGAGTGAGCGCCATGCGTTATCTATGCATGGCGTCTACCTTTTCTGCCAAAGGTTCAATAGAATTAAGCTTATTACGGCGTTCCTGCTGAGGCGGGGTCTCCGGAAGAATGCAATTCAATCAGCATTTAAGGTCAGAGGTCATAGCATGCACCCGGAAAAGAGCACATCCAGTGAGACTTATGAGGTGCAAGTCGCGGGGCTTCCACTACGTCTGAAGTCCTCTCACGACCACAACACGGTTCAAGAACTGATTGATATGGTGGATGCCAAAGTCAAAGAGGCATTGTCTGCGAATCCCAATATTTCTTTTCAGAAAGCGCTCTTACTGGCGTCATTGCACGTAGCCGAGGATTTTGTCTTTCTCAAACGTGCAGTTAGTGACCGCTTGGATAACCTGGAAAGTAAAACAAAAAGCATTCTCTCCGAATTGGACTCTGCGCCGCTGGCACGTCTAAAAATTGATCAATAGAAGAATTGGTTAGGTTGATTCGTGAAGTTGGAAGTTTTGTCCACGCAAACGCTAAAAGCGGAGCTGCGCCGTCATTTTCGTCAGGCACGCCGCGGCTACGCTGGGTCTGAGATTAAACATGCTTTAAAGGATCACATTGAGCGTTGGGTGCGTGATTTTGGCCAAGGGGCTCAAATTTGTTCCTATCGTCCGCTAGTGGATGAGGCCGAAGTCGAATTAGACCCATTGACGAATTACTTCTTCCCGCGTTTGCGGGGGGATCGGCTAGAATTTTTAAAACCCCGAAATTGTGGAGATTTCGCACCTGGCTCGTTTGGGATTTTGGAGCCGAAAAGTGAAAGTGGCCAAGTTCTAGATTTTTCTAAGCCCGTCATTGTCCTTTGTCCGGCCGTCGCCGTAGATACCCAAGGCACTCGTTTGGGTATGGGCAAAGGTTATTATGATCGTTTTTTTGTTAGTCATCCCGCAGCTGTTCGTGTGGCGGTGGCTTATCATGTCCAAGTTTCAGAAAACCCGCTTCCTGCAGAGAGCTGGGATCAACCGCTGGATTGGATTGTTACCGATAAAATGATTCTGCGCACATCTAAGAGGAGTTTTTAATCATGGATATGATCGCCGTTGTCAGTTTGATCGCGGGTATCAGCATCGGGGCTTTGGCCCTTTTTGCAGTTCTGAAGGCCACCGGGCAAAAAGCTATGCTTTCCGCAGAGAAAGAAGCTGAAAAAATTATTCAACGCGCGAAGAGCCAAATGGCTAAAATTGAGCGCGATTCCACCCAGCGTGCCAAAGATTTTGAAACTCGCGCGCGAAAAAATGTTGAAAACGAGATTCGCAAAGAGAAGCAGAAAATTCAGCAGACCGAGGCAAGCCTAAAAGAGCGAGAAGCCAAACTGGAGCGTGAGTTTCGTCGTAAAGAAGATCAGCTCAACAGCCGCACGCGGGAACTTGATGAGGCGGGTGAGCGACTCAATGTTTCAGAAAAGAGACTGCAAGAAATGGAAGCGAATGCTCATCGGCAGCTGAGCGAGTTGGAGATCAAGCTACAGTCAGTGGCCAGCATGACCCCTGAACAAGCCAAGAACGAGTTGCTGTCTGCGATGACAGAAGAAGCTCAAAAAGAAATGTCTGGCCGTATTGCTCAGATAGAAGAAGAGACAATGCAGGAGGCTAATCGCCGTGCCCGTAGAATTCTGGCGACGGCGATTGCGCGCCACGCTTCAGAGGTAGCCACGGAGCGTACGGTCAGCTCGATCCCACTTTCGGGCGAAGAGATGAAAGGCAAGATCATCGGGCGTGAAGGTCGTAATATTCGCGCTTTGGAAGCTGCCTGCGGTGTGGATTTAATTATTGATGAAACACCTGAAACGGTGATCATCTCGAGTTTTGATCCGGTTCGACGCGAGATCGCGCGAAGATCTCTAGAGCGACTGATGGAAGATGGTCGCGTGCATCCTGCTCGAATTGAAGAGGTGGTTGAAAAGGTCAAGTCGGAGCTCTTGAATTCCATGCGGGAGGAGGGTGAGAAGGTTTGCTTTGAGCTTGGTGTGCACAATGTGAATCCCAGTTTAATTAAAGTTTTGGGTGGTTTGAAGTACCGTCAAGGCGAGGGGCAAAATCTACTTGCCTACAGTGTGGAGGTAGCAAATCTGGCGGGCCTTATCGCCGAAGAGCTGGGTGCTGATGAAAAATCGGCGCGCAGAGCCGGGCTTTTGCATGCACTTGGAAGAGGTTTAGATCATACCTTCGAAGGAAGTTCGACCCAGGCTGGGGCTGATTTTTGTAAGAAAAATGGTGAAAAAGAAGATATTGTGCATGCGATCCGCGCACACAACGATGAAATCAAGCCTGAGAGCACGTTGGCCCATATTGTACAGTCGGCCTACAATCTTACCCGTTCGCGCCCGGGAGCACGGCGAGCCAACTTGGATACGTTCATTCGCCGCCTGAGTGATTTGGAGTCGGTGGCCAATAGTTTTGACGGAGTGGCAAGAAGCTACGCCATACAGTCGGGTAAAGAAATCCGCGTCATTGTTGACAGCGGAAAGGTAACAGACGATCAGGCGTCGATGCTCAGTCGAGACATAGCTCGTAAAATCGAGCGTGAGCTCAATTATTCAGGTCAGGTTAAAGTTGCGGTGATTCGCGAGACCCGAATTGTTGAACACGCGAGGTAGCCATTGAGTTTTCTTGATCCTGAACAACAGCTAAAGCAAATTCGCCAGGGTGCTGCCGAAATCGTGAGTGAGGCGGAGTTGCTGGCTAAGTTGCGTAAAAGTCACAAAGAAAAACGTCCCTTACGCATCAAATTTGGCGCGGATCCGTCGCGACCAGATTTGCATTTGGGGCACACCGTAGTCATCAACAAGTTACGCCAGTTTCAGCAGCTAGGTCACCACGTGATGTTTTTGATTGGTGATTTTACCGCTATGATAGGTGATCCCAGTGGGCGAAATGAGGCGCGTCCGCCTCTGTCGGAAGCCGAAATTAAAGTGAATGCCAAGACCTATGCTGAGCAAATTTATAAAATCCTAGATCGAGAAAAAACTGAAATAGTTTACAATAGTCACTGGTTTTCTAAGTTTACGGCCGCTGACTTTATTCGCTTATCGAGCCAGTACACCGTGGCGCGTATGTTGGAGCGAGACGATTTTACCAAGCGTTATCAGGCGCACATTCCCATATTTATTCACGAGCTTTTGTATCCCTTGGTTCAAGGGCACGACTCTGTGGCACTTAAGGCTGATGTTGAACTCGGAGGGACGGATCAAAAGTTTAATTTATTGGTGGGACGCGAGCTGCAAAAGTCTGCGGGGCAAGAGCCACAGTGTATTTTGACTATGCCGATTCTTGAAGGCTTAGACGGCGTGCAAAAAATGTCAAAGAGCCTGGATAACTACATAGGAGTCGAAGATACACCCCGCGATATGTTCGGTAAGACAATGCGTGTTAGCGATGAACTTATGCTGCGCTATTACGAGCTATTGACCGACATTTCTGTTGATGAGTTGAATGCTTTGCGTGCGGATTTGAAGTCAGGAGCAAAACATCCTCGTTCAGTGAAAGTGGATCTCGGGCGTATTTTTGTCGAACGGTTTCATGGTCGTGAAGCGGCAGAGCGAGCCGTGCAAGAGTTTGACCGAATTTTTGTGAACAAAGGTCTACCAGATGAAATTCCCGTAAAAGTCCTTGAGGCACAAGAGGGGATTGGGATTTGCAAGCTGATGGTCGATTTGGGATTGGCTGCATCAAATAGCGATGCACGCCGATTGATTGAGGGTAAAGCGGTTGAGCGAGATGGTGAAAAGATCAATGATGCTCAATTAAAGTTAAATTTGGCTGCTGGCGATAGCTTTGTTCTCAGGGCTGGAAAAAAGAAATTTGTGCGTGTGCAGGTGAATGCGTGAAGGTTAAATTCGTGCCACAAAATGTAGAATTTGAAATTGAGCCAGGAAAAAGCGTAATGACGCTTGCCCATGAAAAAGGCATTCCGATTAAGTCGACGTGCAATGGGTTACCTTCTTGTGCTGAGTGTAGAGTGCGCATTGTCGATGGTGATTGGAACACCAACCCCCCTTCTCGCAAGGAACTCAACCTAATCGGTACAGGTTACTATATCGATCAGCGTCGTCTCAGTTGCCAATTGCTATGCTTTGGAGACATTACTGTTGATACAACTGAGCAGATTGAAAAGGCTAGCGAGGGTCCTGTAACCAAAAAATTTCTTTCAAAAGTACATAAAGCCAGCGCTGAGGAGAGCCATTCTCTTGGTGGGGTGTTAATTGAAACAGACGAGGCTCTGCTTCAGCAGCTCAAGAACGATGTTCCCAATGCTCCGGCGCCGGAGAAAATGACGAATCAGCTAGAGGTAGGTGGAGGAGGATCTCGCCCACAGCGCGACATGAAGCGCTCTGACCGGGGTAATGGCGGGCGAGGAGGTTATCGGCGCGGTGGTCGGTCTCGAGGTCGGCGCGGCGGTAACCAAGGAAATAGCCACGCTCCTGGTGGCGGTAAAAAATAAAGATTAAGGGATGCTTGAGCTATTTTTTGAAATCGGGCTCACCAGGTAGGTGGTGCCAGGGTCTAAACCCCAAATGAGCTTCCGCAACCGCAAGTTTTGCTCGCGTTTGGGTTGGCAAAGATAAAACCCTTACCGTTAAGTCCACCCTCATAATCGAGTTGCATACCTATCAGGTAAAGCAGGCTTTGTCCGTCAACTACCACTTTAGCACCGTTTGCCTCAAAAGCCTTGTCGCCATCTTTAATGACGGTATCAAATTCCATCTTATAAGAGAATCCAGAGCAACCGCCACGTTTAACAAAGACTCGCAAAAACGCCTCTGGCGCTGCCCCATCTTCTGATTTAAGGGTCTCAATTTTTTTAGCTGCGGATTCTGATATCTGAATCATGTTCTAGTTATAACACAAGCTAGGGGTTGCTTGGAAGAGGGCTATTGATAACTTTTTTCAAGCATTTTCAATAACTTATCAATTACCATCTGAACTTCCTGTGCACTTGTGAAGCGACCCATTCCCAAACGTAGAGTTGCGCGCGCCAAATCGTCCCCTATACCCATGGCTTTTAAAACATGACTGGGCTTTGGATTTGCGGAATTGCAAGCCGAGCCCGAACTAAAGGCGATTCCGCCCAGTCCCAAGGCCATGTCGTCCGCATGCAGACGCGGAAAAGAAAAACTGAGATTATTGCATAACCGATCTTCGCGAGGTCCATTCAAGTGAATGTCGGGATAGCGCGAGAAGACGGCGTCTACGACCAGCTTTTGAAACTCTCTCAACCGCCCAGATTCTTCAACCATGCTTTCTTGGGCGGCAGCGCAGGCTTCGCCTAAACCTACAATCCCAGGTACGTTGAGCGTGCCAGGACGTAGTTTTTTCTCTTGATCACCACCAAAGAGAATCGGCTTAAGTTCAAACTCGCGATTGATTTGGCGAACCACAAGAGCGCCTACTCCCTTGGGTCCGTAAATTTTGTGTGCCGATATGGAAAGCATATCGACGGGAAGGGTTTGAAGGTTGAACTCGTATTTGCCTACGCTTTGCGCTGCGTCCGTATGAAAAATCAGGCGATGTCGTTTGCAGATTTGTGCAATTTCGGCAACGGGTTGTAATGTGCCGACCTCGTTATTGGCCATCATAATAGAAACGAGAACTGTATTTTCTTTTACCGCCGCATCCACATCTTCAGGGCGCACTCGACCTTGTGAATCTACCGGTAAAACTGTGACCTCGGCACCCCAATCTTGGGCCGCATCGCAGACTTCCAAGATGGCTTTATGTTCAGTGGCCTGCGTGATGATGTGAGGGCGCTGTTTACATAGGGAACGCACCACTCCTAAAATAGCCATGTTGTTGCTTTCGGTGGCTCCGGAAGTCCAGAGAATGTCACTGGCTCTACAGCCAAGCAAGGAGCTTACTTGCTCTCGCGCTTTTTTTACTGCCGTCTGAGCTTGCCAACCAAATGCGTGCGAAGCAGAGGCTGCGTTACCAAACTGAGCTTCTAAAAAGGGAAGCATAGCTGCGCGAACGCGTGGATCGATAGGAGTGGTTGCATTGTGGTCCATATAAACGGGCATTACAAAAGCTTTTGGAGTCATAGAATCCAAATTTAGGTTCCGAGCGAGAATGGAGCTATCTCTTTTGCGCGGCATTATGGAACAATGGAAGATATGTCGGATGCATTTCCTGTACGCAGGTATTTTTCGTGTCAAAATCAATCTCCCTATCGCAGCGGCGCTGCTGATCATTGGTCCGTGACGGCACAAGAAATAGCCTCTAGTCGCTATTTCCGTAGACGTAATGGCGAAACTTCAGTTGTGCAGATGGTACGTCGGGTGGCGCGTGCTCTTCGTTTGGCTGGTGAATGGCAGGGATATTTTAATGGAGAGACGGCACAAATTTTTGAGCACGAACTGGCGCACATTTTACTGGCTCAAAAAGCCAGTTTCAATTCTCCGGTTTACTTCAATGTTGGTGTATTCACGGAATATGGAGTTTTGGGGACGGCTGAAAACTTTGCCGTAGAAAATGGCAAGGTTAGACAAGTGACTTCAGCTTATCTGCGTCCACAGGCATCGGCGTGTTTTATTCAAGATGTGCAAGATGATTTGATCAGCATATTCGATTTGCTCAAGAGCGAGGCTAAGTTATTTAAATACGGCTCTGGCAGCGGTACTAATTTTTCTCGGCTTCGCGGGCGTGGTGAAGCTTTAGATGCGGGCGGTGAGTCGACCGGTGTCATTTCTTATCTAGAAATTTTCGACAAGGCTGCTCAAGCCATCAAATCGGGTGGTACTACCCGCCGAGCTGCAAAAATGGTGGTACTGGATGTTGATCATCCTGAGGTGTTGGATTTTATTCGCTGGAAAATGAATGAAGAGCGCAAGGCGCGCGTGCTACTTGCTAATGGCTACTCAGGCGGACTGGAGGGCGAAGCTTTTCGTACGGTCTCAGGGCAAAATTCAAACAACTCAGTGCGGCTGACGGATGATTTTTTGCACCGAGCACTTCAGGGTGAAAATTGGTCTTTGCGAGCTCGCCTTGGTGGTGAAGTGGTCGAAGAGTTGCCCGCGAAATTTATTTTACATGAGATTGCACGTGCGGCCTGGGAGTGTGCCGACCCGGGTGTTCAGTATCACGATACGATCCAAAGTTGGAACACGTGTTCGCCATCGGGTCAAATTCGTGCCAGTAACCCGTGCAGTGAGTTTATGTTTTTAGATAATTCCGCCTGTAATTTAGCTTCAATTAATCTTGTCTCATTTTTAGGCCCTCAGGGATATGACTGGGAGGGTTTTCAGCATACAGCTCGCATCATGTTGCTGGCGCAAGATATTTTGGTCGACTACGCCTCATATCCAACGGCTCGCATTGCCGAAAACGCCCATCATTTTCGTCCTCTCGGGCTTGGCTATGCCAATCTTGGCGGTTTTTTGATGCGCCAAGGGGTAAGCTATGACAGTGAAGACGGAGCGTTGTGGACGGTGCGCCTGACAGGGGCTTTGCATGCCATCGCTTTGGAATTTTCACAAAAAATGGCCGCTTTTTATGGCTCGTTCCCAGGATGGCGAGAGAATGAAAGTGCGGCCCTCGCTGTGTTCGAGCGGCATCGTCAGGCCTGGCGTGGACGCAAAGATAAAGACATGGCTTGGGTGGGGCAACTCTACGATCAAGCTTTGCAGGGGGCTGAGCTATATGGTGTACGCAATGCTCAGCTCACTTTGATCGCGCCCACGGGAACTATCGGCCTGGTCATGGATTGTGACACTCTTGGAATTGAGCCTGATTTTGCTCTTATCAAGCGCAAACATCTGGTTGGTGGCGGACATCTTTTATTGGTGAATCACTCCGTTGAAGCTGGTCTAAAAGCGCTGGGCTACAGCTCTGGCCAGATTAATGACATTGAAAAATTTGTGTTGGCAAAAGGCCATGTGGTGGGCGCTCCTCATTTGCGACCAGAACACCAAGCTGTGTTTGATTGCGCGATGCCTCCGGTGGGACATCCTGAACGGCGAGTTTCGCCCGAGGGACATTTAAGAATTATGTCGGCCGCCCAACCGTTTTTGTCGGGAGCGATTTCGAAAACAGTGAACCTGCCGGCAGCAGCGACGGTAGAAGACATTGAGAAGATCTTTTTGCGGGCTTGGACCCTTGGCTTAAAGTCGATAGCGGTCTATCGTGATGGCAGCAAATCATTGCAGCCACTATGTGCCGAGTGCTAAGGCCTATGTTTTGCAAAAGCCCAACTGCAAGGGGGC
Organism: Bdellovibrionales bacterium; assembly: GCA_038144835.1. Lineage (GTDB taxonomy): Bacteria > Bdellovibrionota > Bdellovibrionia > Bdellovibrionales > UBA1609 > JALHOQ01. The sequence continues at coordinate 13,818 of JAYQON010000024.1, forward strand.
ACCAATGAACGTCCATAGTCTTGAAACCCATTTGCAAAAGCAAAAAGAAAAGCAAATTTACGCTTTGGAAGCTGATCGCCAAGAGGCTTTTTCACGTGCGGCTGTAAAAATATTGGTAGATTTGCTGAAAAATCTTAAGTGTGTGAGTGCTCCATCAGATCGTCCTCCGCATCAAGTGTAGATTTTTGCCATAATATTCAGACGCAACGCAGACACTATTCTCTCAAGGTTGAGATCATTTCGTGGCAGTGCCATCATGGGGGCCATCACAAAAAGAGGAATGGCGACATGAATTGGAATGAATTCGATCTTTTTAATCCCACTGAGGAACATAAAATGCTGCGCCAAATGGTGCGCGAATTTGTTGCCAGTGAGGTTGAAGCTCAGGCTTCAGAGTATGATCGCAAAGAGATATTCAATTTAGGGCTTTTTCGGCAGTTGGGAGAACTTGGTCTTCTGGGTATAACTGTCTCCGATAAGTATGGTGGTTCAGGTATGGACGCTACTGCCGCGACGATCGTACACGAAGAACTTTCGGCAAGTGACCCTGGTTTTTGTTTAGCCTATCTCGCACACTCAATGCTTTGTGTGAACAATTTAGCACTCAACGCGAGTGAGGAGCAAAAAACGAGTTGGTTGCCAAAGCTTTGTAGTGGTGAATGGGTAGGTGCCATGGCGATGTCTGAGCCGCATGTAGGCACGGATGTACTGGGCATGAAGACAACGGCTGTGCGTCGTGGTGATAAGTACGTTCTCAACGGTCGCAAAATGTGGATCACTAATGGCACAATTGATGATCAAGGAACTCCTTGTGATGTTGTTTTAGTTTACGCTCGCACGGGCGAAAAAAATGGTCGTCCTTTGCTGTCGACGTTCCTCGTGGAAAAAAGTCACAAGGGATTTAGTGTCGGACAAAAAATTCGCGACAAACTGGGGATGCGTGCCTCAAACACGGCTGAGCTAGTGTTTCAGGATTGTGAGGTACCTGCCGCCAATTTGATTGGCCAAGAAGGTGAATCCATGATGCACATGATGCGCAACCTTGAAATCGAACGCTTGACGTTAGCAGCTATGAGTGTGGGGATGGCCCGACGAGCTCTAGAAATCATGACGAAATACTCAGGCGAGCGTGAAGCCTTTGGTAAACCTCTTTCGCATTTTGGCCAAATCCAAAAAATGATTGGAGAGAGTTTTGCTGAGTATCGGGCAACTAAGATTTATGTCTATGAGACGGCCCGGCAGATGCGCCTCGAGGCTCATGGGCAACGTCTGGATTCTGATGGCGTCAAACTGATTGCGGCCACTGCGGCCAAAAATATCGCCGACCGTGCCATTCAGGCTCTGGGAGGCTATGGCTATGTTGGCGAATATGTCGTTGAACGACTGTGGCGCGACGCCAAGCTTATAGAGATTGGTGGCGGTACTTTAGAGGCGCACCAAAAAAATATCACTCGTGACTTGATTAAGATGGATCTTGCTGGCCTTTAATTTCAGGCCCATGTTCCTCAATGGCTGCTAAGACGAGGTCGCGAGCAGCCATTTTGCACTTCAATACTGATAAAAATATGAACACGCCACCGAGCTTGCGGTCTAAGAAAATCAACTCGCGAGGTGGCGCTCTCAGTCGGTAAGAAGTCGCAATTTTAGTGCCTTGCGAAGCCACGCGCTTGGGTAAATCGCTGATTCCCCAATCATAAACATTTTTGGTGTCAGAAAAGGGCTCAACGATCAGTAAGGTCAGTTTGACGTAATCTTCCACAAGTTGCAGGGGGTCTTCGGGTAAAATTAGGCCAAGCATTCGACCGGCTTTTTCAATTAAGCGTGGATCCGCTTGAATGGAGCCCTCCACCACGTAGTAATAGCTTTTTAAAAAGTGTGAGGGGACGTCGCGCACAGCGCCAAAATCAAACAAAACCAAACGATCTTTGTCGCTCGAGGGATCAATTTGTATTCGATAGTTGCCTAGGTGAGGATCTGTTTGCACCTGGCGAAATTCAAAAAGTTCACGCAGGTAAAGATCGAGGTAGGATCGTCCCAAATGGTTCCGTCGTTCAAGGGACAGCGCTTGAACTTCTGCAGAATCGGCACGGTGTCCCTCAATATACTCATAAGCAATGACTCGTTGGGAACTGAATTCTGGGAACACGTCTGGAACCACGTAGCGATCATCGTCCTTAAGTCGCTCGCGGAAGCTTTGTGCAAACTTGAGCTCTATGGAATAATCAATTTCTTGGTTAAACATATCGCGAATTTCGCTAAAGATCTGGTCGAAGCGAGGTCCGCGCGGGACAATTTCTGACAGATTGAGAATAAACTTTAAAAGTTTAAGATCGGTTTCTACGGCTTCGGCAACTCCAGGATATTGAACTTTTAAAGCTAAAGTTTGTCCGGTAGCTTTGACTTGCGCTTTATGGACTTGTCCGATTGAAGCTGCGGCTACCGGCTCTTGATCAATGTTCAGCTGTTGGAGTTTATCCTCGCCAAGCTCCTTGCGCAAAACGGCATGAATTTTGTCCCACGCCAGCGGCGGAGAGTTTTGTTGCAGAGTCTTAAGCAGTTCATTGACTTCCTTGGGGAGCAGGTGTTCGCCATAAATCGATAGAGTTTGCCCGACCTTCATAGCTGTGCCCTTGAGCTTGCCAAGTTCGTCTATGAGCAGCTCAACCTTTCCCAGCCAGTTGTTGGAAGATTTGGGGTCTGAACCATTTAGCCATTGACCAGCAGCAAGAGCGCCGGCCTTCCAAGAAGCTCGGGCCAGTGAAAAACCCCGGGTCAGTAAAGTGGTCCGTAAGTCTTTCAGCGGTTCTTTTTTTTGCGACATGTTCAAGACTATGCCACACCAGGTGCCATTTTAGAAGGCAGTTTTGCCATAGAAATCGCGGCACAATCTAAGATGCTTTCTTTTGCGACATTGCTTTTCCTGTGCAATAACTAGGCACTATGCTGAGGGCTCATTTATTGACAACAGGAACCGAGATCACTTCGGGAGAGGTGGTTAATACCAACGCAGCCTGGCTTTCTAGGCAAATCGAGGATTTGGGTGTGCGCGTGTTCTCACATCTTTCTGTCCGCGACCAAAGTGAAGAAATTTGGTCGGCTCTGGAAAAGCTCTCCGACTCCGAGCTGTTGGTTTTGACGGGCGGCCTCGGGCCGACCTCCGATGACGTGACTAGAGAAGTTGTAGCGCGCTGGGCTGGGTTGGAGCTTGAATTTGACCAACAGGTTTGGTCATCCTTGGTTGAACTTTATCGCGACAGGCAGTTGCCTTTACGCGAAGCCCATCGGCACCAATGCTATTTCCCGGTGGGTAGTGAGCGACTGGTAAATCCTGTGGGAACAGCTTACGGATTTGCGCTGAAGCGTGGATCTCAGCAGGTTTTTGTATTGCCAGGACCTCCGCGCGAGCTCGAAGGGATGTGGTCTCAAGAGGTGTTGCCTAGAATCAGGCCTTTGCTAAAAAGTGAGTCGCGTCAATGGGTGCGTTGGACTTGTCTGGGTGCTCCTGAAAGCGAAATTGCTGAATTAGTGGAGCCCGTCCTTAACGGGCGAGGTTTCGAGGTTGGCTACCGCGCCCAGGTTCCGTATGTGAAGGTTAAAATTTTTGCCGATCCCAACGAAGATGCTCAACTGCTTGCTGATATTGATCAAGTTTTGGGGCGGTTTGTAGTAGCGAGGGGTAATCATGATCTTGCTACCGAGTTCTTGTTGCGTTGGCCGTCACCCGTTTTAGAGATCGAAGATCATCTCACCGGAATTCGACTGTCGCAAAGAATGTTTGAAACGCGGCGAGCGATGGGGCCAGATGGACCTGAGATCAAAGCGTGTATTAATCATTCGGTGGGGTTGACTCAAGGTCTCATTTTAAGTGGTCAGGGCGACAAATTTACGGTCGAAATTCGACTGTTAGATAAAACCGTGAGGGAGTCCATGTCTTTGCCCTATAAGCTCAGTTTATCTAGTGAGCGAGGTCAGCGCTCAGCGGTTGAATGGAGCATTTGGCTGGCGGTCAAGGCTCTGAGTAGTTAGAAGCAAAGGCAATCCTTGCTCAGGTCACCTGAATATCACGTTTTGAGTGTTTTGGCGTTCCTTGGTTTAGCTCGCGGTCGTTGAACCAATTTAAGCAAGTGGGTGGAGTAGGTTTTATGCGTGGCCATCCAAGGTTGAGGGGTGCATTGATGGCGAGTATACCCTGTCATTTGCTGTCCTCAAGTTATTGGATTGCTGTGCTCTCGGGTTCGCCCCTAATTGGCGAGCTCATAAGATTGAATCCTTGGCCAACGCTCGCCACTGTTCAACTTCAAGCACATGTTCTTTTTGAGCGTGCTTTTGGTACCCTTTGAGCAAAATATCACAGCGATGGAGCACATTGGCCCTGAGATATTTTTTTTCGCTCTCACTCAAATGCGGGTGATCCACAAGCTCTATGAGGGCTTTGACTCGGTAATAGTCCATAGCTTTATAGCGACGAGAAAGTTGGTCATCATGACCACCATATTTGCAAATGATAGGTTGTGGTATAAAGCCAATTTCGTGCCGTGCGGCCAATCGTAACCAAAGATCGAAATCTTCACACACAGGAAAATTCTCTCGAAACCCCTTATGTTCAAAAAATAACTCTGTTTCCATGAGTACCGCAGAGGGAGAAACACAGCACAAGTCCACGCAGCGCAAAAATATTCGTCCGCCACTCTTGGCATGTTTTTTCATCGGATTCACCCGAACTCCGTTGCGAATCCAAATTTCCTCTCCATGGACCCAGCGGCAGGTTTGGGTAAGTGGAATTTGCCGCGCGAGACGATCTGGCAACCACTCGTCATCAGAGTCCAAAAATGCCAGGAATTGGCCGCGTGCGAATTTGGCAGCAAAGTTGCGCGCAGCACTCACTCCTCGATTTTGGGAGAGTCGCAAAAAGCGCACTCTATTTTCCAAACGATTCACCTGAATCCATTGATTGACCGTGGTTTCGGTGTCGTCGGTCGACCCATCATCGACGATTAAAAGCTCCCAGTTGTCGTAAGTTTGAGTCAATACAGATGAGCACGCACGGATTAATGACTTTTGGCGATTGAAGGTGGGAATAATAATAGAAACCATCTTTGATGTTTTTTTAATTATTTTGCGAGATGGGCAAATTGCTAATTGCCACCTTTTGGGGATTTTGGTCGACTCTCCATATCATACTCACTGTTGATGGCAAAATGCATGATCAAAGTGTATCCAGCCATTCCTCCCACGTGAACCGTTTCGCTAACTTCGTAAGATAAAAAAATAAATGGTAATTTTTCAAGGAGAGTGCTGGGGCCGGGTAGATTTAGAATTTCGGCGTCTCTTTCAGTCTCGTTTGGAATGGCCAAGATCTTTTGAGCTCGCTGACGACCTTCAGGACCAGAGAAAGTCATCGGGATTCGCACTTGGTGCGCGGGCATACTCATATTTACGCCAACGAGTAGATTGAGCAAACTTAAGTCTGGTATGCGAGACAAGGCATTCCAATTTCGCCCTTCGATCGAGACCTCGGGGGAGGATCCAGTTTCTTTGCTAGAGTTTCGCAAATCGAAAAATTCGACTGATTCCACCCGGGTTCCATCTTGAGCTTCAGCCTTGGATTTGATCCAAAAAGTTGTCTCTTCGGCGAGAATCGGTAAAACGACTTTACCATTGAGGGCATCGGCAGCTGCTTGCGTGAATGAGAGGCTCTTACCGCTGGGGTCACGCCACTTTATGGTAGTCATTGTGCGCGAAAATTTCTTGGTGGTCTCTTTTAAGTCATCGCGATAAAGCACGGTCTCGTTGGCTAAATGATTCATACCAACACTAGAAATCAGCATTTCGCAAGGGCCCGGCATTCTCTTGCTTTTGGTTTTATTGGGTTCTGCCGCATAAGATGGGTACGATAGTAAAAAAGCTACAGGCAGGATCTTCGCGAACAGCGACATATTGGTCTCCATCTCTCTTTTGGGATAGCCAGCTATCACGTAGCAAGAGTGGGGCCAAACATAGGAACACGCTTTGTTGCTGGCGAGGCTTTGCGAATTTTGCTGTTCGGCGAACGTAATGCCAATTTGTAGGCCACCAATTTACTGCAAGTAAAGCATGTAATCGCGAGTGAACTGGTCGGCTTTTTGTTGATCAGATGAGGACCGCAGTTTTGCATTTTCGATTCCAAAATCAAACATCAAAAAGCCTTCGTTGAGCATCAGATTGCCTTTGTATGGAGAAAGTGCGGCCCATTTGTCGATTTGGCTTTGCACGTTAAACCAGGCTCCTGGGTAAGAATTGCCGTACACTGGTCCATCCATACGCCATGCTTCCGTGTTGATCCAAAAAAAGGTTCCCGTTTGAGCATGTATGAGTTTGAGATTATTAAAAATTGGTATGAGCTCATTGGTTGTGTTGTTTCGAGCCTCATCTGTGAATTCATAACTGGATATGCCGTTTATGAACCTTGTGCCTGCGCCAATCGCGTCTTGGTAGGCGTAGATATTAATCAGATTTTTATTTTCTTCGACAATTTGTAAAAGACTATTTTCTACGTTGCAGGAAGTCGCGTTTGCTGGCGGCGAAATCATGATATCTTTGCTTGGTGTCAGTGATTTTAAGTAACTGGCGACGGGTTTGTAAAGTGCCATACCTTGATCTAAGCAATGAGTTTCATGGGCGAGATACCACCCTCCGAAAGCGGGATTGTTTGCAAATTTCAAGTACAGGTCATGAGCGAGATCACGCGAGGCTTGATTGACGCGCGCAATTCGCTCGGCAATCGTATTGCCTGAGGGTTCGGCAACGCTGCCTCCATTGGCCTTTGTCGCCATGTCGATCACAAGATTCAAATCCCCAGTTCGGCCGAGTCCTAGGATCACGTTGAGTTGCTGATTTTTGGCTTCATCCATGAATACGGATAAGAAATCTCCTCCGTCCTTAAGCACGCCCAGATTTCGGCTTGGCTCAGCTGAATCGATGTTTTGTTGAAGATCTTTGGAATAATAGGAAAATGCTCCAGGCCTGTACATAAAGTAATCGGCGTATTCCGTATAGGCGATGACCAGGGTGTAAAATCCGAGTTGTTTGTATTTCTGCACCATTAATCGAACTTCGTTTGAAGTCACTCCCATAGAATTGAGTGCACCGCGAGTTGCTCGCAGAAGGAGTGGCTCAAGCCACAAAATATGAAATCGGGTACGTGTTGTGTTTAGTGAAAATGCAGCTTGGGTGCAGTTTCCGTATACAGCACTTCCAGACAAGGTGCCGTTATTACATATTCGCGACTCGCTTGAGCAATGTCCGTTGATAGGCGCGGACGTATGGAAATAAAGGTTGATAGAACTGTCATGGGGAACCGTAATTCCATTGATTAAACAAGCAGCCGGGCCATCAATCTGGCATACCGCAAAATTTGCGGCACCACTAAGCATTCCATTGTCGCAAGTTCGAGAAATTGGTGCGCAAATTTGTCCATAAGGAACGTTTGAGTGGGAATATGCAATGACGCTTTGGTTATGTGCGATGGTCATTCCGTTAAACAGACATGCAGCAGGTTGACCGACTACGCAAGAAGCAAAATCACCAAGGCCGCTTAGGGCCCCGTTATAACAAGTTCGCACTTGCGAGATACACATGTTTCCGTATGGAACGGTAGAAGCTTCGAATGCGGAAATGCTCTGACCATGAGCAATCGTTCGTCCATCGAAGAGACATGATGCAGGCTCTCCAAGGGCACAGGCGCCAAATGAATAAGTTCCGCTGAGCACTCCATTTTCGCAGACGCGAGTTTCATCAACACAAGTTCCCCCGAAAGTGACACTGGATCTTAAAAAGGCTTTGACCGATTGACCGTTCTGGATGGTTTGACCATTAAAAAGGCATGCGGCTGGTTGTCCAGGCTCGCAAGAGGAAAAACTAAAGCTTCCCGATAAAACTCCATCTTGGCACGTACGGCTCTCCTTTGGGCAAACCTGCCCAAACTGAACGGCGGAATTTAAGTAGGCGGTGACCGCCTCGCCGTCAGTAACAATTTGCCCGTTGAAACTGCACTGTGCCTCCGGCTGAACAGAGCACACGGGATCAGAAGAATGAGTCAAGCAATAGCCTGTGCCAGATGAAGCTGCGGAGAATTTTGCTTGTAGTCTGCCTGAGCAATTTTGGAAAAAGAAGGTCAGTAATCCCGCCGGAAGTATCAGCAGAAATTTGTTCCAGCGAATATGACTCTGTGGAGGATCGCATCTGGACATATTAGTCGAGTCCCTCTGTCTAGAATCGGATGAAACCCGTGTTTTATCCAACCTAAAACACGGGCTGTTTCAAATCGATGCGGTCTTTGAATTTTGCCAAGCCGATTATGGCAAGGGTTGAGTTGCCCTTAAGTCAACGGTTTGTTAGGTTCCAGGCCATGAAGCATTCGCTCGTTGAAACAATGGAAGAAATCGAGTTTCGAAAATCAAAACTAACTTGGTCTGATCAAATTCAGGTTGGGGACCTTGAAGTCTCTGTCACAGATATCATTGGATGTTTAGGACTGGGTATGACAGAGGAGCGTCGGAAGCGTATTGATCAAGTGGTGGCTCAGCGGTCTCTTCACGTCATTTCAGTTTTAGAAAACATTTATGATCGCGGCAATGTCAGTGCGGTTATGCGTTCAGCCGAGGCCTCTGGTTTTTTGCGAATGCACCTGGTGGATCAGCCAGGAGGCCGTTTCAAGGCGGCGAATCGAGTCACTCGCGGTGCTGAAAAATGGCTTGATGTGAGAGCTCATTCTAGTGCCAGTTCCGCAGTCGAGGAGCTCAAGGCCCAAGGATATCAAATTTGGGCAACTGATCTGAATACGTCTAATTCCATTGATGACGTAGATTGGGGACGCCCAACAGCATTTGTTTTGGGCAACGAGAAAGATGGGGTTTCTGCTGAAATGCTCGCCCTTGCTGACGGATCTTTTCGCATCCCGATGCAGGGCTTTTCGCAGTCATTCAATATTTCGGTGGCTGCAGCCCTGATTTTTTATCATGCGCGCCTGGCTGCCCGTCGGCTGGGTGATGAGGCCCTCTTAAAAGAAACTCAAAGGCAGCAAGTTTTGGCTAACTATTATTTGCGCTGCTTTGACAATCCCGAGGTTCTTTTACAGCGCCGATGATGGCTATTCTTGCGCCACCATTTTGCAAAAAATAATAGTAATCAAAAATAATTTAGTGGCACCTTTTATGCTTCAGCGCACCTGTGGAACTGCAAATGGGGTTAAAAAGGAGGTTCACGTGAATATAAAGAAAATTCTGGCGGTGGGTGCCATTGCCCTGATCAGTCAAGGTGCTCTGGCCGAGAACTTTGTTTTGAGACTTGGCGACACCGAGTACAATGGCACGAATACAATTCGTTTAAAGCAACTTTTGTTGTCGCAGCATGGAATCAATGCCCAAAATTGGGAGCTGGTGAGCGCGACTATGCTCAGTAAGAGTCGCTTTGGTCAAGGTACGGCTTCTTTACGAGTGGGAGATTGGGTATCAAACACGGCACGAATCTACGGATCTCCCGGTGACTATATGAGTGCTGCCGCAAATACATTTTTCAGGACTCAGTTTTACAATCAAAATCGTCACGGAACGGGGGTTTGGCAGATTCTTCTGCAAGGTAACCATAAAGTTCGTCGTATCGTCTTAAATATGCAGCGTCGGCCAGGTGGCGGAGACTGGGGTGGCGGTGGCGGTGGGGCAATGCCTTTCACTCGTATTTTAGATTGTGCAAGTTGGGCTAACCTAACTCACCGTTGTGAGGTGGGAGGCGGTCGGCCGGTTCACGTGCGGCTCGTTCATCAAGCCTCTAGCTCGCCTTGCCTACCAGGGCAAACTTTTGGACTTTATGAGTTCGGTATGTGGGTAACTGAAGGTTGTCGAGGTACATTTGAGGTACGCATTCAACCATAATTTAGATTTTCTCAGAGCTCGGTCAAGATAAGGGCCGAGCTCCTTACGAACGCAAAGCATAAAATAGGTCCAGAGCCAGTTTGGCCTCTCTATGCTTAAATAATACGCAAACATTTACTCAAGCCGGTGTCTAAATGATTCCGATTTGGCGTTAAAACCACATTCAATCGGTTTTGGACAATGGCACCGTTTGTGCTCAACGGTTATTTCGTTACGTAAAACAAAGCACAAGGGGAGGTTTGTGTGATTCTCAAGAAATTATTAGCTATTGGTGTGATCGCTCTTGTTGGTCAGTCTGCGTTTGCTGAGCGTTTTGTACTCAATCTTGGAGATGCCGAATTCAGTGGTAACTCTGTAATTCGTTTGAAGCAGATGCTTCGTGATCAACATGGTATTGACGCTCGCGACTATAATCTCCGCGGAGTCATGATTTTGAGTAAAACTAAATTTGGACGCGGAACGGCTGCGCTCAAAGTTGGTGACTGGGTGTCTTACAGTCAACGAGTTTACGGTTCACCTGAAAACTTCAACCGTCCCAACGAAAACACTTTTGTTCGTACTGAATTTCGCAATGAAAATCGTCGGCACGATGGGGTTTGGCAAATTCTTTTAGAGGGCAATCACAAAGTACGACGAATCATCGTGGCTATTGAACGCGATTTTGGTGGTGGCGGCGGCGGCGGTCGCACTTTTACTCAAGTCATTGATTGCTCCAGTTGGGGGCGCATGACCACTCAATGTGCGATTGGTGGAGGTTGGCCAGTCGGTGTTCGTTTGCTCCGCCAGATGTCGAGCACTCCCTGTGTTGAAGGTCGCACGTTTGGCTTGTATCAAGCGGGGGTATGGGTTTCTAGTGGTTGCCGCGGTACTTTTGAAGTGCATGCCCGCCGCTAAACAATAATTAAAAATTTTTGAAATTGAAGTCCGGTCGAGAGGCCGGACTTTTTATTTACTCACGCTAGCCAGATCGCGGTCATTCTGAGCGCGACGCTTTCTAAGGCTATCTAGTTCACTATTGATACGTCGACGTTCTATCTCGTCAGCAGCCAATTTCATCTGTTGAGATAGAGTATCAATCTTCGCATTCAATTCTTTACCCTCTAGTTCAAGACGGCGGGCCACTTGTCCACGCCTGTAGGCAGACAGAAAGTTGGCTTCAACTGTGGGTGGACAGACAAACAAATAGGGTAGTCCCATGCGCCCTAATTCAAAGGCGTTTTCAGGAGCGCAAAACTCCACCAGACCCGCATTGCGGCCATTGATGTATAGGGTTTCCCATTTGCTTTTGATAGCAGAGCGGCAATCTTTTTGATGAAAAGCCAGACGATCTAAAGTTGCACCTTGAGATCCATCGCGCCATCCGAGTTCATACCAATCGCGCTGGTCGCAAGTAACCCGTTCGGAGTTGCTGACGCAAGCAACAAGCGAAAAAGAGGCAAGAAACACAAAGAAATGTACGGAAAAAAACGGGTGCATAATTTACTCGTAACAAATAACGCGGCGCAAAGCAAGGCCGACTGCATTGCTGTGGTCTATGCGAAATGCTAAGGCTTTTACACGTTTAGAAGTATTTCAAAAGGTGTTTACTATGTCGACAGAAGCAGGCTCAAGCACTGAGCTTTATGGAGAAAAAGCGATTCGAGAAAATCAATTGGAGCGCTTTGAAAACCGCACGCTCGTGCGCCGTTACACGGTAGAGTTCACCTGTCCAGAATTTACATGTTTATGTCCAAGGTCTGGCTTTCCTGACTTTGCGATCATCCGCATAAGATACGTCCCGCATAAATGGTGTGTGGAATTAAAATCTCTCAAGCTTTATATCAACCAATTTCGTGACCAAAAGATCTTTCATGAGGATGTCACCAATCTGATTCTCGACGATTTAGTAAAACTTTTGGATCCCTGGGAAATTGAAGTCGTTGGTGATTTTAGTGTGCGCGGAAATATCAAAACTGTGATTACCAGCAAGCATCAAAAAAAGTAAAAAAGACGGACCAAACTGACTTGGCCCGTCTTCGGGTTGGCAAGGCCCAGGGTGACTCATTCACTCAGAGGATAAGTGGCGAGTTCAACCATCAAATATTCCAAATTTATGCCGCTCATAGACTTAGTAATTCGCTAGAAAGTTACAAAAAAATGTTACTTTAGGTAAAAAGTAAAAGAAGATTACAACTTAAGGGGGATATATGGCGCACCAAGATCCCATCAAAAAATCTAAACCCACGACCAAGGCCACCAAGAACCTGCTCTTTCAAAAAGTGGGAATTTTTGTCGACGCTGAAAACATTGAAATGTCTGGATTGAAACACCACGAAGGCCGCACGGATTATAAAAAAATCCTCGAGCGAGTCGGGGATCGGGAAATCATTCGAATTTTGTATTATAAGCCCATTCATAAGGAAATCTCTCCCGACTTCGAATCGTTTTGGGGCAGTTTGGGTGGGGAAATCCGTAGGCCATCAAAAAATGCGGACACTTTTTTAGTGATAGATGCCGTCACTATGGCCGAAAAAATTGATGTGGCCATTATTTTAGGGGGAGATAAAGACTTTTTGCCTTTGATCTGGTACCTACGTTCGCGCGGTTGTCGGGTAGAGATCTGGTCTTGGCCTGAAACCACCTCACCAGAGATGCAAGAGGCCGCGGACTTCTATCAGGCACTGACCGAAGAATTTGTTATAAAAAGCAAGCGGGGAGGTACACGCTCCTCAAACTCTCCCTGATTTTAAAGAGGTGTCTCAACTCGAGACACCTAAATCCCCTCTCATTGTTGCTAGCAAGATTCTTACCCTAAAACCCGTGATTCAATTTAAATTTAGAGTTCCACTCCTGGCCCATTATGGGTTTGGATCGAAGGAGCTTAAAAATGAAAAAGATGACTTTGTTGGTACTCGCGGCCTTCGCCACGGGAACTTTAGCGCAAGTGACGACACCCGTTCCTGTCACTGTCATTCAGCAGGCTCCTTCGACTGTCAACGCCGCCGCTCAGAGTCAGAATGCGAATAGCAATGGAGCCATCATGAATATGGCGATGGGTGGAATGATGTTGGGAATGTGTTCAGCGGCTAAGCCACCAAATCCGTTGATGTGTATGATGGGTATGATGTTAATGATGCAAGGAATGATGAATCAGCAAGCGGCACGGGACTCCCAAAAAACAGCCACTCAGACTGTCGCTTATGGAACCGTTGTTCCCGTTGTGCAACCAAATCCCTACCTCAATGCGACCCAGATCAATACGAACGTGCAGAATGGAATGCGAATACTTTCTCAGAGTGGCTACAAAATTTCACCCGAAGGCGTGAAATTGCCAAATGGTAGTTTTGTTCCAGCTTCAGATCTTTCTTCACCTCAGGCGCTTGCTGCTGCTGGGTTTGATAGCCGTTCAATTGCCGCCGCCAACAAAATGTCGCTCCAAGCTCACGAACAGGCCGCGCGCCAAATTCAAAAGGTAGAGCAGGAGGAACAGAGACGGCGTGAACTCGCTGGTGCGAGCAGTTCGCCGTAAAAATCCTCACGCCTTTATTACGGCGGTAGGCTCCTTTTGATACTAAAATTGCTGGCACCGAAGTTGCTGACTCGTAGGGCGTGCGAGGACGCGAAATACGATCAACAACTTTGGGGGAACAATGAAACCACTAGCAACTTTGCTTCTTGGAATGATGCTGTCTTCAGTGACTTACGCGGGAAACTTTGACTGCTCAACGATATATGATGAGTTTGACAGCTTAATGTACAAGAACTTCTTAATTAATCCGAGCAACTATGTGCGCACAGTCAGTGATAGAATGAGTCGCAACCAATACAATTCAGAACATAAGGGAAAATTATTACTTTCAGGCGACAACAAGGGTTGGGGCGTGGCGATTGTGCATACCAATCGCAATACTTGGGGCAAATTGCTCTTCACTTGGGGCGCACCTATGAGCAGTGGCTACCCCTCTTTGATTCTCAAAGAAATCACCTTGTTTGGCCGAGTTCTTGATGGCTATGCGCCGAGAACCACAGCTCGCATTAATATTCCTACTTCTTACACGGTGGATTTGGATACCGGTCGTGTTGGCGCCGGTGCGGATTCTGATATCTGGTATCACAACGTGGATGGCAATACGATGTACATTGAGGCTATAAATGGCGCGGAAATTCATTTTCCGATGGAATCCATGTGTCGTTGATCAGACGATTGCTGAGAACAAAGAGCCAGATTGAATCTGGCTCTTTGTTGACTTGCAGGTTATTGCAATTGATTCCATAGGCGTTCGAATTCATTAGTGAACTTGCGGATACTCACTGGGTCGACGGTATAGATTTGATTCTCGGCATTGCGTTTGGTGGCGTTTCTTGAGTAGTTGTAGGACCCAGTTTGCACCATGTGGCTATCGGCAATTGCAAATTTGTGGTGCATAAGGCCACCAAGATTGTTCTCTCCCGACCATAATCTGACAGGAACTCCAGCTTGTTTGATCTCGTTGGTCATTGAGCTTTTCATAAAAGATGATTTGTAATCCGCGATAAGTCGCACGTTCACTCCGCGTTGTTTGGCTTTGATGATGGCGCTGGCGATATCGGGTAGGGTGATACTGTAAATAGCGATGTCTAAGGAAGTTTTGGTCGTGTTAATATAGGCAATCAGTTTTTGGTCACAGGCCTCTTTAGGTGAAAAACACAGATCACAGATGCCACTCAGGCAAGTCCCTGGCAATTCGCGTGGCTCTTCAGCGAAGGTGACAGTACTTAAATTCAATAAAATCGCCGCCAGCAACCATGCTTTCATTAATTACTCTCCTTGATAAAAAACACTAAATGTAGAGACAGTATTTTGAGAAAGACTAGCAATGGGGGGTGATCAGTCAATGGTCGAGATGACTGACTAGACTTTGTGCCGTGGGTTTAACTGATCTGGTCTCCATGGTTTTTTATGTCATGAGCTACACTATGGCTGATGCGTATTTTTGCTCTTAGTCTTTTCATGGTGGTATTTAGTCGTGGGGCACATGCGGTTGTACCGGTGATGGACGCAAATGTGTTTTATTTTACCGATGCCTTTACTTATGACAGCGATAATTACAGTTACCGGCGTTTACTTTGGGATTTTACTCTGGGATTAAACTTGGACAAGCGTGGGTCGTGGGTTCTGGGTTGGGCCTATTCGGCATCGACTTTTTCTGATAACCCGGGCACCGAGACGAGCCTTACCGTCACGGATATGGGCCCAAAGGTCACCTGGTACCTTAATAAAGACCGCAATTGGGTTCTTGGTCTGATTTATAATTTAATCACAAAGGCTAATTACAGTTCGGGATCGACGGTGTCGGAACTCCGCGGCAGTAGTATGAAGGTTGAAGCTGGCTACATGTATTCGATGTGGGATACTGTCTCAGTGGGTGCTAAAATCAATTGGTATAAGCTCTCATTCAACGAAGAAATTGTCGACACCAGTTTGTCGCAAGTCACTCATGCTCGCACCATTATTTATCCCAGTTTTTCATTTACCATACGTTGGGAGTGATTTAGCCTCAGGCCTGTGAAAGCCAAAATTCTTGCGATCAAGCTCCGCGCCATCGGTGACACGGTGATTTGGACATCAGCGTTGTCTCAATTGCGGCGTGAATGGCCTGATGCCGAAATTCATGCGTTGACCTTTGCAACCAATCAGGCGGTTTTGCATAACCACCCGGCCATAGATAAGTTGCATCTCCTTTCTGGTAAGGGGCGCTGGGAGTTAATTAAGACGCTCTATTCTTTGCGATCACAAAAGTATCAGTGGGTTATGGGTTTTCATGCCACAACCTCGTTGTGTCGTTGGGCTTGGCTGGCGGGCGGTTCGCGCCTCGCCCTTCATCATCACAGTTGGATGCACACCCCCAAAGGCTCAGTAACTTTGTCGGCGCCTGCTCGGCTGCAAGATGCGATTTCTCGTGATCACCAGATTTTAGAAGCTTTGGGTTTTTCAGGACCGACTTTGCCAACTTCTTTATGGTTAACAAACGAAGAGAAAAAACGAGCGGAAGATCTAGTATGTCAGCGTATACGTGCTTGCGGTGGTAATGAAGACAAAGCCCGGCTTGCCTTTTTGCCCGGAGCAGGTCACCACCTGCGGCGTTATCCCAAAGATTTATGGTTACCGGTTGTTGAGCGAGTCGCGAAGGCGGGTCTCCAACAACCATTGGTGGTGATTGATCGAGCAGTAAGTGAGGAGTGGGGATTACGTGAAGAGTGTGCACGCTTGAACGTACCTCTCTTTGACGACGGTGGATTGCGTGATTTTATGGCTGTGGTCTCGCGCGCGCAAGCAGCATTAGCCAATGATTCAGGGCCTGGGCACATTGCTGTGGCTTTGGGTTTGAAAACAACTTTTTTGTTTGGTCCAGGTTGTGTTGGTGATTGGCATTGCTACGAATTGTCTAGAAATCCTGTTTTGCGTGCGTCCGTCTCTTGTCGAACGGAAGGACCAAAGAACGACGAGAGATTTCAGTTTTGCACCGTCGATGTTTGCGAGCACCACTCTTGTATGCGAAAAATTAAACTTAATCAGATTATAGATGTTATTGGCAATTGATTATGATTTTGCCATTGCCTCCGTCGGCCGTGCTGGTGGCGCCAACCCCGATGCCAGTGGAGTAATCCGAGTCACCGGCGCCGCCAGGAGTGTTTCCTGATCCCGTGCTCGTCGACCCGCCGGTTAACCCGCCGATGTAAGAAGAGCCGCCACCACCAGAGTTGTAATCAGCGGTGGTGCCGCCACCACCTCCGTAGTAGCCACCACCTCCGCCGCCGCCGCCATAAGATGTGGTTGATGTTCCCACCGCATGACCACCGGTGAACTGAGAGCCAGATTGGCCCGTGTCACTGGATGAAATTGCACCTGCTCCACCGGCCGATGCGGTTCCACCACCGGCTGCGGTTCCTCCATTTGTGCTACCTGGCGATCCAGAAACTCCACCCCCGCCACCTCCATGGGCAACTATGGTTCCACTGCTGTGTCCGGCATCGCCGCCGCCGCCACCTCCGGCCGTGGCGAGTTCCGTATTGCCTCTGCGAATCGCCGAGCGACCACCTCCGCCAGCACCACCTTTGACGCCATCAGAACCAGAACCTCCGCCACCAAAACCACCAGCGCCACCACTAGCCCCATTGTGAGTTTTGCCGCCTCCCCCCACTATGATCGTCAGTGACTCCCCAGGCGTGACCGCCAATGTGCCGCTAACAAATCCACCACCACCACCTTTGTTTGTGCCTGATGCACTGGTGATTCCGCCACCGCCGGCTCCCCATAGTTTCACTACGATGGATGTCACTCCCATGGGAATTGTGTAGGTTTGATTGGCCCCAATGTGATGAAAAGTTTGCGACGCTGAGCAAATGCCGGCGTTAATTTTTTCAATCATTGCTTGTCCGTTATGGTCTGCGGGGCTGTCATTCACTGAGTTTCCGTCAATCAAGACAGGGTTGAGTCCTGAGTTAAAGGATCCGCCGCCGCCGCCAGCTCTATATAAACTGACATTGTTGTAGTAGCCGCCTGATCCGCCAGAGTAACCACCACCACCGCCACCGGCATTGGCTCCACTGTGACCGCCACCGCCGCCACCATATCCGCCATTGCCTCCGCCGGTGTTGCCGCCCCCGGCGG
>JAYQON010000025.1:0-30484 GCA_038144835.1 Bdellovibrionales bacterium
AAAGGATTAGGCGGGTTGCACCGCCTCTACCTGGACTTTATCCAAAATTCATGCCAGAGCTTCATCGGCAAGAGCCGATATTTTTCTCTCGCTACCAACAATCCACAGGAGATCATCCTCGCGAAGGATTTCCGAAGAGTCAGGATTTAAAATCCGGGCAACCTCTCGCTCTATCCCCACCACTATGCCATCGGTCATCTCACGCAAACCTGAGTCTCGAATCGTTTTTCCAACAAAGCCAGACTGCCCTTTTACCTTGAGAGAATAAAGACCAAAATGAGTCGAGTCCGAAGGCCCGAGATTTACCCCCTCAACAGAAGGGTGTAAATCATGAGCAAAACCAGCAAGCTGCTCCTCGGTACCAATAACTACTAGACGATCGCAAGACATCAATAATTCATCTCGGCGAGGGGCGATGATACGCTTTCGACCACGTTCAATCATGGCAATCGTAACTCCGTATCTTTCTCGCACCTTAATTTCAAACAATCTCATCCCCAGCAAGCTGCTTTCGGATGAAACTTCAAGTTTGGTTAGGTGCACGTCCCAAGGCACTAGCGGCGGAATATGCATATTCGACTCGGTCATTTCTTTTTCATTGAGATGAAATAAAAATCGATTCTCCAACCATTTATAAACCAGTGTGAAATTTCGGGCTCCTAGAAAGCCAATGAAAACTGCCGCACCAACAATTAAAACCATTGAAAGAATAGCCGAAGCAAATTGTACCACTATAAAACCGAGAAGAAAAAGCGCCAACACAATACGCGCGGAGAGAGCGAGCAAAGCCTGTGCAGTTAATGCGCGAACATCATCAAAGCGATAAACTCTTGTTTTTTCTACCGCAGCACCCGCAGCAATGGCCCAAAGAGAAGGCAAAGACAAAAGTAAAGCGGCGCCCAATGAAATTATCGTTGCCCATTTTTCACTACCAAATTGAGTCTGCAAAAATTCAAAGACAAAAAGCTTAAATGCCAAGGCTAGAGCCACTACGGCCACTGAGTTTAGAAATAAACGCAGAATCTCATCTTGAAAAGACGCACGCTCATGATTTTTCACAGATCGACTCAATTGCTCAGCGGAGCGATTACGTAGACTATCAGGCAATTTTTGATGCAACCAAACATAAAAAGGTTCACTAGCCCTAATCATGTATGGAGTAGAAAGTGTCGTGAATGCCGAAACTGCCACAGCCACAGGGTAAAGAAAATCTGAGATGACGTTTAGACTCAAACCCAGTGTCGCAATAATAAAAGAAAACTCTCCGATTTGTGCTAGACTCATTCCAGATTGCACTGCGGTTTTTATACTTTGGCCCCCCATCAGGGCGCCAAGAGAGGTGCTTAGAGACTTGCCACCAATTGTTATCAGTGTGATGACTCCCACAGCAAGCCAATGTTCCTTAAGGGGAGCAACCTCGATCAGCATACCCACAGACACAAAAAATATCGCTGCAAAGAGGTCGCGAACAGACCTCAGCGCCTGCTCAATTCTCTCGCCATCTGGAGTTTCAGCCAAAATCGATCCCATAATAAATGCACCCAAAGCGGGTGAAAAACCAACGTGAGTAGCAAATATGACCATGATCAAACATAATGCCAACGCCACTATTAAAAACGTTTCCTCGTTCATCAAATGGCGGGTCTTTCGAAAGAACCAAGGCACAATAAAGATCCCGCCCAAAAACCAGATAGAAAGAAAAAAACCCAGCTTAGCGGCTGATGATAAAAGTTGTATGCCCGCGAAAGAATGAGTCACAGCAATCGTAGATAGAAGCACCAACAAAAGCACCGCAACCAAATCCTCAACAATGAGCACTCCAAACACTAACTGCACAAAACGGCGTTGGCGAAGACCCAACTCATCCAAAGCTCGAATTATGATTGTGGTCGATGAAATCGATAAAATTCCACCCAGAAAAAGACTATCCATGAAATTCCAATTTAGCGCCTGACCGGTAATATACCCTAGGCCAAACATAAACAGAATTTCTGTGAAGGCCGTAATCGCAGCGCCTCGCCCTACCGCCAGTAGCTTTTTAAAACTGAACTCAAGACCGAGACCAAACAGCAAAACAATAACACCAATTTCGGCCCAGGTTTTAATAGCCTCTTTCTCTTGCACCGTAGGCAAGAAACTCACCTCTGGCCCCACCAAGAACCCAGCTAATAGATAACCAAGCACAACCGGTTGACCGATACGTTTAAATAAAAGTGTAACGGCTCCGGCTGTCGCAAGAATTACGGCAAGATCTCTAATCAGAGGCGGCAAATGTAGAATCGCAAGTCTCCCTAGCGACGAAAGGTTCTGAGAACCGCGGCCCGAAATAGACCCGGCATATGCTTGGCGATATCGAGACCCAAACCGGTTACACCACCTGGCTGAAGCACTGGCAAATCTTGCAAAATTGCACGCCGAATTTTTTCAGCGTAAAGTTCCGGAGAGATCGAGGACAAAAAACTGGTGTCCATATTCTGACCATATTTTTGTGCTATCTCATCAAACATTCGAGTTTTTACTCCCGGGGTAACCAATAACAAAGTTGAAACGCCGGTGCCCTTTAGCTCGGCACGTAAAGATTCGGTAAAAGCGACGACGGCGGCTTTGCTCGCAGAATAAACGCTGCTTGCTGGAAAATGCATGTACGCTGCCACAGAGGCATGATTAATGATTTTACCCTTACGTCGCGCGAGCATTCCCGGCAAAAAAGCCTTGCTCAAGTGGATCAATGAAGACACGTTCACTTGCAATAACGAGTAAATGGAATCGAGACTTTGATTTTCCAATAGGCCACCCGTCAACTGACCAGCGTTATTAAATAAAATATCCGGGCTAATGATGGATCCGTGTGCAGTCAAAAAGTCCTCAACTCCCCCACGAGTCGAAAGATCAGCCTGATAGAGGCACACCTTTGCCGCCCCTAAGGCCAAGAGCTCGGCTTCAAGATTAGATTCTAAAGAGCGATTAACCAAATGCAAACATGCACCCTCACGTGCGCACATGCTAGCCACGGCCCGACCAATCCCTCGATTTGCACCGGTTATTAAAATTTCAGAATTTTTGATATCCATTCTTGAAGATTAGCTCGGAGCCGATCTTTGCGCAATTGCCTGACTAAATCGACCGAGCGCAGCTCAAAAGTTCTTGCGCCTTTAAAAGCTGTAAGTCTGGATGCCTAGGCTGCAGGGGCTTGAAACGGTCCATAAAAATCTTTTCAGCCAATCCTTGGTCCATACAACTCTTTAGCTTGAGATGATTCTCCTCATCATCCATGAGCGCTGGTTTGACTGGCTCAGGCGGCAAGGTGTTTGGCACGAGTTCCATCAAACGCATCACTTTACGATTCTCGTCAGGCGATTTTAGGTCGCTAAAGACCTCAAAGTTGGGCCGCAAACCAACACCTTGAATTCCCTCCCCCAAGGGCGAATAAAAGCGATGGCTGGTTTCAAAAATAAACAACTCCGGAGAATGATAGCTATAAAATAACGGTTTGCCCGTCTGCACGGTACCTTTGCCCGCCGTGCGAGTTCCGAGCAACCAGCCTCGCTTATGATCACGAATGGCACCCGCCACCACCTCAGAAGCACTCGCCGAAATATGATCGATAAGGATAACCAAGGGAAGCGATGTCATCTTTTGAGAATCGCTTTTAAGCTCATAGTCCTCTGGCTGCGTGACACCTCCGCGTACCTTGCGGCGAATAACCACAGTCTCAGGACCTATAAATAGGCCAGCAATACAAATCGCCTGATCAAGAAAGCCGCCCGAATTATTTCGCAAATCGAGAACTATGCCTTTAGCGTCAGGGGACAAGCTCTTCAAGTGTTCGGATATACGATGACAAGCGCTATCATCCATGAATGACGCAAGCTTAATGTATTCAACAGACCCATCGAAATCAGAAAAAGTTTTAAATTTTAGGTTGGCTTCTGCGATGCGGATCCGCCGTACACCCAGCTCAAATTCTTGGTTCTCAGCATCCACGCGACGACGAATTTTCAATTTTACGACGGTGTCCTCAGGACCGCTAATCACAGACATGGCTTTGCGCAGACTTAGTCCAGCCATCGATACTCCATCAATAGATAACACTATATCGTCAGCCAACAGTCCGGCTTTTTCTGCCGAGCCACCTTCTTTGACGCTCAAAATCTGAATTCCCTCAAGGTGCTGGGAAAAAAAAATCCCTATACCCGTAAATACCGAGCTTGGCTCTCGGGCACTCGACTCAAAATGATGAATCGGAGTAATGTAGGCATGCGCATCTTTAGCTTTGAGCATCCTGTTCACCGCCATGCCTATGGCGCGTTGCCGCGAGATGCTTGCTGGTATTTGCCGCAAAAGTTGCGCAACAAGCTTCTCAAAATTAATGCCGGCCTTACGCTTAAACATGGATGCAGCCGCTTGGCGGAGTAAGTTGAATTTTTCCTTCTCCTTTGAAGCAATTTTCAAACGACTTTCCTGTGCTCCGTAAGAAGTCACGATGGCTAAGAACACTTCACCCATGTCTTTGACTTTTAAGTATCGAATTTCAGGGTATAAACTCTGCACATCTTTGGGAAGAAGCACTTGCTTAGGTTCTAACTGCGCACCCATTCCGGCAACGAGCTCTAGGCAGCTAAAAAAGTTTTCTACCGATTTTTTACAAGGTGTTATTTCGCGAGTGTAGAATTTTATGAGATCAAAGCCAACATTGGTTTCAGCCCACCCCTGTTCGGGATCCTCCTGTGTTTGCGCATGCGACTGTGCGCATTCCCCAAGACCTAGATTGATCGCCACCAATAAAAGAACAACCGTCCGCGCCAACGACCCCAAATCGCCACCCTCCACCAAATTTAATTGCTGTGACAACTCGTCAAAGCAACACAAATGCCAGTGCGGCGTTGGCATACTTTAGTTTCAGTGACAAAATCAAGCTCTTGTAAGGGGAGTAAAATCGACAACCGTGCAAGTTTTTCTGATATTGCCTATGGCTGGTCTGCCGCCAAACTGTTCAAGGCCCTTTGCATTTCATCGACAGTAGGCTTAATCACAAACTCAAATTCTGCGATCTGCGATGGCGCGCGCTTGAGTGCAAAAGCCTGAATCTCGAGTTTGTACTGCCCCGCACGCAAGGATTGGGCCGGCCAAAGGGGCTGCTTCAAGGTTACCTTTCGCAGCAGCTGGTATTGCTCCTCATCCAGGGGCCTATAGGATAATTTTGCAGTGTACCCCCCAGCCCCCGGTGAAGCCTTCCAAGAGAAAACCTTCACCTTGCCAGACTCCACCTGCGTGGTTATTTCGGGACGCACAAGCTGCTTACCCTGGAGGGAAAAAGAGAAAATTGGAGGATTTTGATTATAAGAAATGACATCGGAACGATCAAAAAAAACTTGCCAATAATACACTTCACCCGGGGGGATATTCAGAGTCTTTTGCGTCTTACTGGTATTAAAAACCCAAGGCTTATTCTTACGAGCTTGGCTCCACACGCGAACAGTGTATTCCTTCACCTTCTCGACCGGGGCCCACGCAAATTCCAGAGCAACATTTTTTTTACCCTCAGCCGTGATGACAGCACCATCTGCCGGCCGCAAAGGGAGGGTACTTTTACTCATCACTTCCAATTCAATTTTTTCACTCCAAGGACTAAACTTGTCTTCATCTTTTATTTTTGCCCGAACTTCGACACTGTAACGGCCAAGAGGAATTTCTTTGGTCAATCTATTCTCCAAAGCCATCGACAAAAAGGCAACTCCGCCCAACTCAGGAGTCAGACGAACTTCATAACTTTCAGCTTTATCGACAGCATCCCACTCGAGCTCAATAATTTTTGTTGCAACAGCGACCGTCGCATTTGGAATCAAATCGGTTGCAAACGCCGCATGACTTGCGGCTAAGCAGAGTAAAAAAATATTATTATAAAGCCGCAGCACGCGCCGCCTCGGGCCTAACTTTTTTACTAGGAATTACGGGAGGCGCATCACCCACATGAGATCTGCGTGCCATTCTCAATGCGAAGCTCAGAGCCTCATCTTTCGTCATCATAAGTCCTTTATCTGACAAACCAAACTCGAATGCTTCCATGAAATTTTTTACAGCGCGTGGCCCTGCCTTGAGAACGTTGTAAGATATGTCCAAGGCCGTCTTCATATCGAGCGATAGATCCTTACGCTCGCGCAGTGCCGTATAAAAGCTATAAAAAGGCTGTCGCACACCTTCTTCGTAGTACTGACTTAATTTAGCCACTTTGACCGCAAATTCAGCGCAAAAATTTAGTGGCAAGTCGAGCTTCTTTCCATCTTTACAAAACCGCACCAGCTCAATGAAATCTTCGCGCACCTGCACGGGATCACCCTTAAATTCCTTAGAGAGTTCATAAGCAAGGCGAGCGGCGCTCGTGTAATCATAGTCAAAAAATTCAGACAGAAAAGCTTTGTTAAATATCTCCAAAAAATTGGTTTGAACTTCCGTATCGTAGCCGGAAAACTCAAGTGCTATTTCCAAAGCTTTTTTATCGGATAGACCAATCGTTTTAAGCATGGCCAACATCTTCTCAAAGCGCTCACTAGCGCCATTGCAACCGCGAGCCACCCTCTCGGCAAGCTGCCTCGAGCCAACTTCGTTCATTACGATAAACTTGTTCTGGCGCATAAAATTTAAGGCCCGCTTGAACTCGACTGTGGACCAGCACAAAACATCTTCCTGCGCCTGTAGAGCAAGGTCGCGAGCCGTAGGCTTATGATCTTCCTGTGAGTATGAAAAAGCGAGATGCGGCTGACTAAAAAAGAATAACAGAGACATTACTGAATTTAAAAAAACCATACGAGATGAGTCATCGGTGTTAGAGTTTTATATTCAGAGTCAAAAATAAATGAGGCCGACTTTATTGGAGCGTAGATTTTTCTTTTGTACTCAATGTGTTTATCAAAAACATTCACCGTATGATCTTCAAACATGTAGGGCAAAAAAGACAAGATCGCACCCACACCGGCAATGACTTTACCTTCGCTATTCAAATAAGGAAAATTGGCCGCATTGATAGCAAAGTTTGAAAACACCGAAAAATGCTTGAGAACCCGCATGGTTCGCGCTGGTTTCTCTAGAGCTTCTTCAGCCAGTCGTTCTCTAGTCAAAATTGAACGATCATCCTTGCCCGGATACTTTGCAATGGTCCTCATGCCACTCAGGTAAGGATACTGCGCACCAAGCACCAGCCCGCCCACGATCCATCCGAGACCCACCGCTTTAGTCACAAGGACTACAGAATCAGCCGTACGCTTATCATCGGAAGAGAGATCTTCTTTTTGCGAACCTGCACCCATCAAGCCCACTGTGAGAGTGGCCGCACCGGCTAGCTCTGTTGGCCAGTGGTGTAAAAACCAAGCACCACGCTCAGCCTTAGCCTCGATGCGCAGTCGTTCACTGGCTCTCGGAACAACCTGCAATTCAGGATAACCCATATTATCAAGAATCTGCGCAATCTCGTTGGCGGATTCATTTTGGTCATTTTTTTTATTATCAGCCGCGTATACTGGCGCAGCCATCAACATTACTATGCTGAGATGAAGCAATATCTGGATCATCGACCACTCCTCGAAGACTCACTCTATTTTAGGCACGTTGAGCCCAAGGAACAAAGAACTCAAAGTCCCTCTGTCGACCAAAAGCGAGTCAAGATTCGAGAAGTCTCGACTAAAGCACCCAGAAGCAAAGTCCGGCGACTAAAGTCGGCGGCAATGCACCCAAGAAAAGATAAAATGGGCTGATACCATCTTTGCCGAAGGCAGGATTGAGAATTCCGTAACCCGCCGGGTTGGGAGCATTTGCAATCACCGTCAGACCTCCTCCAACAACGGCACCTGCAACCAGCGCATAGCGCGCATGCTCACTAAGTCCGGGAACCTGGGATCCTAAATAAGTAAGAGCCGCATTGTCTGTGACAGCCGTCAACAAGGTCGTGCCTACGTAAAGTTGTACGTACTCCAAGCTGGTGAGAATCGGCTCCAACCACCATCTTTGCAAATTACCTAAAACAACGAGACCGGCGAGAAAGAAGCCAACCAAAAGACCCTCACGCAGTTTCAATTCTTCTTGGTATTCTTTAGTCACCGTGACCAGCCCAAGAAAAAAGAGAAAGACTCCCAAAAACAGCACCATATAATGAGCAGTAAACACGATCACACTCAAAAAAATGAGATGCGCGATTGTTACCCAAACAGGCACTTTGCTTCGAATTGTGGGCCGCATTGGTATCTTTTTTATCTCTTTCCTAAAAAACGCCACCACGCCGGCGGTAGAAATTAAACAGGCCAGAGCACCTTTCCAACCAAAATTGGTCAGCATATGCATAAAGTCCCAACCCCACTTGGGAGCCACCATCAATACAGGGGGAGCTGCAAAATGGGTTAATGTTCCGCCGATAGAAATATTGACGAACAAAAGTCCGATTGTTGCGTACTTTAATGGCAACGAAAGACGGGCGTTGAATATGCGCTCCAAAAGCAACAAGGCCGTAACGGTCATCGCCGCAGGTTCCGTGATAAAACTACCCAGCAGAGGACCAGCAACCATCGCGACACCGTAAAAGGCGATCGACCTCGGAAGCGGAAGACTGCGAGCCAGTGTATCAATCATCCAGGCCGCAAAATTTAAAATAGGCCGAGTCGAGGCAACAGTCATGATGACAAAAACAAAGGCGGGTTCAGTAAAATTAAGCGAGTTCAAAAACTCAACCACGCCATGCACACCTAAACGCGCAAGCAGAAAAGTCACCAGAACTCCTGCCCACAAACCAAACACAACTTCAACTTCACCCAACAAATGCAAAAAATTTTCGGCGGCAGACCCCTCTCGATATAACCCCGCCCAATGCTGAAAACGACTAACCGCAAAAGTGTGCAGAATCGCCAACGCGAAGAGTCCCGTGGCCACGATTTCAGTGGTGTGATCCATAGTGGTGCCTCCAGTTCTAAATATCAGGTAACATGAGGCTTCTTGGCATTCAATTTGACTTGGTCTGTTTGTTGACGCCTTGCATTTTTTGGCGCTATTCCGCTGTTCAAAGTTTATAAACCCGGGTCTGATTTTATTTTCCAAATGGGGGAAACATGGTTTCTCAATGGCCGACGCAAAATCGCGCACTCCGTGAATTTGTCGAAAATGCAATCGCACTCTGTCAACCACAACAGGTTCACTTTTGCGATGGGAGCGAGTCTGAAGATCAGAATCTATTGGACTTGATGGTTCAACAAGGCACGCTCAGACGTCTCAATCAGAATTTAAGACCAAATAGTTACTTAGCCTGGTCCGACCCCAAAGATGTCGCTCGCGTCGAAGACCGAACTTTTGTCTGCACACAAACCCAAGAAACGGCGGGTCCCAATAACAACTGGCGAGAACCAGCCGAAATGCGCCGACAAATGAGCGGCCTTTTTAAAGGCTGTATGCGCGGACGCACTCTCTACGTCATCCCTTTCTGCATGGGACCGCTTGATTCTCCTTTAGCCATGATCGGAGTTGAAATTTCTGATTCACCCTACGTGGTTGTGAACATGAAACGTATGACTCGCATGGGTGCGCAAGTTTGGGCAAAACTTGATTCTCAAACAGATTTCGTCCGTTGCATGCACACAGTAGGATCACCTCTAAACGATGGCGAAAAGGATGTGGTCTGGCCTTGCAATGCTGAAAAATACATCGTGCATTATCCTGAAACTCGCGAGATATGGTCCTTCGGAAGCGGTTATGGCGGTAATGCCTTGCTTGGAAAAAAATGTTTGGCTTTGCGCTTGGCCTCACACATGGGGCGCGAACAAGGATGGCTGGCTGAACACATGTTAATTCTCGGAGTGGAATCACCGGCGGGAGAGAAGATGTATGTCACTGCCGCATTCCCCAGCGCCTGTGGAAAAACTAATTTCGCTATGCTCACTCCTCCAGCCTCAATGCCTGGGTGGAAAATCACTACCGTTGGCGATGATATCGCCTGGATTCAACCTGGCGAAGATGGCCGCTTGTATGCGATCAATCCAGAAGCTGGATTCTTCGGTGTAGCGCCAGGAACAAGCGAAAAAACCAACAACATTTGTATGCAGACCATCCGTCAGAATGTGATTTTCACCAATGTGGCGCTCACCGATGATGGCGATGTTTGGTGGGAAGGCATGACCCCCCAAGCCCCAGCGCATCTCATCGACTGGCAAGGCAAAGATTGGACGCCAGATTGTGGCCGACTCGCGGCTCATCCCAATTCTCGCTTCACAGTCAGTATTGATCAGTGTCCGGTGGTGGATCCAGCTTGGGATAACCCCCAGGGTGTGCCAATTTCGGCTATCATTTTAGGCGGCCGCAGAGCCCAATTAGTGCCCTTAGTGACTGAGCTGGAGAGCTGGAGTGCAGGTGTCTACTTTGGTGCTACCCTAGCTTCTGAAACGACAGCTGCAGCCACTGGTGCTACGGGTGTGATTCGGCGTGATCCTATGGCTATGCTGCCCTTTTGTGGCTACAATATGGGTGATTACTTTGAACATTGGCTGTCTTTTGAAAACAAAAATCTCAAATTGCCGCCGATCTTCGGTGTCAATTGGTTCCGCCGTAATGCCGAGGGCAAGTTTGTTTGGCCAGGCTTTTCAGAAAATATGCGCGTTCTCAAATGGATCTTTAGTCGCGTTCAAAACAAGGCCAAAGGCCAAAAGCAAGCTTTGGGCATCAGTCCCACCTTTGAAGATCTCGATTGGGAAGGTTTAGAGCACTATCCGGTAAGTGATTTTAGCGAACTCAACCGCCTCGATCGTATTTCGTGGATGGCAGAGCTTGATGCCCATCGCGACTTTTTGAACTCCTTCGGTGACAAAATGCCAATCTCATTGATGTCCGTGCACGAAACTCTGCGCCAGCGAATGCTCGATGTTTAGTCAGCTGGGTCAGATTTTCAGCCCAGAAGGTCGTGAGAATTTAAAACTCACGGCCTATATAAATGCCTACTGTGCGGTGCAGATTCCTCTACTGGGCTTTATCACTCCGCGCGTTGTAGAACTGACCGAAGAACGCAGCGTGGTTCGAGTTCGACTTGATCGTCGCACTCGCAATCACGTAGGCGTAATGTACTTTGGGGCGCTGGGCATGGGTGCAGAGCTTTCAGTGGCTTTAAAGGCGATTCAAACAATTGCCCGCAGTGGTCAAAAGATCGAGTTCATATTTAAGGATTTCAAAGCAGAATTTTTAAAGCGAGCCGATGGTCACGTTCATTTTATATGTGATGAAGCTGCTGCCGTCGCCAATTTAATTGAAGAGGCTCTGTCCTCATCTGAACGCTTAAGCCGGACGTTCACAGGGCGAGCCGTGGTGGCTGATCAGCCAGATGAGCCAGTCATGACTTACGCTCTAACTCTTTCTGTGCGCAACCGAAGCATTAAAGGCTGAGATAGCTAAATTAAATTTAAGGCAAGCGAGCCTTTGCCTCATCGTATTCATGCAAGAATTTTTCAAAAATTTCGCGGACAGAGAGAACCTCGTCGATCAAACCTACGGATTGACCCGCACTCCAAACACTTTTCCAAGATGGCTTTTCAGCAGCCTCTTCTAAAGACTTCATGCCAAAATAGTGAATCAAGGGCACAACGTATTTTTTTGTTGCAGAGTGTTCTTTGAGTCGCTTCAAAAGCCACGGCAATTCAGTTCCAATTTTATCAATGTAGGGAGTCCGAATCACTGCTGCTGGCGTACCAGATATTCGTGAAGTCATGACAATGTCTTCAGCGCTGGCATTAACTATAGCTTGTTTGTATGCATTATCTACTTGGGCCTCATGCGAGGCGATAAAGCGGGTCCCCACGGAAACTGCGGAAGCACCAAGAGCCAAACACGCTGCCAACCCAGAGCCATGCGCAATGGCTCCCGCAGCAATCACTGGAATTTTTAACTCACGTTTTAACCAAGGAATAAGCACCAAGGCTGACAATGGACCAGCATGACCACCAGCCCCTTGAGCCACAGCGATGACTCCGTCGGCTCCCATGTCTTGAACTTTCAAAGCATGGTCAAGGTTGGTCACATCGCACACAACTTTAGCACCATTTCGGTGAGCTGCTTCGATCACGGAGCGAGGATTTCCCAAAGAAGTAATAAAAAATTCAACACCAGCATCCAATGCCCATTTCAAATCTTCATGCTGGCGAGTGTTGCTTTTATTCACAATGATGTTCACACCTATCGGCTTTTGGGTGCGAGATCGAATAAGTCGCAAAACTTCCCGATATTTTTCTATTGGCCGGTAGTTGAGAGCAGGAAAAACTCCAATACCGCCAGCCTCTCCGGCTTCCACTACGATGTCTTCATTGCTTACAAGAAACATCGGAGCCGCAATAAGAGGTATGTCGATGTTGAGCATGCGAGTAAAATCAGTAGGTATGCAACGCATAATCCCTGATGCTAGCTCTATAACGTCTAAAGAGAAACTATAAAAAGCAAAAGCCTCGACCTTAATTTTAGCACTTTGGAGCAAGAGACGCGCGTGTTAAAACCCTCATCTTACTGGGGGAAAACATTATGAAATCGACCTCGCTTTGTATAAGTGCTCTGGTTTTGTCATTTGCCGGCTGTTCCTCAACCACTAAGACCAATAAACCTGATGCAGCATCTCCTGCGCCAAATATTTCTACGAAAGCTTTTTTAAGCCCACCTCGTCAGCTCACATTTGCCGGTGCTCGGGCGGGTGAAGGTTATTTTAGTCGAGATGGCCGCTATATGGTTTTTCAAAGCGAACGTGAAGCCAACAATCCATTTTACCAAATTTATCTGATGGACTTAAACTCGGGCAGCACTCAGCGTATATCTCCTGGTCAAGGCAAGACCACCTGCGCCTGGATTCACCCATCAAACAAATATGTGATTTTCTCAAGCACACATGAAGATAAACAGGTCATTGAAAAAACGAAAGCTGAGTGGGAAGAGCGCAAACAACCAAAAAAACGTTACAGTTGGAGTTTTGACGATTCCTATGACATTTACCGTTCAGACCTCAAGGGCAAAAAACTTGTTAATTTGACCAAAAGCAAGGGCTATGACGCTGAAGCCTCTTACTCCCCAGATGGAGAATGGATCGTTTTTGCCTCCAATCGAAAGGCGTATTCCGATCAAATGTCTGCCGCAGAAAAGGCTGCTTTTGAGCGCGACCCGTCTTTTATGATGGATTTATACATTATGAAAGCCGATGGCACACAAGTACGACAACTCACCCAAGCACCGGGATATGACGGCGGACCATTTTTCTCGCCCGATGGGAGCAGAATTACTTTTCGCCGCTTCAATACCGACGGGCGCACCGCAGACATCTACACAATTGGCGTCGACGGCAAAGATGAAAAACGACTGACGGATTTCAAGTCGATCTCTTGGGCTCCATTTTATCACCCCAGCGGCGATTACATCATTTTCGCCAGTAATAAATTTGGACATGCCAATTTCGAGCTGTTCATCGTTGATAGTCAGGGGCGCCATGCACCCGTGCGTGTAAGCGATAGTGAAGGCTTCGACGGCTTACCCGTGTTTACCCCGGACGCAGGCCATCTTGTCTGGTCTAAAGCCACTGAAAAAGGTGATGCACAGCTTTTTATTTCGGCTTGGAACGACAAACTCGCACGAGAAGCCTTAAATCTGCCACCGACTACCCCGAACGTTCGCGAGCTCAAGCCCGAAATAAGGTCAGCAGATGCAAAGGCTTGGGTTGAATATTTATCGCATTCACGTTTTTTAGGCCGTATGTCGGGAGGCGAAACCGAGCCTCAATATACGCAAACTTTAGCAAACGCTTTTCGAGATATGGGACTTAAACCTATCGATGGTTCATTTTTCCAAAATTACGAATTCACCAGTGGTATTGACTTAGGTTCTGAAAATTCAGTGGCTCTTGAATCGGCAGGAAAGATTTGGCGACCAAAACTAAATGCGGATTGGATACCGCTCTCCTATTCCAAGACAGGCAAGTTCAATTCGGCTCCTTTGGTTTTTGCCGGCTATGGAATCGTTGCGCCCGCAGCAGGTGACCAACCGGCTTACGACTCGTTTGCAGGGACCGACATAAAAGGCAAATGGGTCATGGTATTTTCGGGAGTTCCCGAAAATGTCAGCTCTCAACGCCGCTTTCATCTGCACATGTACTCTCGTCTTCAACACAAGGCCACGGTAGCCAGGCAAAGAGGAGCGCTTGGTCTTATTTTTATCGATGATACCGAGACACCTTCCTCTCCTCTGCGCTTAAAGTTTGAAGGTCGAGGTGAGGATGCCGGTCTTCCTGTGTTGCGGTTTTCAAACCATTGGATCGACAACCTCCTCAAATCTGTAGGTCAATCACGTCGAGATTGGACGAAGAAGCTTGCCAGCGGTGAAGTCTTTAGTTCAAACCTCGAATCCATGTCGATTCAAGCAGATATCGATTTGCAACTGAAAAGGAGTAAGACTCGCAACGTAGTCGCCATGCTGCCAGCGCAAGGAGCCAAATCTAACTTAGTTATTGGCGCCCATTTGGATCACTTGGGAATGGGAGAAGGTGGTAACTCCTTATCCAGTCAACCAGGAATCCACCCTGGTGCCGATGACAATGCCTCCGGAGTGGCCGGTGTTCTTGAAATTGCTCACGCGATGAGTGAAGCCGTGCGATCCGGTAAGCTGAAGCTCACGCAAAATGTAATTTTTGGTCTTTGGACGGCAGAGGAAATTGGCATTTTAGGCTCGGCGCATTTCCTAAATACTATTAAAAGCCCAACGCTTGCTTACCTCAACCTAGACATGATTGGGCGCTATGATAAGCAACTTCTAATTCAAGGAACAGGCTCTGCCAAAGAGTGGGCTCATCTCTTAGAAAAATCTGCGTTAACTAGCAATCTCATCATAAAAACGCAAAGTGACCCATACACTCCATCAGACTCTTTGGCTTTCTACATGCGCGGTATACCTTCTCTGATGTTTTTTACTGGCGCACATCCTGAATATCATACGCCAGCCGACGTGGCCGATTTGATCAATTACGATGGAATCACAGAAGTAGCAGGCCTAGTATATGATCTCGGCATTACTTTAGCTAAAACCAATCCATCGCCAGTGACTTATCAAAAAGCTGATGGCGCCTTACATCCTCTTGGTAGCCCTGGCCGAGGTTTTCGACTCTATCTAGGAACAATACCAGATTACACGCGAGAATCCCTAAAAGGGGTTGCCATTTCTGGCACGAGTAAAGATTCTCCGGCCGAAAAGGCCGGACTTCAACCTGGAGATATTATTTTGCAACTGGGAGGTATAGAAATACGTAATATTCAAGACTACGTCTACTGCCTTCAAGCACTTAAGGCGAATGAAAAAACCAAGATGCGAGTGCTCCGAGCCGGTCGAGAACAAGAGATTGAGATAACTCCTGTGCTCAAGACACAGCAATAAATCTAGCGGAAAGCAGACGGCTTATTAACAATCATACTATGACCAGTGCCCGAGGCGCTGGTCATGTTACGCGCTGAAATCGACTGCACCGTCACCCAACCATGAACTCCCGTACTTGCTGTTTTTCCGTTCTGCACAATGAGGGCTCGCCCGCCCTGATTAACTGCTACAAATGGAGAGCCTCGCGAAGCGATTTTGCGAGCGCCAGATTCCAAAGTAAGCTCACCGCCATCACTACAGCCGGCAAGCCATAAGGCCACAGCCATCAAGCCTATGGTCTTAGAAATTTTCATACCGATTCCTCCCTTAGTCTTGTCGGCAAAATTCTAATAATCATTTACCCCTATTTGTAACTACCTCGTCTTGTATTGAGCCTTATGTCTCATATTGAAACAAAAAATTTCAATTTAACGTTAGTCTCATTTGTGCATCTATAACTCCAGTTTACATGCACATTATTGCCAATGCGTATAAAAGAGTAGATGGCATTACCAGTGGGGATGACTCCATGGCACTTAGACAAACATTCTACAAATGAACTTTAAGAGAGTTAGAAAAACTGAATGACAACCAGACCATCTCCTCCATCAGCATTGGAAGACGGAGCCCGGCCGACTCCAGCAACATAATCAATATCGTCATCATTTCCTGGGCTAGAACCAATACCCGCCGTCAGTGTCGTATTTGTTCCGGTGACATAACCAGAACCGCCGCCACCGGCCACTCCGTCTTTAAAAGACATACTAGGAGTGATTCGGCTAAAAAAATAGGTTACTTAACTATTATTAGGGAATCTTTTTTCTTCTCGGCGAATCGCTACAATATTGCCACTACTAATCAATCTCAAATTGAAATGCCTAGATCTGAGATCTTAAAACTCTAGAAACGTAAAAAATCCCGTTAACGTATCCGTTTGAGACCGATGTCAAGAGCCTATAGATGAACGTTCTTGATACGCGTTCTGACGAGAGAAGTCCGTGACATTGACACCTCGCCATTTTGACCTACAATCTTTTGACTGATGAATCGAATGAACTTTACGGCTCGCAGCCTTATGAGTGTTATTTCTTTTTATTTGGGCTGGTGGGCCTGTGCACTGGGTGCAAGCTCTGGTTACCCCTGGCTAGGACCAGTACTTTTGCCAATTTGGATTTTATTGCACATCTATTTTTCACCAACACCTCGGGGAGAATTCCTTTTTTTTATTGCTCTCGCAATCATTGGATTTGCAATTGACACATTACTTATTCAATTAGGTCTATTTAAAATTCAACCCAACAGCTTCTTTGCACCAAGCTGGCTTGTGAGTATGTGGGTTTTGTGGGGATTAAGTTTTGAAAGCATGTTGATCATCAGACAAAAAACTTGGCTTATGGTCCTTACAGGTGGAGTAAGTGGGCCCATTGCCTATTTTGCTGGCGAAGCACTGCAAATTCTTTTTTATGAAAGACCATTATGGATAACTTTAGGATTGCACGGGGCTGTTTGGGCAGGCCTGTTGCCCGCTCTTTTTATAGTGCGTGACCATTGTCAGAACCTAGGGCTACGCCTGACCCGCGAGCCATGAATGCTAGTTTTTGGTATCCAAAGGAGCTGGCGCCTGTACTTCCGGTTCTTTAGTAGCATCACATCGACTAAGCTCTTTTAAACGAGCATTAAAAAATGTACCCGCTTTGTCTAAATCCCAGGGTGGGTAACGATAAAGCAATGCCTTAACGCAGTAACCTTTAGCAGCCACCTGCCATTGCCGATCTTCTGAGGTTGAGGTGTAGAGCTTTCCGTCATCGCCCTCAATAAGAATCGAAAATGAAAACATCTGTTCTGGCGTTAGCCGCGACCCCCCAACGATGGCGCTGGGATTAGTTACGCGCTCGACACTCACAATTTTTCCTGTAACAGTTTTGGCGAAAATCCATGAATAATAGTTAAAAATAAAGGCCCCAGCCAAAACGATAACAAGCACGAAGAAAAACAATCTCAAGAAATATCGTACACCCTGCATATCGCCACCCTATTGGGGCCTCTACCTACAAGCAATCCCCGAGCACATCCACAACGCTTAGCAAAATTGGATCATCAGATACTTTGTTTAAAAAAAATTTTATTTCTCTAATAACGCTTAAAATTGCAAATTCATGCACTTAACGCGTCAAGTCCTGTACTTTTTGCTTTTTAATTACTTTTGTTCAAAAAAATTTACAGTCATCTGCAAGCCCACTACCGTTGTTGCCGGAGACAAAGGAGGGGTGATGTTTTTTTTAAGCAGACCAATGGTTCGGGGATGGATTTTAGCCTTAGTCGCATTGATCTCCCTGAGCTCATGCTCGCAATCAAAAGTGGAAATATCTAAGCCAGAAGCCAGCCAAGATATTTTTAGCGATCGACCTCTCGCTCCAGTGCCGGATCTTTTTGTTCTCACGCTGACTTCGCCAGCACTACTCAAGGTTGCTCACAAAAGTAGGCAAGGCTTGGTGATTCCTGAGAACGCAAAAAACGCGGTTCTTAAAGAACAGTCAGAATTTCAAAAAAAATTAAAAGATATCTCACCCGACATCCAGATCATTTACAATTACCGCTATACTTTAAATGGCTTGGCAATATTTGCTCCGGCAGAGGCAATACCACAAATTCAAAGGCTTCGTGGCTTGATAAATTTGGCTCCTGCCCAGGCCATGTCGCGCCCCTCAACAACACCACTGGCCGCCCGAACACAGTTAGGCTCTGGCCAAATCAATTCAGTCAGTTTTATCGGTACTCGATCCGCCCATAATCTCGGCTTTAAAGGACAAGGAATGCGAGTGGGCGTAATTGACACCGGCGTCGACTACACGCACGCCATGCTAGGAGGTAGCGGCAAGCCAGAAGACTTCAAGGCCATCGACCCCAGCCTTCCCTCAAATCAATTTCCCAACCTAAAAGTCGTTGGCGGAAAGGATTTTGTTGGCAGAGATTTTAACACCGCTTCAGCGCTGATTCATAACCGCATCCCACATCCCGATGACAATCCTATTGATGAAGCTGGTCACGGGACTCACGTTGCAGGCACCATTGCTGGAATGGGAGATGGAGTGAATAGTTATACAGGGGTTGCCCCTGATGCATTGATTTACGCAATCAAAGTTTTTGGCGAAGGTGGCTCAACTATGGATGCTGCCGTCATTGCCGGACTCGACTATGCCGCTGACCCCAATGGCGACTTTAACCTCGATGACCAATTGCATGTGGTCAATCTCTCTCTTGGAGGAGGTTTTGGTCAACCGCAGATCCTCTACTCTGAGGCTGTCAAAAATCTTTCAGATGCGGGCACAGTGGTTGTTGCTTCTGCCGGAAACTCAGGAGGTATCGATTATATTGTGGGAGCGCCAGGAACCGCAACTGAAGCGATCTCAATCGCAGCAAGCATCGATGGTTCTCCTCACAACTGGCAGTCAACAGCTGTACGGTTTATCACCCCCACCAATAGCAGCTGGATGATCAAAGCCACTGAGGGACCGATTTCTAAGCCCATTGCCGAAATTGACCCCACCGAAGGTGAGCTTGTTGATATTGGTTTGGCTGACGAAGACCTAAACGATATGACCAAAGTAAACTTGCAGGGAAAAGTTGCACTCATTATGCGTGGCAAAGTTTCCTTTCTCGCCAAGCTTCGCCGCGCAGAAGCTGCTGGAGCGATCGGTGCGGTCGTTTACAACAATGAGCCTGGAAAACCGATTGCGATGGGCGGAGAGGGACAGGTCAATATCCCAGCTATTATGGTGAGCCAGGCACTTGGCTTAAGAATCAAAGACGAGATGAATCGAGGTAGCGTCCGCATACAGTTCAAAACTGACGAAACAATTGAAGAGCCGGATCTTGTGGATCAAATCACTGATTTCAGCTCGAAAGGCCCTCGCTCCGAAGATAACCTCATTAAGCCCGAAATTGCAGCCCCAGGCAAAAGCATTACATCAGCTGCCATGGGACAAGGCACTGGCACCGTTAAACTTGACGGCACCAGTATGGCCGCTCCGCACATGGCCGGAGCTATGGCTCTGCTCAAACAAAAATTCCCCAACCTAGCATCGTCTGAGCTCAAAGCCATCGCCATGAATACAGCAAAAATTCTGAGCAAACAGGGAACGCCCATTCCCATCTCCCTGCAAGGCGCCGGAAGAATTCAAATCGATCAAGCCATTGAGGCACAGGCTTTTGCGGAGCCAGCGGCGCTAAGTCTTGGTCGACTACAAGTCGGGCATCCCTATCGGGAAACTCGTAGCTTAAAAATACAAAATTTGACGAATGAACCCTTGCTCCTGAATATCTCCTCCGAGAGCGATTCCGGACTTATTTTCACGGCTCCCCCATACATTTCCGTGCCTCCAAATGGGCGGGTGGAAGTCTCTGTCACCATCGAAATTCAACGGAACAGCGAGATTCCCCTGGCCAGAGAGCTGAATGGTCGATTGATATTCAAACGAGGTAGCTCCACAATTTTGCAAGTCCCTGCTCTAACGCTAAGTACTCAGACCTCTGAGATCACCGCTGAACTTTTAAAAGAAAAAATCCGATTCACAAACTCCTCGCCCATCAGGGGTCAAGCTTTCGCATTCAACTTGCTAGGGACTGATGCACGCAAGGTAGAACCGCCGACCCACCAGGCATGGAAAGCTCGCAGTTGTGATCTTCAGTCCGCAGGTTACCGGATTATTGAAAAGCAAGGGCAACCAGTAATGCAATTCGGTTTCAAATTACACACTCCGATGACGACTTG
This sequence comes from Bdellovibrionales bacterium, assembly GCA_038144835.1. Classification (GTDB taxonomy): domain Bacteria; phylum Bdellovibrionota; class Bdellovibrionia; order Bdellovibrionales; family UBA1609; genus JALHOQ01. The sequence continues at coordinate 20,162 of JAYQON010000025.1, forward strand.
GCATCTTTGCGAGGTCTCTGTTTTGATTGATGCGAATGGGGATGGAATAGCTGAGCAAGAACTCGCGGGGGTTTCTGGCTTGAGTTTTGGTGGTCAGACGCTATCTTTTGCTTCAATCCTTTTAGACGCCGCTCAAGCACGCTCCATTCGAGCTGATTACGAAAAGAATCTTGCCGATGGCAAAGATCAACCACCCAATTATGGCCCGGCGATATTGAATGGAACCGACATGACTCCTTTTAATCAATCAACCATTGCCATCATAGAGGCACCCTTGACTGCTTTGTCAAAAACCTCAGACGGAAAATTACGCATAAAACTCGCCACGATCGGCGGCGGCGGAGATATGATCGAATCCGACGATTATTTAGGTGATGGATTGGGAGAATGGTTAACCATTCCAAGTGGCATTAAGGATCAGCCCGCGTGGTTTCAAGACGAGAGCACAGAAGTTACATCAAGAGGAGCAAGCCTCAGTTTTACGCGAGGGAACTTCCCCGGACAAATTGTCATTTTGTATCCACACAACTCAATGGTGAGTGGCGCTGATTCTCAGATGCAAATCCTGCAGCCCTAAACTTAACGGGCTGCTAAGTAAGGCAACCAAGTCTCAGGAAGGCGGTTGCCCTCTAAATCCAAGTCTCGATTTGGCAGCCAACGCGGCCTCTCGGGTCGATTAAGAAGTTTGAGATTGACCTTTTCAGGAGTTTTGTCTCCCTTCTTGTTGTTACAAGAAGAGCAAGCGGTAACCACATTAGTCCACTCGTGGCGGCCGCCCTTGCTGAGGGGAACTACATGGTCCACCGTGAGCTTCTTTTCAGAGAATTTCTTGTAGCAATATTGGCACACATGACTGTCACGCAAAAAAATGTTTTGTCGAGACAAACGTACGGATAGAGACAAAAAAGGCCGAACGTAATTTTTTAAACGAATCACCGCTGGCAACTGAAAGCTTTGGTTGGGTGAATGAACCTGAGTACTATGAAACTCGAGTACTTCGACTTTTTCTTGGAGCCAAAGAATGATGGCCTTACGCCAATTGACAACCTTTATGGGCTCATATCCCGAGTTGAGAATGAGAGCCCCAGACAGATTTCTATTGAAGGCTTCCCCCTAACTTCTACTCATACAATTTTGATTCATAAGTGCCATGAAAATCAAGTCTAGAAAGGTAAAGACGCCCTTATGCCTTCTAAAAATTTTTTTTAACTGGCCTATCTAACGTGATCGAAATCGAAACAATGAGGACAGAAAAATATCGCTTCCCGAAATGAAACAACCCGCTAGCCTGCGGGTTGTTTCATTTTTTTGCTAAAAATTTAAAAACAAGCGTTACAGTGCAAGAAGTTTTGTCTTTAACTCCATGATCAAAGCCTTCACGTCACTCATTAAAAAGTAGTCTATGGCCAGACCAACAAGAGAGCCCCATCCCGGAATAAAGCTGGTTGCACCCGTGATCACCTTGTCGAGAGCCAATACGGCCAGATCCAACTTAGTTGCCAGACTATGCATTGATGTTGAAAAGCGAGTTTCAAGAGCATCTAATTTACTGAGTTCAGCTTGTAGCTGCGCTATCATTGCCGCCTGCGCTGGATTCGAAGTGTCCAGCTTGGCCAGAGCGTCAGCCAATGTTTGTCTGGCTTGATTGAACTGCGCCTTCACCGTGGCTACTTTTTCAAATACGCGATCAAAAACTTCTTGCAGCTTGGCAATCACCCCATTCAAAAGAAATTTAGCCTGAACTTCGCTGGTGGAAGATTTTGTAAATAAATTAATTTTAATATTTCCATTCTCATCCTGAATTTCCTTGAGAATCTCGTTGGCCTCAATAATTGCTAACTGAGCGTTATTGGATGCTGCTTCAGCTTGCTTAACCGCCGTGGACACTTCCGCCGCACGCAAAGCGCTATTTTGACCTGCGTTCAATGTTTGAAAACCTTGGCCACAACCAATGGTCGCTGTTGCAAGTCCCGCGAGAATAGTTACGTTGATCAAATTCATGGACCGTTTCATAAGTGCCCCCTTCATACACATGGGGGCTATTGCAACGGATGGGCCTAGACCGTTGTCTAGCTAGACCCTATGGATTGCAGATTTTATCGCAAAAATGTCTAACTCAGGATTCGCGCTCAAATCTTTTTCTCCAATCGCCTAAATTTGCATCCCAATTTGGTGCGGATCCGAGAGACCCAAGACGACGAGAGCGCTTCAAGATTAAAACCACGACGGCTTGGCCAAGCAAAAATCCCAATAAACTTCCTGCTAAGACATCAGAGGGGTAATGGACTCCCAAAGCGGGACGACTAATCGCCACTAAGGCAGCAAAAGCGTAAAAGAAGTGACGACGGCGGCGAAAGTACCAAGATAAAACACTCGCTCCCGCAAAGACGTTGGCTGCGTGATTAGAAGGAAAGCTGCTCCCATGGGCATGACCAACCTGACGCACCCAACTTGAGACTTCCGCATTCTGAAAAGGCCGTGGACGATTGACGTTTGACTTGACCAGTCGATAAGCGATCAAATCGGAAAGCGCTACAGCCAATCCAACGCCTAAAAGAACTTTTAAAAAGTGCCATCTATATATATAAACACCAAGCAATAAAACGATTGGAAACACGCCGGCCTGAAACCAAATAATTTTATGCAGTTGGGTGAGGTTTTTCCAAAATAGATCCAACCAAGGATACTGAAGTTCAATGTTCAAATAGCGCAATACCGCTAGGTCGACATTCCAAAGAAAATCCAAAATGATCAAGAACTCATCCTTTCACAGACCAGGTACCATGTTGGTCGTCGTCGCTGATTGTGTTTAGGGTTGAGATTATAAATGATTCGGTCAACCAAAGAACCTGCTGTTCGTAATTCGAGACACCGGGCCTGCATGGTCGAGACTCCTTCTAAAGCCCGTAGCTGATCCGTGGCCTCGACCTTGCTTGTCAGCAAAACCACGGCTTTGTGGCCCGGCTGATCCTGCAGAACCTGATCCACCCGGTGGGCATTAAACTCCTCAGGCTCAACCCTCACAAGCTGGCTCGGAGGCCGCAAAAAATAAAACTGAAATCGCGAGGCACCAAACAGGGATTCAAAATCCAGGTACGTCACCTGACCATACCTACTTTCGACAAAGGCAGGTGGCTCAATTTCACCTTCTTGGGTGTTGATAAAACAAACAACTAACAACCCCAGCCCACCAAGGATTAAAACTGCTGGCGCATATACACGCTTAGCCCATTTGTTCAAAGCTGATCCAGACCAAAGGTAACAGACCACTAGAAATTCGAGTCCCAGCATGGGATACAGGAAGCGTTCTTCTTTGTGCGCGACCAATGAGTGAGCTCCAACAAAAAGCAATACAGGAACCGCAATCGCAAAGAGACGACGCCAAGCTCCTCGCCAATTCCTAACGATCGTAATTGAAAAAGGCGCTAACGAAACGGCTAATACAAATAGCCAAGGGTTGTACCAGGGATTTACCCCGTATTTGGCCGCCCCTCCCTCATTCTCGCGCAAATAAATAAACAGAGTGCCCATCGGACCTTTGCCGCTAATGATATCAACCATCGCCTGCCCACCGATGGCCACAACACCCGCCACGCAGGCCATGGCGATTCCATGAACTTGTCGACACCACAACAAAACGGCCATGTACCCGAGGTACATAAGACCCACATGAAATCTAAACAAGGTAGCTAAACCCAGAACTATGAAGCCAAACAACCAGAGGCGATAGCTCTGCGGCTGCCGGCAGCGCGCAAATTCTAAAAGCCCAAAGGCCAAGAGAACAAGGCTCATAGCCACAGCCTCACCAAAGGCTCGCGTACTGATAAAAGGCATCAATGGAAATAGGGCCATCCAATACAAAGACAAAGCCCCAAAGATTCGTGAGCGAACAGTTTGCGCAAAAAGATAAACGCCCCAAACTCCGATCAAACTCAAGACTGCTAGACCAGAGTACATAGCCCGTACCTGAGCCAAGGCCGATGTTGCTCCCAACCAAGATGCAACTTCTGTGAATCCGGCGAGCAACCAAACCAAAAGATGACTACGATATAGAGGAAGCTCTAGGGGCAAGCCCGCGAAGAACTGATAGGCTGGCCAAACGCCATGCTTATAGTCATCCAAGGCTTGCGGTCCGTAAACAAAATAGGCAGTTAACAGTCGCACAGCCAGCGCTAAAACCAGAGCAATTTTAAAGTGCCTCTGCAAGGAATGAGAATAAAAAAATCGTCGCATCCACTTAGGCATTGATCACTTCCTTTAATTGTTGGGCGACATATTCCGGAGACAGACCGCGCAAACATTTATGAAACTCTAGGTTTATACAAGGTCCCTGGCCGTGCTTACTGCATGGGCGACACGCCAAATCCAACTCAAGAATACGAGTCAGTGGTCGACTGGGATAACCAAAAGGTGCAGGCCCCATTAAAGCCAAACACGGCTTGCCAAGCTGCTCAGCTACGTGCATTAGGCCTGTATCATTGGCAATCAAAGCCTTGGCAAAGGCAACTACCCAAGCACTTTCTTCCAAACTCAGACGACCCGCAAAATTGTGCACTCTCTCTGGTGCAATGGCTTGAAGAGCTTGCAAGAAAGTATCCTCAGGACCACCCAATATCACGAATTTCTGCTGCGGAAACATCGTGATGAGTTTCTGCCAGTATTCCAAAGGCCAACGCTTTAGGGCAAAAGCGGCGGAAGGCGCCAAGGCGATGAAATCTTGCCCCATCGATGCTATTTGCTCTTTGACCAATTGCGCTTTTTGCACCGACAAAAAGAGCTGAGGGACAGCGGGAGCCTGAGGCAAAAGTCCCCAACGCTGCAAGGGTTCCAATAAAGCAAACTGTCCCGTAAAAGGCTTAGGAAAAAGATTTTTGCGGAAACGAAAAAGTAAAAACCGACGCCAACGATAAATTGAGCGCCGCAAAAAATGATGCTTTCCCATCAATACTCTCCAGGCCAGAATTCCATTCAGCTGCCAACAGAGAATATGTGAACGTAAATTATTATGGGCATCGTAGATGTGCGTGAAATTTTCCGACCTCAACTCAAGCCCCAAACGCAAAAGATCGCTCAGAGCAGCGCCTTTACGTAAACTCCACACCCTATGCAAGTGCGGGTGTCCTTCTATTAAGGGAGTAAACTCTTGGCGTGTGATCCAATGAATCTCGGCTTGAGGGAATGATTCTCCCAAGAGGCCCGCAACACTGAGGGTCTGCAAGACATCCCCGAAACTCGAGAAGCGTATGATAAGAATCTTCATGGATCTTTGGTCATCGCTTCGACATCCATTGATGTCAATAACGCAGAGTAGCCGGCGACCGCAGTGATTGTCTCAAAGGATAAATGTCTTGGAATGACTTTCAAAAAAGCCACGCTTAAATTTTAGAAAACGATCAACATTTGCATTGCTTTTGAGGAGATTGCGAAGGTCACGCATAAATACCTGCTCACGCTGACGCATTTGCGCTAGAACTTGTGTTTCATTTTTGGCCGACAGCGTAGTTTTTATTCGGCGTAAATCCGCCAGCATCTGGATCTCTTTGTCTATTAAACCCCTTACAGTCAATGGATCGAGCTTCCAAATACGAACGGCCTTAGTGAGCTCTCGAATCCACTTACGCCGAAAATCTCGATTCAATTCGGCTTCATCAAAATTTAGAGTGAACAACATATTTTCGGCATAAGATTTTTTATAGCCTTTACTTTGCTTGGGCCGATAAATTTCGAACGAGCGACCGCTGTTGCTATGTTTAGCTTTGGTTTTATTCTCGACTGCCGAAGTCGGTGTGCTGGTTTCTGCCGTCGATGAAGGATTTGTCGAGGGCATATTGCTGGCCGCAGCTAAGCTCGCACTGTCCGCAATCGAATCTATTGAGGAGACGAGTTGAGGACCACGATTCATTGACCTGTTTAAATAGGGTAACGATAGATAAACCAAAATCCCCACACAGCCAGCGCCAACGACTAAGAGTATATAGTGTTTTAAACGTTCAGCTGGAGTGTCTTCATACAGATGTGGTCGCTTCTTTTGAGTTTTGCGCTTTTGGTCGATGACTTCTTGATTGCTGGTGGCTGTGGCTTGAACACCAGCATCCAAGGACTCAGCGCCCGATTCTTCTGCAGAGAAATAGACTTTGCTGCCTGTAGAAGGCTTCCCCGAGGCATTTGTCAGAGGATCTTCTTCCATCGACGATGCCATGGCTTCCTCTTCGGCCTCGTTCAAAATCACTCGGCGCAACAGCTGATTCAAATCCCCTTCCCACTCCAATACCATATCTTTCGACACAGGGCGCGTAACCCAAGTCTTAACTTTGGCTTGAGAGATTTTCTGAATCTGCTGATTAAGCTCAACTACAGCACTCACCTTCCATTGTTCAAACTGACGAAGATCGTATTCTCTTTGCTCTTTGAGATCGCGCAAAGCCTTTAACTTATGGTCAGCGAGCTCGTGCTCCAGGTTTTTTCTGTAAGTTTGTTTTTCGTGTTCAACGCTGACCATCTTTTCAGCAAGTCTCTGACGCTGTTCACTGACCTGCTGGAACTCTTGTTTGAGTTGAACCAACTGCCGCCTTAAGTCCTCAACGGATTCCTTCTCGAGCCCCTGCATTTGTATTTGAAGCTTTAAGTCCGCAAGCTCACGACTGAGAGCCTCTGCATCGGGTCGTCTACTTTCACTGTCCTCTGTTACTCTTCGAATGTCAGTGGCAGTGATTTCATCTATCGCAGCTTGGGCTTTAACCACTGGGGCACGAACCATAATGACTTCTAAACCCAACTTCGCCGGACATTCACCTAAAGCGATAACATCCATGTCGCGCAGGAGCATCGGTTTCAGGGGCGGTAACCGTGAGCCATTGACTGAAGTTCCCGAAGCTGTGGCTAAATCTTGAATCCAAATACGACCGCCATCTAACCAAGCTCTCACATGCTCGACAGCAATAGTGTGATGTTCAAGAACCAGGTCGCAATGCGTCGCTCCACCAATCGTCACCGTGGACTTTGGCATCGATAGAATTCTAGTGCCAGAGGGATCAAATATTTTGATCCGCAAATTGACTGCAGACATATAGGTCTTCTTCGGATGAGCACTTTTCTTAATGCACGCGACTAAAGCCAAAGACTGCATCAAAAAAGTCACATTTCTCCCAACATGAGCTAGACCAAGGTCGGTTTCCTGTTAGGAATCAATGAGGCAGAATTTTTTACTGCCCCACAGACAAAAGTCTTTGTTAAATTCTCTCTAACCAGAGCCAAGGACGTTTGCGCATGGGTGGTTTCAAGACGTTTGTTTATCTTTTACTCCTAATCAGTCTCAATCATGTCCATGCGACCTCTTTGAGCCATCAGGTGAAATACTACCCAGAAAAATTCTATGACGATGTACGCGGCGGAATGCGAGACTCTGGACTTAAGTCAGCTCTCTATGAAGTTCTCTCGCGTTGGCACAAGGCTGACGAAACCTCTGATCAGATTCTTGAACATTGCAGCAGCGCAGAGTGTTATCAGCATATTACCTTAGGCTATAGGCGCGCACGTCAAATTCTCTTTGGTGAACTGCACCTGGAGCAAGGAAACAACGACTACTCGATTGTTGATGTGTATTGTGAACGGCGACTGGGTCGCAATGATTTCAAACGCAATCCGCCCGGCCCAGGCAAAATTCCTGACCCGACTATTTTAAATGCTGAGCACACTTGGCCGCAAAGTCGGTTCACAGGGAAGTATGATCCTGATATGCAAAAATCAGATTTGCACATCCTCTATCCAGTCTTTTCTGAGGCCAATTCCTCACGTGGCAATATCGAGTTTTCTGATGTGATCACTCCCGTAACTACGCCTTGTGCGAAATCGCAGCGCGGTTACAGCACTGATGGTGGAAATCAACATTACTTCGAAGTACCTCAAGGTCATAAAGGCAATGTGGCTCGCGCCATTTTTTATTTTTCAACGCGCTACCGCACCCGGGTAGCTCCTCACGAAGAGGCTAGCCTTAGAGCCTGGCATCAATCAGACCCAGTTGACGATCGCGAGATGCAACGCAACGAAGCCATCTTCAAGTGGCAGAAGGTTCGTAATCCTTTTATTGACCACCCAGAATTAGTTGAGTTGATAAGCGACTTTTAAAAATTTATTATATCAACTATGTCGCGCTCGAATGACTTCGCCATCGTGTTGTCTGGAGGTGGCGCACGAGGCGCCTTTCAGGCCGGTGTTTTGCGTGCCCTTTATGAAATTAGTCGAGATGCTGGAAATCTCTCGTTGTTTCGCAACATTGTAGGGGTTTCTGCTGGCGCTATCAATGCTGCATATCTAGCCTCAGAGGCTGACAACATTGACCGTGCAACCGACTATATGTGTGGTCTTTGGCGCAAACTCAGTGCCGACGATGTCTTCAAAACTGACTACATCACGGTCGGTCGATCTGCATGGCGATTGGCCAGAGCTCTATCTTTGGGGGGCTTCAGCTCAAAACTAAGGCCTACCAAACTTGGACTGTTAAACGTTAACCCCCTGCGCGATCTACTCAATCAACAAATACAATTCGAAAAAATCCCTCACCACATAAAAAATGACCATTTACACTCTCTGTCTATTAGCGCTACAGATTATTCAACGGCCGTGGGAGTGACTTTTTTTATGGGGTCACCATCTCTCAAAGATTGGCGGCGAGTACAACGTATCGGTTTACGTACGGACATCAATATAGATCATGTTATGGCCTCCGCCGCGATTCCAGTTTTTTTCCCTCCATGGCCCATTGGGAAACGTCACTTTGGTGACGGATGCTTACGCAACACCGCGCCACTCAGTCCTGCACGTAAAGTTGGCGCCTCTAAAATTGTGGTCATTGGCGTGCGCAAATTCCGCGATGAAGGCCTAACAGAAACCAACATCGTTAATCCCACTCTGGGGCGAGTGCTTTCCGTTATCATTAACGCGCTTTTTATGGACTCTATAGAATCCGATATTGAGCGCGTGCGGACTGTGAATCAAGCTCTGAAGATTGCAGAAAAAAGTCATGAATTTCGCGAATTAGAAATTATCCATATCCACCCCTCACAGCCTCTTTCTGAGCTTGCAGAAACGCGTCTTGAGGGATTACCGCCAATTTTTCGTTTTTTGATCACGGGGCTAGGTAGTCCACGCGAATCGGCTGAGATTCTTTCCTACCTGACATTTGATCCTGAGTACCTAAGTTCACTCGTTGAACTGGGTTATAGCGACTGCATGAAACATAAAGAAAATCTGACAAAACTTCTCACCAGTGAACTATAAAGTATTCTTTAATGACACAACAACCACATCTTTACCTGAATCGTGAAATCGGCTGGCTAAAATTTAATAAACGGGTGCTTTATCAAGCTAGTGATGAACGCAATCCTCTTCTTGAAAGACTTCGATTCTTAAACATTTTCCATTCAAACTTAGATGAATTTTTTATGAAACGCGTAGGCGGGCTGCAACGCCAATTCTACGCGGGAGTGCCAACTCTCTCACCTGATGGACTCACAGCGGAGGAGCAGCTCAAAAAGATTCGGCCAAAAGTTCTAGCGCTCAATGAAGACATTCGTCATCTCATCAATGATGACCTTCTGCCGCAATTGCGCCAACAAGGCATCTTCATGCTCAACTGGAGCGAGCTTAGCCACGAAGAAAGAGATTGGGCACGGCAGTTTTTTCGCGATCGAATTTTCAGCGTCCTAACTCCGATGGCCGTCGACCCTGGACATCCATTTCCGCTAATTTCTAATCTGTCGACCTCTCTGGCTGTAAGCCTTAGAGCCCCCAACGAAGAAGATTTGCACTTTGCGCGCATCAAAGTACCAGATCTTTTTCCTACTTGGATCAGAATTCCTAATACAACTCCGGGAGTTGAGCGTTTCGTCAGCATTTTGGAGATCATTCGCCAACATCTGGATCAGCTTTTTCCTCGCATGACCATCCAATCTGTGATGGCTTTTCGAGTGACTCGCAATGCTGACATCGAGTCAGACAGTGAGGGTGTGGAAGATCTTTTGGAGCTCATCGAAGAAGAGGTCAAGCAAAGAAAATTTGCCGAAGTGGTTCGCCTTGAACACGGACCTGACCCCGATCCATGGCTGCTCGAGTTTCTCGTGGACGAACTCGACCTCACCAACGATGACATTTATGAATACCCTGCCCCAATGGAGTACAAGAGTCTTCAGGCCATTGTGAATCTGAATTTGCCGCAACTGAAGTTTCGTCCCTGGAACCCAGTCACACTCGCCCCTTTAGCCGATGAAAGCGCCAATATCTTCAGTATTATTCGTACTTCAGACCTGCTGGTCCACCTCCCTTATG
>JAYQON010000026.1:0-17611 GCA_038144835.1 Bdellovibrionales bacterium
GCAATGGCAGTCCGATTGCTTAAGAAGCCCTATACCTCTTTGGCTCAAGGACCGAGTCATGACAGTCAACTGGCTTGAGAGTTGGCTCAAAAATAAATGGGTGCATCATTCGCTGAGACTTGCGTTTGCAACGCTCATCACGATCATGCTTGTGCCATTCAAGCTCGACGTCATGGAGTATGCGGCTTACGATGCTCGACTTCAGCTCAGTCCACGCCCTGAAACATCGGGAGATGTGGTATTGCTACCCATTGAACATCAAACCTTAAAACGCTTGAAACGCGAGCCTGAGGCTTTGGATTGGGCTGTGGTTCTGCAAAAGCTGGCGCAGATGGCACCCGCGCATGTGGTTTCATTCGTCAATCCTTCGCAAATCCAAGGCTCTTATGATGATCTGACTTTACTTGCGGAAATTGCTGAGCGACTCAACTTTACTTATGGTGAAAACGATCTACCCAAAACGGGCCTTGGCCAATTGGATCCGCTTGCAGCTCCCTTTGATAATCTCACAGTCGCGCCGGCACCGAAAACTGCCGACAGAACTGTTCTGGCCAAAGACGGAGTCACGCGTCGGCTCATACTCACTTACGAAAACCATTTTACACTGCATCCCAATTTAGCTTTAAAGTTTAACGGCCTTAATAAGGAAAATGAATACCGAGGTACCTTTCAGTTTCTCGATTCCACTCAAATGCTTATCCGCTTTCGCAAAAAAGGCGCTTATCCCACCTTGAACTTTATTGATGTTCTTGAGGGTCAAATCGATTCTGAAAAAATCCGTGGCAAAGTTGTTTTGATCGGCAAAGACACAATGGAAGCGGCCAGTGACTACGTAACCACACCACTATCCAAAGAACTTTTGGCGCTCAGTCAACTTGAGATGCACGCCAACATTTTAGACACGCTGATACTCAATCAGGCACCGCGATTTTCACCTGATTGGGTGAAGATCTTGTCAACCTTTTTGGTTGCGCTCCTGACTATGTATATCGTTTTGTCGGTACGCCCTGGCAAAGGGCTGCTCATGCTTTTTGCCAGCGTTTGTGTTTTTTTACTTTTATCGCTCGTAATTTTTGCAACGACTTCCTGGGTTGTACCCGTGGCTCATCCGTTGGTGGCCATCTTTATTTGTTATTACTTTGTCATTCCGTACCGACTCATCGTCGAAAATCGTCGAAGCTGGGAGTATTATCAAAAAAATCGTCTGCTCACCCAGGTCGAGGAACTTAAATCCAATTTTCTGCGCATGATGAGTCACGACCTCAAAACGCCATTAGCTAGAATCCAAGGTATGGCGGACGTTATCAAAAAAGAATCGGACCGACTCAATGACACGCAAAAAAAGGCGCTCGCCACGATAGCCGAATCGAGCGAGGAACTGACTGATTTTATTGGCTCCATACTTTCGCTTTCACGAATTGAAAGCAAAGAAATGAAGCTTCAGCTGCGATCCAAAGACGTCAACCAACTGATCCGCGAAATTGTCAAAAAACACGATTACCATGCTCGCCGCAAAAGCATCGAAATTGTCACTGAACTTGAACCTTTGTTTTCAATAAAAGTGGATGAAGATTTATTAAAGACGGTCGTCGCCAATTTGCTTGAGAATGCAATCAAGTATTCGCCCAAAAACACGAAAATCCTTGTGAGTTCCGAAGAGGTCGAGAACGAAGTCTTAATTCAAATCGCCGACCAGGGGCGTGGAATTCCTAAAGAAGATTTAACCCATATCTTTGAGCGCTTTTACCGCGCCCGCAATTCCCGTAACTCGACTCAGGGCAATGGCTTAGGACTTTATTTGTCTCGCTATTTTGTTGAACTTCACAACGGTCGACTCGAAGTGGAAAGTGAGCTCGACAAAGGTTCAACCTTTACTGTTCGATTACCAATGAACCTGAATCAGGAAATGGAAATTTTTGAGAGCCAAGGAGGATTGTATGTTTAAAGTGCTGGTTTGCGATGATGATGCAGGATTGCGCCTCAGTGTGGCCGCGGCACTTGCCGCCACGGGCCGGTTTGCTGTTGACGAGGCCTTTGATGGCGTCAACGCTGTCGAAAAAATAAAAACCAAAACTTACAATATGATTCTTCTCGATGTCGATATGCCGCGCATGACAGGCATGGAAGCACTTAAGCTAATCAAGGAACACGACCCTTCGATTATCGTTTTGGTTCTCACAGCCTATGCTAACATCGACGATGCGGTTCGCGCCGTTAAAGAAGGAGCTTTCAACTATATCTCCAAGCCCATTAAAAGTGAAGACCTTGTGGCCATGGTCGATCGTGCTTTCAATGCTTACAGCTTGATCTCACAAGCTTCAGCCTCATTTCCCATGCAAGTAGAGCCCGGCAGAGAAATTATTGGCCACACGTCGCAAATGAAAAAAGTGTTCAATGTAATCATGCGTTTGAGCAAAGTCGACACTCCCGTTTTGATTAGGGGAGCTTCTGGTACGGGCAAAGAGTTGGTCGCTCGCGCCATTCACTCAAACTCGACTTTTAAGGATGGCAAGTTCGTAGCGATCAATTGTTCAGCCATTCCTGAAAATCTTTTCGAAAGTGAACTTTTTGGCCATGAAAAAGGGGCTTTTACTGGAGCCGATCAGCGCAAAATTGGAAAATTTCAGTTCGCCGAGGGAGGCACCCTCTTTTTGGACGAAATTGGAGACCTCCCTGTCTTAATGCAGGTCAAGCTCCTGAGAGTTTTGCAAGAAAAAATGTTTACTCCCGTGGGAGCCAATCGCGAAATTGAAGCCAACGTACGTATCATCGCGGCCACTAATCGCCCGCTCGAAGAGATGATCAAAAAAGGCGAATTCCGCGAAGATCTTTATTATCGTCTCAACGTTATGCCCATTCATTTGCCCTCTCTTAGCGAGAGACGCGCCGATATTGATCATATTGTAAATTTATTTATACAAAAATTTAATCGTGCGCAGGGTAAAAAAATTGTGGGAGTATCTCCCGAGGCTGCATCGGTTCTTAAAAAATATGACTGGCCGGGAAACATTCGCGAGCTAGAAAATGTGATCGAACATGCATTCATATTAGAGGAATCCAACATGATTCAGGTGAGCTCGCTGCCTGAGACTGTTCTGGCGGCCACGGGCACGGAACTCTCGTCCGCGCAATTGCGAGCTCGGGAACAAGCACTCGCGCAAGGAGAACCCTTGGAATTATTGCCGCCCGAGCCTGAAAAAGTCGAACCCAAGGAAGAAGAAATGGTTAAAATCAATGGAGACAGTCTAGATTTTAATCGACATAAAGAGGCCTTTGAACGTGAGTTCATAATTAAGGCTTTGAAGATGTTTAAAGGGCGCATCAATCAGACCGCTCTGCACGCGAACATCCCTAAAAAGACTTTGTTACGCAAAATTGAAAAATACGGCATCAACGCCCGGGACTACGCGGATTAAGACCCTAGATTTTTTCCCGGCGCGTCGTGGCTTTGAGTTCCTAGCGGTTTTTGCTGTAGACTTGCGTGCACTTAAAAATTTACCCAAAAGAGGATGGCGTGATTAAAAATTGGCCAGCTTTCAGCTTCGCCACGGGCGGCGCGGATATCTATATTGATTTGGGAACAGCAAACACTCTAGTGGCGACGCGGAGAGATGGAATTGTAGCCAATGAACCATCTGTAATTGCTTACAGAGAAGTCGGCGCCGGTCGCAAGCAGGTGGTGGCTATCGGTCATCAAGCTAAATCCAAAGTGGGGCGAACACCCGAAAGCCTTGTGACGACGTTACCGCTTCGCGAAGGCGTGATTGCTGACATGGATGCTACAGAGGCGATGCTTCGCTACTTTCTTGATAAAACCAGAAACAAGAAAATCTTTTTTCTCAAACCTCGCGTCGTTATCTCGCTACCTCACGGAGTGACGGATGTGGAAAAAAATGCGGTTCGTTACGCCGGTCTGGCCGCTGGAGCACGCGAAGTCACCCTGATTGAAGAACCCGTGGCTGCAGCCATTGGCGCGGGACTACCCATTCATGCTCCCTACGGAAACTTTGTCATCGATATTGGCGGCGGCACTACCGAAGTCGCTGTCATTGCACTTTATGGAATTGTTCATTGCGAGACCGTTCGTCTGGGTGGCCACGCTTTTGATCAAGCAATCATTGAATATGTGAAGCGCCAGTACGGAGTCACTTTGGGTGAGCTCACAGCGGAAAGAATAAAAATTCAAATAGGTTCAGCAATGCCCGGCGATTACGAAACTCGCAGCACAGTGCGAGGGATGGACTCACTGAGTGGATTGCCTCGAGAATTGATTTTAAATTCCCACGAGATCCACTCGGCCATGAGCCCAGTGTTGAATGAAATTTCCACGGCTCTGATGCGCACACTGGAACAAACTCCACCAGAGCTTGTTCCAGATATTCTTCGCGATGGACTGACTCTGACCGGTGGAGGGGCTTTACTCAATCATCTAGAGGACAGGATCGCTCGGGACACGGGTCTAAAAGTGACTATTGCTCGTGATCCTTTATTGGCGATCGCTCGGGGTGGCGAAGCTGCCATTCAGGATCAGTCGCTGCTCGAACGCATCTCCGTATGAATACACTTGACACCATGGCTAGCGGTGCTTAGCTCCGTACTACGCACGCAATCAATGTGGAAAAACCTGTGAACAAGAGGTGTACTCTTTTTCGCTTTAGGCATTCGTCAAAATAAATCATCTAAAGTGTAGGTAAATTTATGTTTTTAGGAAAACTTGTTGAAGTCGCCAACCGATAGCATAGGCTTTTGCACTCATGGCTTTGATACAGAACTTACCTCCCCAAGCTTATACTCGCGACACTCTTGTGAAGGCGATTGAATGGCTCTCCAGTCAACCTCCTGCCATTCGAGAAAGAGCCAGCTCTGCAGACTTAATTGTGAGCTACTACCTTGCTGCGCGCCGTAAGGCGGCGGCGACCATGGAAACTTCAGTAAGCCCAGAAAATTTTAAATCAGACCTCAAGCACCTCGCAGCCGACGTGAAACGATTGGAAGAGCCTGAGCCTCCCCCAATCACACCAAATGGTACTTCGGCTCGAAAATCAGCTTTGTCGCCCCCGAGAGAGCCACTTAATGCTCCGCCGCCTGTGCGCTACCCTTCTCCCGTTCGAACTCCTGAGAATCGGGCCTTGCAGACTTTGGAATGGACCGTTGACCAACGTTCATTAGACCTCGCACGTGAAGTCCAAGAAAGACTCAATCTTGGGCACGAAAGCGAAGCTTTAAGACTTATGATCCAGTTAGGCGCCGAAAGAGTTCGTACAATGTTCCCTTAGCCCTTGAAACTTGACTAACGAGGTGCGCTGTAGAAGAGTCGCACGATGCAAGTCCAACTTCCCAAAACTGATTTCCCGATGAAGGGCAATTTGGCGCAAACAGAGCCCGCTCGAATTGCCTCCTGGCAAGATGCCCGGATTTACGAAAAAATAGTTAACCGCCCCTATCCTAAAGGGTTGTTTGTTCTACCGGATGGGCCACCATACGCGAATGGAAACATTCATGTTGGTCATGTCTTGAACAAGGTTCTTAAAGACATAATCATTAAGTACAAAAATATGTCGGGCTACAAAGCCGCCTTTATTCCAGGCTGGGATTGCCACGGGTTGCCGATCGAACTCAACGTAACTAAAAAGCTTGGCCCCAAAAGAAAAGACATGAGCGACACGGAGATCCGCAAGCTTTGTCGCGAAGAAGCGCTGAGTTGGGTTGCAAAACAACGCACCCAATTTCAACGTTTGGGCGTACTCGCAGACTGGGAGCATCCCTACCTTACCCTACAGCCAGAATATGAAGCTGCCGAAATTCGCGTTCTTGCGAAAATTCTTGAGAACGGCGTTTTTTATCGCGGCAACAAACCTGTCTATTGGGATCCCGCTTTGCAGACGGCGTTGGCAGCCGCAGAAATTGAATACAAACAACACAAAAGTCCGTCCATTTACGTCAAATTTGAATTGCCGGGTGACTTCGCGAATGTCCCCCATAAAAAGAAATCACTGGTTATTTGGACAACCACCCCGTGGACGCTTCCAGCCAACTACGGAATAGCCGTTAATGCTGACTTTGAATACGGCTTTTTTGAACTCAATGACGAAATTGTCATTATCGCAAAAGATATGCAATCCGCCTTCGAGAAAGATACGGGTATCAAATTAAAATTATTGACCACCCAAAAAGGCTCGACTTTCGAAAATCTGAAAGCCAAGCATCCGTTTATGCATCGCGACTCCATTGTGGTGCTGGGCGAGCACGTGACTTTAGAAGCCGGAACCGGAGTGGTACACACGGCCCCCGGTCATGGACTAGAAGATTACGCCGTCGGACTGCGCTACGGTTTACCCGTGCATAGCCCAGTAGATGCTGCTGGACGCTTTACCGCCGACGTTCCCATTTGGCAGGGATTGAGTATCTGGGATGCCAATCCCAAGATCATCGCCCATCTCGAAGAAATTGGTTCGCTGTTATTCACTCGCGAAATCGAGCATCAGTACGCATACTCGCCGCGCTCAAAAGCACCTTTAATTTTCAGAGCCACACCTCAGTGGTTCATTCGTATGGATGATGAAAAGTATCCTGTGCGCAAAAAATGCCTGGAGGCTGCGGAACGTGACATCACGTATGTGCCCCAGTGGGGAATTCAGCGACTTACTGGCATGCTTGCTAATTCACCTGACTGGTGTCTAAGTCGCCAACGCATTTGGGGGGTGCCAATACCTGTCTTTTATTGCACTAACTGCGAAACTCCATTGGCGGATAGTGAGGTGATGAACCGCTTGGCCAATGTTATGGAAACCAGTGGTGAAGGTATAGAAGCTTACCACACCAGATCAACGGCCGAATTTACTCATGGGAAAAGTTGTTCTGAATGTAAACATGAGAAGTTCAAGCCGGGCAAAGATATCTTGGATGTATGGTTCGACTCAGGTGTTTGCCATACGGCTGTACAAAAGCGGCGACGTGAAATGGCTGCTCCTGCGGATGTGTATTTAGAAGGTAGCGATCAACATCGGGGCTGGTTTCAAACAAGCCTTGTGTCTGCTATGGCCGCAGATGGAGAGCCACCCTTTAAGGCGCTAATCACACATGGATTTGTCACTGATGCTCAAGGTTACAAAATGTCCAAGAGTGTCGGCAATACGGTTGACCCTGCAGAAATCATTAAGGAGAGTGGCGCTGAAATACTGAGGCTATGGGTTTCGCATGAAGACTACGGGCAAGATCTAACAATTTCTAAAGAGATGATTTCTCGTATCAGCGATACCTACCGGCGTTTTCGCAACACAATTCGCTTTTTACTGGGAAATTTAAATGATTTCGACCCCAGTAAGGATCAAGTTAGCTATCAAAACTTGACCCCATTGGATCGTTGGGCTTTGAATCAACTCCATAATCTTATCCTTAAATGCACGTCAGCCTATGATGCGTACGAATTCTACAAAGTCTATCATGCATTGAATAACTTTTTTGCTCATGAGTTGTCCGCCACTTATCTGGACATTCTCAAAGACCGTCTTTACACGGGCAAAGCGCACGGCCTTCCACGACGAGGAGCACAAACGGTTCTGAATCATATTCTGCGATCGCTGTGCGGTTTAATGGCTCCGATTGCTTCCTTTCTCGCTGAAGAAACCTATGCTTATGTTCCGGGCGAGCGTCGAGAAAGCATTTTTCTCACGGAGTTCCCCACGGCTCCTCAGGAATGGGCAGACGCCAATCTTGCCCGCGACTTTAGTGTCTTGCTTGAAGTCCGTGATGCGGTTAGCAAAGAGCTGGAGGACTTACGCCGCCAAAAAGTGATTGGCTCCTCTTTAGATGCGCAAATAGTCATCCATGCGCCTCAAGCCATACTGAAAGTGCTTGAAGCATATACCCCACATTTGAGAGAATTTTTTATCGTATCGCAGGTTGCAATTCAAGAAAGCCAAGGTTCTATGCGAATAGCAGCCGGTAAGGCAGATGGAATCAAATGCGAGCGGTGTTGGCACTACGACATCAACACAGGGACTGACGCTAATTACCCCGGCGTTTGTCCGAAATGTATAGAGGCGCTGAAGTGAAGCTTGAACGCAAGTACCTTGTTTTATGTACCATAGCTGGATTTCTTGTGGCCTTTGACCAGTTGGTCAAAATTTATGTGCATGCCAACTTTAGCTTGGGTGAATCTATTCCTGTGATTCAGGATATCTTTCACATCACTTATGTTCGTAACCCTGGAGCGGCATTCGGGATTTTTCGTGAATCACATGAACTTTTTCGTAAGATATTTTTTCTCACGATGCCTCCGATCGCGATGATCATTATCGTCAGCATGCTCAAAGGTGTTGAAAGTTCCGACCGCTGGCAGGTTTTTTCTTTGTCACTCATTTTTGGAGGAGCCCTCGGGAATTATATAGACAGACTGCGCTTCGGTTACGTCATCGACTTTCTGGATTTCCATTACAAAGACAGTTGGTCTTATCCAGCATTCAATGTCGCCGACAGTGCAATTGTCTCAGGTGTTTGTCTTTTGCTATTAATCATGTTTATCAGAGAGCGAAAAGCCAAACGCGATAAAGTTGCGCCCAAGGCGTGAGATCAAAGTGTACCCATTTATTCCAATAGGATCCTTGTTTCAAATCCCAACCTATTTTTTGATTATAAGCTTAGGCTGTATATTCAGTTCTCTCTGGTTTATTCATCGCGCGCAAAAAGCGTCTCTCAATACTACAACAGCCGTGGATCTAACGATCCTAGTTTTGGTGGTGGGATTTCTTGGCGCACGTATTCTGCATATTATTTACGAATCTCCTGAGTTTTATCGCCAAAATTGGTTGCGTGTATTTCATGTTTGGAATGGAGGCTTCGTTTTTTACGGCGGAGTCATCTCAGGTATCGTCGCGGCCTCCGTCTTTTGTTCAATTCAAAGGCAGCCGTTTTGGTTTTGGGCGGATATTGCAACCCTACCCGTATCGCTCGCCTATGCCCTCGGCCGGTTAGCTTGCTTTTTTAACGGCTGCTGTTTTGGAAAATTTTGTGAATGGCCTTGGGCAATTTATGTGCATGGCTCGTACAGACATCCCACCCAACTTTATGCGTCTGGGTTTGAGCTTTGTGTGTTGGCATTTTTGCTTTTTTGGCAAAAACGATTTCGCCCTGTTGGACTACTTTTTAATATTTGGCTCATACTTCACTCTATTGGAAGAATTTTTATGGAATTATTCCGCGCCGACCCTAGAGGTGATTTGATCGACATCGGCGTTGGGACTGTGAGCCTTGGAATATTTTTAAGCTGGACTTTAATCCTGTTCGCGATCGTCAATATCGTTAACCACCAAGTCTCGCTGCCTCGCGAGCAATGACCTCAGGAGATAAGCCTTATGCATTGTTATTGTGACAGTGGCCAACCTTATTCCATGTGCTGCCAACCCTTACACCAGGGTAAAATAGAAGCCGCTTCCGCTGAGCAATTGATGCGCTCACGTTACTCAGCTTTTTGTCTTAAAAATATCGATTACCTCATTCATTCCACGGATCCCCAAACGCGACTTAAAATTGATATCGAGGCCACGCGTGAATGGGCTGAAAAGGCTCACTTTATAAAATTAGAAATCCTGCGCAGTAATCAGGAGGGCAACAAAGGAATGGTTGAATTTAAGGCCTACTATGAAATGCCGGGGGAGGCCCAGCTCGTCCATCATGAGTTCTCTAAGTTTCGCAAGCAGTCTGGTCGCTGGTACTTTCGGGAAGGTCGTCAACTAGAGTCAAAGTCAAACGCCAAAGGGTAATCTGTTTGGCGCAATGCTAAATAGTACGGCGTACCTTCCAAAAAATGGCACCTGGGGTAACAAAATCGGGCTTGGTTTTTTCCTGACTCTCACGCGGTTTGCAATATAAGTGGTTTTGGCCATTGGTACAAAAAGTGATCTCCTCCACGATGGACAATTGGAGTTGTTTCGAACGTGGAGATATTTTTATGAAAATTGGTTGGAAATGGATCGTTGCCTCGCTGCTCATCACCACTGCGGCACTTTCTGCCTGCGGCAAAAAAGGAAGCTCATCGAACCCCGTGCCCACTGCGGGTGTGGACCAATTCGGTAATCCCATCGCACCCATCGGTGGAGGCAGTGGCTATATCGGTCAAGGTCGTTGGCGTGGCACTTTAACGGTACGAGACGTCAACGCCTTTCGAGAAATGCTCTACGCTAACCAGATTTGCCGAGGCTACAGCTCTTGCGCCTATGTATCAAACTGGCTTTATTTAAGCGTAGCGCTGCAATCAGAGTGGCTTCCTGGCCCCGCCAGTTTCTCATTACGAACATTTTCCAACGGATATTGGAGCGGAGGACGCGCCATGCAGGCTGATGCTTATGCTAACGGCAACAATGGCTTTCAGCTCACCTATTCCATGATACCCATGCCCAGACCCATTCCCATGAATCCCTACGCTCCACGCTTGATCCAGCCGCAAATTGCTGGGGTTCAAAATTCAACCATTCAGATCGTATCAACCTTTGCCGACTCAACTCGTACCCTTATCAACACCAGTATTTCATTCCGAGGACGTGTGGTTGCTAGTGGTATTTTACGTGGGCAATTGACGGGAGCTTATCAACCTTATGCTGGGCAAACCCCAGGTTACTAATCGGGTTATTTCACTTTACTTTAGAGGATACCACCACATCCGTCTTAAAATCATAGCAAGGTTAGATCAAAGCTCCGGCCAATCACCGGAGCTTTTTGTTCATTAACCAAGGTCGGCTCTTGAGACTCGCGATTTTTATAGTTAGAGTTCTCTGATGAAAGTAAAATGTCCCTCCTGCCAAAAAAAAACAACCCTCGACAAAGAGAATCCTTACCGTCCGTTCTGCAGCGAGCGCTGCCAGACCCTCGACCTTGGCGCATGGGCAGACGAGCGATACCGGGTGCCGGTGAGCGATCAGGAATTTTCTGGTGTCAATGAAAATCCCAATGAACCGGTTCAATCGCAAAACTCACTGGCAAAACATCAACTGAATTGAACATTCTTCTCTATTTTTTATTGACGTTATAAATGATCTGACGCTTCAATACTCGTTACCAAGCACAACAACAGATTTTCCATAATGGGGGAAATAATGAATAAAGCTGAACTCATCGAAAAAGTGGCTGCTGAAGTGGGCATCACGAAAGCTCAAACCGAAAAGCTTCTCGATTGCACTATCGACACCATTAAAAAAGCCGTTAAAAAAGGTGATGAAGTGAAACTTGTTGGTTTCGGTACTTTCGTGAAAGCTAAGCGCAAGGCCCGCACTGGTCGCAATCCTCAGACCGGCAAAGCCATTAAGATTCCCGCGACTTCTTTTCCGAAGTTCCGTCCGGGCGCTGAGTTCAAAAACCTGGTTCGCTAACTGCCAGCCGGTCTTTTGAGATAAAAAATAAAAAGGCCAATCCTGAAGGATTGGCCTTTTTATTTTTAACGGCACTTCTTAGAAGCTGACTTTTAAGTTTTGTTCACTAACACTAGATGTCTATGCAGTCCTCTCAACTTAAAATTGGTGTTCTGACTTCCGGAGGAGATGCTCCCGGAATGAATGCGGCTATTCGTTCAGTTGTGCGAACGGCAATCACATCCGGACTGGAAGTGATGGGTATTCAATCAGGATACACTGGCTTATTACAAAACAAGATGATGCCTATGGGGGCCAGCTCTGTTGCCAACATTATTCAGCGTGGAGGCACAGTGCTCAAGTCTGGCCGCTGTCCAGATTTTTTAAAACCAGAGGCCCGTGCCCAGGCTGCAAACCATCTACGCCAAGCAGGTATATCTGCTCTTATTGTTATTGGCGGTGATGGATCTTTTCGAGCTGGCCACCTTCTTGTCAGTGAACATAAGTTTCAAGTTGTTGGAATTCCGGGAACCATAGATAACGATATCTGGGGCACCGAAGAGTCAATCGGCTTTGATACCGCCTTAAACACGGCCCTCGAGGCTATTGATCGCATTCGTGACACAGCTGCAAGTCACGATCGGCTTTTTATTGTTGAAGTCATGGGGCGAGATTCGGGCTTTATTGCGATTGATGTCGGCGTAGCCGGAGGCGCCGAGCAAGTGTTTATTCCAGAAAATCTAGCCAACGTGGATGACGCCATTCAGGCCATTAAACGAGGCGTAGCACGCGGCAAGACCTCTTCAATTCTTGTGGCTGCCGAAGGTCAAAAAGTGGGCAGAGCTTACGATTTGGCCGAACAAATTCGCCGCAAGGCAGGCTTTGACGCTAAAGTTTGTGTTCTCGGACATATTCAACGAGGTGGAACACCTTCAGCGCGTGATCGAATTCTGGCCTCTCGACTTGGGTTTTCAGCGGTTCGGGCTCTTCAACAAGGACTGACTGATATTATGGTAGGTGTGCAAGCAGGACAAATCATTCCAGTGAGCTTAAAAGAGTGCACCACTAAAAAGCGCCGAGTGCCGAACGAACTGATTGAACTCGCACAGCTCTTGGCCCATTAAAAGGCAGACCCCTCTCTCCAAAGGTCTGCCCACGGGAGTTCAAATCGACTAGCCATCACAAATCAGCAACAGCCAGCCTAGTAAAATCAATTATCGTTTCATATTGATGACTTCGCCGAGCAACTCATCTGTTGTTGTTACAGTCTTGGCGTTAGCCTGAAAGCCTCTCTGGTTCTGAATCAGATTCACGAATTCGATGGCTACGTCAACAGTCGATCTTTCGAGACTCTTTGAGGCCACTTTGCCGCGACCAGCTCTACTTGGGCCACCTATTGCAGCGTTTCCTGATTCTCGTGATTCGCGCAGACGATTGTTTCCGATCTTGATTAGGGACTCTGGATTATCAAACTTTGAAACAGCGACCTGCGCAATGTCTTCAATCTTTCCATTGGAATAAAGGGCAGACATGATGCCCTCTTCGCTAAACGTAAAACCAGTGATGGACCCGGCAGGAGCTCCGTCTTGCTTCCAAGAAATTAAGTCCGAGTCTTTTGCAAACTGTTTACTCGCGAGCGCTCCAGTCCCTTTGTCGGTGGTTATGGAGTCACCAAAATCAACTTTGATCGTCTGCCCCTGTTGAGCACCACCAGTAAAGTTCAAAGTTCCCGAAGTTTGAGTTTCAGTATCAAGCTTACCGTCGACATTAAAGGTGAGAGCACCCGTGGCCACGGTAACCATCTCTCCTTCCTTGCCCCCAGTGATTTCCTTACCATCGCAAAGACCGTAGTAATTCCAAGCCCTATCAGCCGTCTTAACAAAAAAGAAATTGACCAGATGCTTGTTACCTTGAGAATCGAAAACCTCGACACCCGTTGAAAAGTGAGATGTGTCGTATGGATTTTTGGGATCGAAAGTTTTTGGTCGGCTGGTCCGCGAATCTAAATTGATATCAAGCTTGATATCTTTTGTCGCTTTAGCTGGGACTAATGCACGCGGAAACTTAATGTCATCTAGTTTATTAGAGATACGCCCCTCTGAGTCAGCCACGAAGCCTTGCACGCGTTGACCATCATTTGTGACCAACAATCCACTTTTATCGAAGTGAAAGGACCCATCCCGCGTAAACGTTTCACCTTCTGAGCCGCGCAAAACAAAGTAACCTTCACCGGTAATAGACATATCTGTAAACCGTTCAGTTACGTCCACATTACCTTGCGCGAGAATTGGGTTTACAGCACTCAATTTGGATCCTCGGCCGATTTTGCTGCCTCCCGCGATCATGTCCGCGAATTCAGCGCGATTCGCCTTGAATCCCGTAGTGTTGGCGTTGGCTATATTATCACCAATAACTCCCAACGCATCACCTTGTGCCATTAAACCGGCCACGCCGGTATAGAGAGTAGAGAGAACTCCCATGTAAGACCTCCATGTCTTATGTGGTGACATTCATCCATGAACGTCACTGTTTAACTTGAAGGGCCCCCTCAACGAGGACCAGCCCTTAAACTACTACTGTCGAATCAATATTGGTAAAAACGTTCTCCTTGAGGTTCGCTTTATCCATTACCGTCACGACAGTTTTATCTTTCACACTCACAATTAAGGCTGCATTATCGGAAAGAAGCAGAGTATTTTTTGCTCCCTTACTAGCTGCCTTTTCAATCGCGGCTTCTATTCTCCCTAATTCCTGAGGAGAAAATCGAACACCGCGCGCTTGCATACGATCTACGGCATGGTTAGAAAATTTCAACCGCGCCGCATTTGCCGCTGTTGGAGCTGTGCCCGCAGAGACCGAATTTTGAAGAGCACTCAGCTGATCACGAAAACCAGGATCATTAATCCTGTTCGAAATCTGACCGCTGCGACCGGTATCTACCGGTCCGCTCATCGGCCTTAAGCTGTTCATATTCGTACTCACTTCACTCATGTTCCCGCGGCCATCCCAGCTTTTACACCGGACTTACTCAATTGGTTAATTAAGTCTTGCTCCATAGCGGCGTCATTAACATCGCTAGTAGATACTCTAACACGATTTTGGTTTTCGTCTTTAGCTTCCGGTTTGACCTCAACCTTTTTTGGACTTTGAGTCGGTGTCGCACTTTTTACCTGCGAAGCTGCCGAAGAAGAATCTTCCGAAGCCTTTGCAGCCACCGCCAAATTTGGGTCCAAAACAGTTCTGATGTCGGTAAAGCTTAAACTCTGATTGCCGACCATCAAAAGTGGCCCGCGGGCAGTAAAATTAACTCCACTGATCAAACCCTCAGATTTTGTTTCAACTAAAAGTTTGCTGCCATTGGATGAATTGGCCTGCAGGTTAACGGTATACTCCCCTTTGGGGGCGGTGCTACCATCCTCAAGTAAACCATTCCAACTAATGTCGTTTTTACCTGCTTTCAAACCTTTGAATTCAAGCTTACGAACAACTTCGCCTTTGTCGTTCTTAATCTCTGCTCGTAGGCTGACCGCATCGCCTGAAAGATTAAAGCGTACATTGTGAGAACTCACTTCATCTTCTCGATTTATGCGACTACTGTCGACCAACACGCTGCGACCGATAAACGACAAGGCCTCAAGGTTTTGATTTGGCTTTATCTCCTTACGCAGACTCTCGATACCATCATCAATTCCTTGCAATTTTTCTAATGACGTAAACTGCGCCAACTGTGCCGCCATCTCATGGCTCTTAACAGGGTTTGTGGGATCTTGGTGCTTCATCTGCGCAAGGAGAAGCGTCATAAACGCATCTTTGCCCAAATCTGCACTACCAACGCCACGAACCTTTCGGCTATTTGAAACATGGTTAGGATCGGCGATCTTATTGAGAGTCTCTCCGAGCGACTCACCATTAAAGTGCTTCTGAGCATCTAAGGCAGAGATGGTGTTGCCGCGATCAGAACTAAATTCTGTCGCGGCTGCTGAAGATACTCTGTTACCGATAGCACTCTTTCCGCCAATCATACCTTATCTCCTAAGCAACCAAATTGAGTCGACGCGAACCCATTGTTCGAACCGAATTCAATGGTGGTTGCGAATCCCTAGGCGCCTCTGCTTGCCCCTTGTATTGACGCGCTCCAGGCACCTCAAAGAAACTCCGCCGCCACCCCTGTTGTTCCTGCCGGAACTGCTCAAACGTTTGCTGCGCAAGATTTCTTTGTGCATCCTGGTATTGCTGCTCTAATTGCTTGCCTAAATTAGAGGCGGTGTCGACTTTGATTGTCTCCAATTGCAGATTGTTGGAACTCAGCTGGCTTTTCAGCTCGCTCATCTGCCGTTCAATCAACCGCTTAGCCTCATCGCTTTCAGTCACCATTTGAACGCTCACTTTTCCATTTTCAACGTTCACTCGCATGGCAACCTCACCCAGCCCTTCTGGGTTGAGCTTCACCTTCATTTCGCCGCCACCATCACGAACCATCACTTCAGCCTGGCTGATAAGTTCATCGATTTTCATCGCCGCACCACCAGCTGGCCCTTGAGCCGGGGCAAGTTCCGATCGAACCCCGCTCTGTCCATTTACAATCTGAGTCTGTGAATCAATGCCTAGCCCACCAAGAAAGCCAGTGCCATCAAATGAAGAATTGTCCAAATTTTCATCGGCAGCTTCTTCGGGATTCATTGCCAAGCTGAGGCTCGACGACAAGTCCACAGCTCCACCAGTCAGCGAATCTTCACTTTTTCCAGAAGTCACTGGCTGAACGTTCATAAAATCTTTAATCACGTTTTCAGCCAATTTTGCCTGAGACTGAAGGCCATTCAATGGCATTAATTCAGCCATTGGCCCTGATGCTTGAGCCGAAGTGTTGACAGCACGATCATCGCCTGACAATTGCTCTTTGGCGAAAAAATTAGCACTCATCTGGTCTAAACGCTGATTGATCTGTTTACGATCCAGCTCACGCTGGGTCATCATACTCAGATCAATTTGCTGGCTTGAAGTTTTTAGCTCCTCGCCCATAGACTTTGGCTGGGTCTTTTGAATCAATTCACCCAAAAACTGCTTGGCCACCTGAGTGCTCGACGCATCTAAACCAAGGGCCATCACCACCTTGTCGAGAGTCGCTTGCGGCGGCTGCGCTAATTCTTCTGGAGAAAGCGAAGCGAAAGCGCCAAGCATGTCCTCGGCACTGACTCCTAGTTCCTCTTTCATCTTGCGGAGAAAATCGTGCCAAACCGCGCGACGAGTGAGGCTATCTACATCGTCAGACTTTGTCTCACTGCCAAACATACTGGCAGAATCCGAGGTCTTGTTCATCGACATATCCATCGGTGTCGTGGGAATTCGATCGATGGCCAATGGCCCCAAGTTTGGACCAGTGGGACCGCCAGGAAGGCCGTCTGTGCTCAAACTTGCTTCTTCCATATTCGACATGGATAGCTCTTGCGCTTGTCGCTCGGCCATAAGGCTTGCAAGCCACGCGGAGTCTGACAATGGAGCGTCGCCTTTGCTTTCGCGTTTAGGCGCTTCCTTGGTCTGTTCTACGTTTACTTCCTTGCGATCGTCCACCCGACGACTCGCTTCGCTCCCGGGCTCGCGCCCGACCAAGCGATCAGAATTCTCTCTAGGCTTTGGCTCTGCCCTTTCCGCTAATTGTCGCGGTCTGGGCTCAAGCTTTCGTGACAGCGCTTTATCTGCGCGTCCGCCGACGTCGACCTTTGGTGCCGCATTCAGTCCAAGAATATTCTCGAACTGAGCTTCACCTCCGGCCTCGCCACCGTCTTGCCCGCTTCCCCTTACAGGTCGTCCCTGAAGTTCGCGCACAAGACTGTTGAGTCCCGTGGTATTCACATTCACTGCCGTCACTCCTTTCCTTCTGATGCGTGCGATCGTCGATAACCCGTATATTTTTCTGAAAGCATTCGCGCCTTCTCAGGAGGTAACAGGTTCATAACCTCGGCAGCGCTCTTCTTCTTCATTTTAGCCAAGACTTCCACAGCCAAATCGTCATTGATCGAGCCAATCACTTCGGCTGCTTGCTTCGGCTTCATCGTCGAATAGAGTTCAACCAATTTATTCACCTTCTCTTGGTCCACTTCCACCCGATCTTTGAGCACCTGTGCAATTTGGCTACGCATCTCTTCCAGTTGCACAATTCTCTTGTCGAGCTCGACTTTCTGCTTCTGCAATTCCTCTTCCAACTCTGCCAGCTCCTTTTCTCGCCGGTCGAGCTCCTCTTTGCGCTGCTTTAACTTTGCGAAATGACTGGT
>JAYQON010000026.1:17621-30438 GCA_038144835.1 Bdellovibrionales bacterium
CGTGGGACGAATTGGTGTCAACTTTGTCGGATTTGTTTTTTTCGTTCGAGTCGGCAGGTTTTTCCGCCTGTTCGGCAACTTTTGCTGATTCCGAGGAGCCAGTTTTAGCATCTGAAGCAGCTGCTTGCCCCATGGCACGAATCTCAACCCTGCTCAAAAAATTTTCCATAGCATCAGGCGCTAACACGTAGCTTGCTGCCAGAAGCACACTTACAACAAGACCAATCGCCGCGTTTTTAGGAAATGGCACCGATGCCTTTTTCCTTGTCATCTTCAGTGCTTGCCGCAATTGTTCTTCAACCTCGTGGCTAGAGTCTTTAGTCTTGCGACGAACGTCACTGGCGGTTTTAAAAAATTTTTCGTATCCCGCACTCATTTTCTCCTCCACACAACTCGAGTCATCGTTTGGTCATCCTGAATTTTCGCGTCAATTTTTCGCATCCACTCCCGATGCTGTTCAAATTTTTTATCTTTCAGTTTTTCTAAGATTTTTTTTTCACGTGATGCACTTATTAAGACTTCCTGCTTTTCCTCAACGATAACCATGACTCTACGTGCCTCGAGTCGCATTTCATCAATTCTGATTCTGTGCCCTTTTAAAAAAAACTCCATCTCAGTGATTTGATGTAATGCATGAGTCGTTCCCTGAGCTTGTAGATGGGCAATCTCTTCACGCACCTGATCGTGTCGATGATACATCTCATCGAGGGTGCGCAGACATTGATCCAACTCAGCTTGAGCTTCTGCGAACTCGCGCTGAGCAATTTCCTCTTGTCGCTTACGATGCTTGAGTACGGTCTCTAAGCCAAATTTAAAGGCCATAACCTACCCAAGCCCCATCAAAATGTGCTCGGCATCCTCAAAAGTACAGTGCTCTTCGACATTTTGTCGCAACATCGACTCGATAGAACTTTCCATGCGGATCGCATCGTCAATTTTTGAACTCGAACCCATTTTATAAGCGCCGATATTGATGAGATCTTCAGCTTCCTTGTATACAGCCATCATCTCGCGGACTTTCATGGCTTGCCGAAAATGCGACTCACTGGTCACATTACGCATAACTCGAGAGGTGCTTTGTAAAACATCGATCGCCGGAAAATGCCCCTTTTGAGCTAACTGCCGAGTTAATACCACATGGCCATCAACAATCGATCGTACGGCATCTCCGATGGGATCGTTCATATCGTCACCCTCGACCAACACCGTGTACAAACCAGTGATGCTTCCCTTGTTTTCAAAAGTTCCCGCCCGTTCCAAGAGCTTTGGCAACAATGCAAAACAGCTCGGGGTATACCCCTTCGTGGCTGGAGGTTCACCAACACTTAATCCAATTTCTCTTTGTGCCATCGCAAAGCGGGTCACGGAGTCCATTATCAAAAGAACATCTTTGCCTTGTCCGCAAAAATATTCAGCAATGGTGGTCGCCACAAAAGCCGCACGCGTCCGCAGCAATGCGCTCTGATCGCTGGTTGCTACTACGATTACAGATTTTCTCAACCCCTCTTCTCCCAAGGTGTGTTCAATGAATTCACGAACCTCGCGACCACGCTCTCCAACCATTGCAATCACATTCACGTCTGCTCTTGAATTACGAGCCATCATTCCAATAAGAACTGATTTACCGACTCCCGAGCCCGCCATCACGCCCACTCTTTGACCCTTGCCAAAGGTCACTAAGGAGTCCAACGCGCGAACACCTAAACTTAATGGTTCGCGAATGGGCGGACGCGAGAGAGGGTTCCCGGACTCAGCGTAGAGAGAAGCCTCTTCGGTTAAATAAAGATCACCTTTGTTATCAATCGGTTCGCCGAGACCGTTGACAACTCTCCCCAGCTGAGAGTCACCAACCATGACCGATGCCAAATGACGGCGCACAACAATCGTAGAGCCAAGCCCCAAACCCCGCATCTCACCGAGAGGCATGAGCAGGACTTCACGATCACGAAATCCAACGACTTCTGCCATAAAACTTGAAGCGCCGGAATTCGGAAAAATTTCACAAACCGTTCCGATTGACACTTCGGGTATATATCCACTAATCAAAAAACCGGTGACTTGAGTCACCTTTCCTATGTCGCGCGTGAGCTGGGCACTCTCCAACGCTCGTTCATATTTAGTAAGATTTAAAGTGGCCATACGGTTAGGAGCCTTCGGGAGCGTTGTGCGGAACACGTGTTGCTAAAGCTTGCCAAGTGCGCTCGACTCGCTCTTCGATGGTCGCATCGACACTGCCATACTCGGTTTCAATAATGCAGCCCCCCGGCTTTACACTTTCATTCACATTGAATTTCATGGACTCTAATACCTCTAGCTTTTGACCAGATTTTTCCTGAGCCAATTTTAAAAAATCGAGATCGGACTGCGCCAAATGAACCACAACTTTTTGATCCGCTTGAAACTGGCCAGCAACATCCTGAAGAATTCCCAAAACTGCTTCGCGATTCTCTTCTAAATCGCGCATCGCAATCTTTTTAGCGATCAAGTAAACGAGCTGGACAAGTTCACCTTCATTTTCAGTCACAAGCCGAGACTTCATTCTCTCGATATCCTTCAGGATCGATTCTAAAAATGCCAATCTTTCTTCCAACTCGGCCTTCACATTTTCAAACGCCTTTTCAGATCCATCCGCTAAGCCCAGGTCATAGCCTTCTTTATATGCCCGCTCCTCGACTTCCTTTAATCGCTCTAGAACCTGTGTGTTTATTCGATCCTGGTGAGCATCGCTCTCAAGCTGAGTAATACCTGCTTGCTTTGCAACCAATTCGGCGATTTTGAAGTCTTTTGAGCTAAAGCCTTCTTCCGCCGCGAAGCTTTTGGCTACCTCTGAAATCTCAAGACGAATCTCTTTTGGCTTATATTCAAAGGCGCTAGCGGAGGCGACTTGGGCCTTAATGATAGTTTTATCTAAAGGCATACTCACCTTTCATCACACCAATGCATCTTCTGATCCACCACGAGCGATCAAGATTTTGCCTTCTTGTTCAAGACGTCGAGCCACATTTACTATCTCCACCTGCGCACCTTCAACATCCGAGAGACGGGCGGGTCCCATATTGCCTAAATCTTCCTGTAGCAATTTGGCCGCGCGCTGCGAGATATTTTTGAAAATTTTATTTCGAATCTCTTCATTGGCCGTTTTGAGGGCAAGTAGAAGCTTGTCATTGGGAACTTCTTTGAGCAGAGTCTGAATGCCTTTATCATCAATCTTGACGATGTCTTCAAAGACAAACATCAATTTGCGGATCTCTTCGGCCAAAATTGGATCTTTTTCCTCAATACGAGACATAATTGCCGATTCAGTATTTTTGTCCATGACGTTAAGCATCTCGGCCACCGGTTGCACGCCTCCCAGTGACGACTGCTCGACTGTACCCAAAGTCGAAAGTTCTTGTTTGAGCACACGATCGACCTCAGCGATTAATTCAGGAGCTACGTGATCGAGATTAGAAAGCCGCAATACCACTTCAGCCTGTAGGCTTTCTGGAAGTCGTTTAAGGACGTCCCCCTTCTTTTCAGGCTCCAAATGCGCCAGTATAACGGCAATGGTTTGCGGATGTTCATTGAGCAAAAAATTTGAAAGTGATTTTGCATCGACAAGCTCTAGACTTTCCAGTGTGCGAGAGGACGGTGAAGCTGATGATAAATTACCAAGAATACCACGAGCTCTCTCTTCACCTACGGCATCAACGATAGTTTCCTTTTGCGTCGTTGCTTCGGAAAAAATGTAATCTGCTGATTCAGAAACCATCTCATAATATTCTTCTAAGACTCTTTTGGTAATTTCGACTGGCACAATTCGATATTTTTGCATAACTCCTAGGAGCTTGCGAATGTCACCGTCATCAACATGTTTAAACAATTTTTTGGCCGCATCTACACCCAGATAATTGAGTAAAATGGCTGCCTTATCGAAGCCGCGAAGGTCTTCATAGCGAATATTCTCAAGTTTCTGAAGGCGTTGCACTCCAGCCATTACATATCCTTCCTAGATAACCAGAGACTAAATGCGCCTGCAGCCTTCTCCGTATCCAGCTCCATCATGTTCATGATGCGCTCTTTGAGCATCTCGCTCTCAGCTTTGTTAGGATCAAGGGATTCTTCTAGCATCGGCAGTGCCCCGCTCATTCCAGGCAGTGTGTTATCGACAGATTGTAATTGCTCAAGCTCCTCGATGGTCTTTGGAAGCATGTCTTCGACTGTGTCTTGGAAGCTATCGGTAATCCAACGCATAAACGGACGGACGACTACAAAGAAAAACAAAACTAAGCTCAGGCTTAGCACCAACCACTTCATGAGAGAAAGCACAAGCTTTCGCGATTCCAAAGAGGTTAACAAGCGCTCGGCTTCGCCGAAGTCTTCTTTTTGGAAAGCAATGTTCTCAATGGTAACGCTGTCTCCTCGTGTCGCTGAAAAACCAATCGCACTTTTTACAATTTGCTCAAGTTTTTTCATTTCCTCGGCAGAACGCGCAGTCCATTCCTCGGTCGTTTTACCGTCTTTATCGGTGTTAATTTTCAATACGCCATCCACAACCACCGCAACCGAGATGCGCTCGATGCCTCCGGCTGCTTCTTTCATACTACGCACGGTCTTTGGCACTTCAAAATTTGAAGTCTTGAGTTCTTTACGAACGTTTTGTTTAAATCCAACCTGACCATTATCCTCAGCACCCGGCAAATTGGCGCGGGTTCCAGGTATTCCCGTTGGATTAGTACGCGAACCATCTAGAAGTTCTTCTTCAGTCTGTTGAGACTTTAAAGCGGTGGCCTCTGGGTTGACTTCTTCTTCTGTAGTTACGCTGGATCGAGCATTTAGAGTCGCATCAACGCGAGCAATGACTTTTCCGGTCCCTACGACTTTTGCAAGTACCGACTCAATGCGGTCTTCAAAACCCTCCTCCACCTTGCGCTTCATCTCAAGTAGTTCAGTCGACATCGCATTCTCACCGCTTTGCTGCTTTGAGAGCACTTTGCCTCGTGAATCTAAGACGGTAACTTTCTCAGCTTCTAAATTCTCCACCGCGCTCGAAACCAAAAAGGTGATTCCACGCACTTGTTCAGGCGATAGGACCTTGCCTGCATGGAGTTCCAAGACGACTGAAGCAGAAGGCTCACCACCTTCTTCCAAAAAGGTCTTTTTTGCTGGGAGCGCCAAAATCACTTTTGATTGTTTAACAGCACTAAGAGTATTAATCGCGCGCATGAGTTCGCCCTGTAGGGCTCTTTGGTAGTTGATTCTTTGCGCATAAGATGTCGTGCCAAAGTCTTGCTTGTCAAAAAGCTCCAACCCGATGTTGCCAACTTTAGCTCCTCCCATTTCCGTCATGATGGCCATTTGGGTTGAATGAAGCAGCTCCTTGCTAATCAGAATCGTGGCTCCACCATCGGCGATTTTAAAAGGAACTCCACGTTTCTGTAGCTGATCCACCACCTGCGGTAGCTGTTCTGGAGAAATGTTGGTGAATAGAGGCAAATGATTGCTGCCGGTCACTGTCAACGCGACAAATGTCAGCCCCACAACCGCAATAATGGAAGAGGCGATGATTGATAACCGCTTAATGGGGGTCAGATTTTTATAGAACTGACGAAACTGCGCTAGGAGGTGACTGAGCATTTTATTCATTGTTCATCACACCTGCATCTTCATGATTTCTTGATAAGCTTCTATAATTTTATTGCGAACTGAGGTCATCAATTTCAAGCTGATGTCGGCTTTCTCTGCAGAGAGCATGACCTCAGCGATGTTCTTACTTTTTCCCGTTGCCAGTTCTTGCATCTTGCGGTCAGCTTCCTGCTGACTTTGATTCACGCTTTGCACGGCATCCTTAAGTGTGTCGGCAAAAGATTTGCCGGCGTCTACCTGACTTGATGGCTTAGGGATAGCGATTTGGGAATTGCGAATTTCTTTGAGCGTTTGACCACGCTCAACAAGAGCGTCAGCATTTGAGATCGTCAAACCGTCCATGGCTTGTCCCCTCTATTAATATATTCATCAGTCTAACAGAACCTTTTTGCCCACAGCGAGGAAAAATCGTTCTCTGCCCTACGATTACCTACCTATTTCCAGCGCGCCCATTGCCATATCTTTGCTGGCCTGAATCGCCGAGACGTTGGCCTCGTAAGAGCGCGTGGCCTGTATCATATTGGCCATCTCTTCCATCAAGTTGATTTTTGGATAGGCCACATATCCATCGCCATTGGCATCTGGATGATCAGGTTCATACCTCAGCTCTACGGCTTTCTGGTCGACATGCACATCTGTCACTTGCACACGCTGAATAGAATCCTGCGGAGGAGCCGTCACAAGATCACCAAAATTGCGAGTATCGGGCATCGCTTCAAACACCACGTCTTTACGTCGATAGGGCCCGCCCTCCGGAGTGCGTGTTGTATTTATATTTGCGATATTGCTCGAAATTGTATTCATGCGCATGCGCTGTGCCGCCAACCCGCTGGCCGACACCCTCAGGCCTGTGGTGAAATCCATTATCTACTTCCTTCCGTGGCGGCATAGCGTAGAGCGCCTAGCTTTTTATTAATCAGTTGAACAGCGGCTTTATACAAAATTGAATTTTCTTGTAGCGTCGCCATCTCACGTTCGAGATCGACATTATTTTGATCATTAGTAACATTACCCTCTGGATTATCGTAAATGTCAGCACGAGCTTTAGAAATCGAACCCGTGCCTAGGGCAAAATGATCTGGGGAACTAGCTCCTTGACTGTTGAGGCCTTCGAGATCGATGGCTCTTGCCAAGGCATCTTCAAATTCAAGGACTTTCGCCTTGTAGCCGGGAGTTTCAGCATTCGCAATATTCGCTGAGGTGATGTTGTGACGGAAAGATCGAAAATTTACCGACGCCCCTAGGGCATCGGTGGTCTTATCGAAAATCTGACTCATACGGCAACCCTTTATACTCATTAATTTTATTGCGCAAAGTTCGGATACTTATACCAAGCATCTCTGCGGCGCGAGTCCGATTTTGGCCAGTAAACTCTAAAGTTTTTAGAATCAAAAGTCGTTCCGCTTCGGAGACCGTCATGCCTGGTGCTAACGGAGATTTTTCAATCCCTTTCACTTGGACTGTGGGCAACAGTATGTTCTCCGCATGAATTTCGTGTGTCGATGTAAGCAAAACACTGCGTTCAATCACATTGAGTAGTTCCCTTACATTGCCAGGCCAACTGTATGCCTTAAGCTTATCAACCGCTTCACTATTCAAAATTTTTATTGGCAGTTGGTTTTCGGAGCATGATTGCTGTACAAAATTCTGTGCGAAGAGTTCTATATCCAAGGGTCGTGTCCTGAGGGCAGGAATTTCAAGCGGAATGACATTGAGACGATAAAACAAGTCCTCACGAAATTGGCCGTTGCGTACCATTTCATTCAGGCTACGATTAGTTGTAGCTATAATGCGAACGTTGACTTTAATTGGCGCACTCCCCCCAAGACGTTCAATTTCACCTTCTTGGAGGACCCGCAAAAGTTTGGCTTGTAAGAGCAAAGGGAGTTCACTGATTTCATCCAGCAAAAAGGTGCTCTCATGAGCCTGTTCGAACTTGCCAGGTTTGCGCTGGTCAGCTCCGGTAAAGGCTCCCTTTTCATAGCCAAATAATTCACTCTCCAACAGCCCCTCGGGGACAGCCGCGCAGTTCAAGGCCACGAGTCGACGCAATCTTCGCGGACTTTTTTCGTGAATAAACCGGGCTAGCAACTCTTTTCCAGTGCCACTTTCACCCGTGATCAAAACTGAAGCGCGACTGACGGCAACGCTTTCAGCGGTTGTATAAATGCGCTTCATCTTGGGATCGGCACACTCAATCACTTTTTGGCCTCCTGTGCAGACATCGCGGGAATTCGGTTCATATATTTATTGTATTCATCGCGCCACCGAGTGTCGGCGAGCTTTTCTTTGCCAATTTTAAGCAAAAACTCTTGGGGGGATCCCTCAAGTCGACTCCAAACATTTTCAGCGCCCTTCAAATCGCCTCTTTCATAAAGAATTTGACCGAGCCGGTAACGAACATTGGCAAGCGGTACTGATGCTTCAAAACGCTCAAGAAGTCTTTGGTAGGTCTCAGCGGCCGCAATCGGCTTTCTTTGAGCCGCTAAAGCATCGCCTCGCACAGACATCGCTCCGGCAATGACTTTCGCATCAACAGCCGTCTCTCCGTCTTTTTCGGCCGCCAAGGCCAGATCCGCATAAATTTCCGCTTCCTTGGGCTGATTGAGCTTCATGTGCATCTTAGCCAGTTGTAGGTTTACTGGCGCCACCAGAGCGGGATCACCTTGCCATTGGTTGGCTAGAGTACGCAGTGCCTGACGTGCCCGTTCAGAGTCGTTACGTTGTTCGGCAATCAAAGCATTCAATTGAACACGCTCAACTGTCTCAGCCGGCGTCAAGTCGGCTCCAGCTCCTATTTCCTTCAAGATTTTAAAAGACTCTGCATATTGACGATCCTGAGCAAGGCTGGCGGCAATGCGTAGCCTTAAGCTTGAGCTTGATGGTAGATGCTCCTGAACTTTTCTCTCTTTTTCATCTCTCGATCCAACAATGCGCAACCTGTGCGCAAGAGCGTCCGAGTAGATTTTTTTTGCCTCTGGATATACGCCCGCTTGCTCAAAGGCTTGACCAAGAAAAGCTTGCACATCGATGCGATCATTATTTTTAAGCCAAGTTGATGCATATTTTGCGTAGAAATCCAGAGTTTTCATAAACTCCTGATTCTCAACGTGGCTCTTCATCTGGTTGGCTATATTTCGGTGAATCCGACTACGAAAAATATCATGGTTCACCGACAATGGATTCTTTTGGTAGTAGGTAACCAGTTGAGCGAGGGCGTCTTGAAAGTCTCCTCTTTGTGTGAGTCCTTCGGCAACCATAAGTGTGTTAAATTCAGAAATGCCTTTCAAAGCGACAGTCTTTTCAAGCTCGCTGATTTCTTCTAAGGCTTTTTTTAACTCTTTCGGTTTCATGTTACGCATCTGCTGAGAGAGCATTCGTATTCTTGCCACTTTGGCACCTGGGCTACCTCCAAAGCGAAAATGGCTTTCTAAAAGAGCCCCCATCATTCGCCGTGGATCAGCACCGAGAATGCCCAGAAGCTCGCCAATGCGAGTGAGAGCGTAGCCACCATGCTCGTGAGCCGGAAATAAATTTACAAAGCGCACATAGTTATCGAGAGATTTTTTAAAGTCTTTTTGCCAAAAGCGAGCTTCAGCCATGTTAAAATTAAGATTTGGGTAGCTTTTCTCGTATTGAGGAAATTTCCTGATCGCGTTCTCATACAGCCGAATTGCAGCGCTATAATCACCTTTGGAAAAGGCCACGTCCCCCATACGGTAAACAGACTCTTGGGCTTCAGCCGTTTTACTAAAGTCCTTAGCTAAAATTTCATACTCAGACGTAGCCTCATCAAACTTAGCTAGTTTCACCAAAGCCTCAGCTAAGCCTTTGCGGATTTGCGGCACTTGGGTTGAGTTCGGATAGTCCTTAAGAAACGCCTGAAATGTCTGAACGGTTGCCAAGGCATCCCCCCGCTCCATTTCCATAAAGGCCATCAAAAGGTAATTGTATTCCCTCAATGGACTTTCCTTATCGCGATGAACCAATTCATATAGCAATTGTTTGGTGCGTTGAAAATCTTGCAGCTTTTGCGATTCTCGCCAGCGCGCAAGGTAAACGTGTGCGCACAGGTTTTTTACGATCTCCAGGTACTCGGAATCGGGATATTTGTTCACAAAATAATCATAGGCCTTAATGAAAACTGCAAAGCGCTTTCGCTCAAAGAGTGTTAACAACAGACGTGCCTCTTTATTCTCTTTGGTATCTTTTGGCTTAATTACGAATTCCGGTTTGTCTTTAATAAGTTGATCAAACGGACTGAAAGGCATTTTCAGCATGGGAAATGGCAAATAGATGTTGTATTTGGAGGCCAAAATGGCTTCGTCTCGAATTTCGTAATCTTTTACTTTGAAGCGATCATAGTTTTCATCGGCGCCGTCAAAGACTCCCGAACGAATTCCTTCTTGAACAGTGACCGCCTCTGTTTTTGGCACAGAGAGAAACTCATCCCCAGCGGGTTTGCGGCCAGCGTTCCCTCTCCCAGCTTTCTCGGCTTGACCTTTTTTTGCCCTCGTCACTGAAGGTTCAGAGATTTTCCCTTCGCTCTCGGGCTTGCGATAAAAATCAACAATCAATCGAGATGGATCGTCCGTCAGGTAGTCAAAAGCCTCAATATCGGTCGCAGTGGTTTGCAAGGTTAAAATAAAGCTGCCGTCAGGACCATTTCTGTCGACCTCAATTGATCGAATCAAAGGATCACTAAATTTTTGTAGTCTTTCGGCGCTGGCATCATCAAGAGGTGGCACATTCAAAGTGAATTTCTGAGAACTCGACTTTTGAATTTCGTACCGCCAATCCTTAAGACCTTTGAACTCAAGATGAGTTGTGTCGGCAAGGCGCGCGATTTCTGCCCGCACTATTGTCCTGATGGACTGCGCATTGACGGTCCCAATCTTAAAAAGGACAAACAGACCGAGAGCGATGTTAAGCCGATACAACATGGACTTGAGTCAAAGCAGAATTGATGCCAGCTAGACCTACAGTGGCTTTTTGGGTATTTAGCTTGATGGATAAAACCTTTAGCTAGGCTAGATTCGTCAGATTCTCGCAAGCACCCGACAAATCGCTGACGCGACCTTGAGGGATGCTTGTCAGGATCCGAAAGAGAAATTGGCCATACGACTGTTGAGATTTTGAAGAAAGCACGATGAAAGCAATACTGATTATCAGCATTTTATTAATTGCATCTAGTTGCGTTACCGTAAAGCTAGGTAGCACAGAAGGTCATAAAGCCGTTGGCGTTTCAATCCGTGAACCCTCCCCACCATTTGAGCGGGTGAATCGTCAAGATGTGGACGCTGCCTTCAAAAATCCTGTTAATGGTAATGTCATTTCCTATGTTTCAGATTGTAAAGACCCAGCTGATCCATCATTAGATGGAATTGTCTCTACCTTACTGACAGATCTCACAGATTTGAAGATCGAATTTTCGCAAAATACGACCTTTCGTGATCGTGATGCTCGAAGGGTACAGGCCCATGGAAAAGTGGACGGAGTGGAAAGTGCTTTGGACCTTCTTGTCTTTAAGCGTAATGATTGCATCTTCATTCTCACTTACCTGGGAGTGAAAAGCGCCTTTGCTGAGAATCGCAGTGAGTTTGATAAATTTGTAGAGGGATTTGAAGTTCCATGACAATAGCACCAACCGAAATACTTAGATTGTTCGGTGGCTCGGCCATTTTGGCCAAGCAAGTCTTTAGCGAACTCCGTCGTCGCCCTCTGTATTTTCACTTGATCATCGAACAAATTTATCAAATTGGAATTCGTTCTTTGCCCCTAGTCTTTATCACCGCCGGAAGTACGGGCATGGTCATGGCTCTTCAATTTGGACTTGGCTTAGAAAAATTTGGCGGCAAGCTCTACATACCCAAAATTGTTTCTTTATCTATTGTGCGGGAGATGGGCCCAGTCTTTACTTGTTTAATGATGGCCGCAAGAATCGGCGCGGGGATCGCATCAGAAATCGGCTCAATGACAGTGACCCAACAGATTGACGCCATTCGTGCGCTTGGCACATCGCCTATTAAAAAAATTGTAATACCAAGAGTATTGGGCTGCCTCATTGCCATTCCACTTCTCTCGGTCTTCGCTAATTTGATCGGCATTATCGGTGGGCTTCTCGTTGGTGCCAATGATCTAGGACTTGATCCAGTTTTCTATTTTCAAAAGGTTCTAAGTACGTTGATGCTTCCGGATTTTTTATCAGGATTTATGAAAACACCCGTGTTCGCTCTGCTCATTGCCTTAATCTCTTCCTACTATGGACTCAATGTGAGAGGCGGAACTCAGGGGGTTGGCAACGCCACAACAAAAGCCGTGGTTTTCTCGAGCATAAGCATCTTAGTCGGAGATTATTTTTTAACTAAATTTTACTGGTTTTTTGAACAATGGCTGTGATTGAAGTTAAAAATTTCAGTAAGTCTTTCGACGGACGCTTTGTGCACAAAGACGTAAGTTTTCGCGTAGAAAGAGGCGAATGTTTAGGTTTGGTAGGAGGCTCCGGGATAGGTAAGTCAGTGATTTTGCGCAGTCTGATTGGATTGGAGCGCCCAACTTCTGGGCAAATTTGGATCGACGGCGAAGAAATTTCTCACTTCAAGGAACGTGATTTAATTCGTATCAGAAAGAAAGTCGCTTATGTTTTTCAAAATGGCGCGCTATTTGATTCTATGTCAGTTTATGACAACCTCGCTTACCCATTGAGAGAGCACACAGATCTGAGCGAAATTTCTATTCAGCGTCGCATTCACGAACAACTTGAGGAGTTCGGTTTGCTTGAAGCCGAAGACAAACTTCCAGCTGAACTTTCTGGGGGAATGCAGAAACGCGTTGGCCTGATGCGCTCGCTGATGATTGGGCCAAAGGTGATTTTATACGATGAACCAACGGCTGGTTTAGATCCCTACAACACATTAAAAATTCGCGAAATTTGTCTGCAATTAAAGAAAAAAGGCGCCACTTCGATTTTCGTAACCCATGATATGCCCACAGCCATTGCCGTTTGCGACCGTTTTTGTCTTTTGGGTGATGGTCGAGTACTGGATGAACGGCACGTACACGAGTTGCGCAATGATTCGAGTGGTCCACTCGAAAAATTCATTTTGGGCTTTGGTGGAGGATAGCAATGGAATCAAGCAGAGGAAAAGAGATCAAGGTTGGAATCTTCGCTCTTGCTGGAGTTATCTTATTC
>JAYQON010000027.1:0-24021 GCA_038144835.1 Bdellovibrionales bacterium
CATCGCGAACGATCTTCGGACGATTGGGACTTAAGGGTGAGCATCTCGGGCATTGGGGCAGCATGCTTTTAAAAAAAAGCAATACCTAAGCCAGTTTACGCTTTAGAGCGGGACCAACGAGCGCCAGCGAGGTGGGCCAGTTTCCTAACGACTCCAGCGCCGTTGAATGTTAACCGCCAAAGTTTTTCCTAGACTCGTGTTGACTGGATTGCCCACCAGAGTTTGGTCTGAATAACTCAAAGTGCCTGCCCAATCGTCATTCAAAAGATAGCTGGCTGAAATGGTGAATGTCGCATATCGTTCAAGAGATCCTGGGGAACTGGTAGTTCCTACGACCTTAATAGGGTCTTCGTAAGTCCAAGTGACATTTCCCCCGATGCGCAGAGATTTGAGATTGTAACCAGCACCAAACCCAATATTCCCGCCCCATCCGGGTTCTAAAGTTCCCTCAAATTCATTTTTTGCAACTGATTTAGAGAATGATTTGTGGATCTCCAAAGAACCAAAAGCATCGTATCGACCAATAGCTTTGGTTAAAAGCGTACCAAGACCAATTGCCCAAAACCCGTTACCCAAGATATCTAAACCTCCCACTCGGGACTCTGCACGCGATTTGCCAGTCGGTATGGTCAATTGAAGAAATCCGATGCCCTTGGGTCGAATGGGATTGTAATCCCAGTCTGGAAGGTATTCGTATCCTACGGAGGCAGAAATATCTGCAAGACCGGAGTAGTCTTGATTGATACGCGATCTTTGTGAAATCGGAAGACTGAAACCAGTTTGCCATCGATCCGAGATCAGGTGAGCTCCTTCAATATGCAAAGTGCGGACCTGTGTGTGATCGTCCCACTTTCTCCAAATTCCTTTTGCATCGACGTTGTCGACAACAACTTCTGTTGCTGCGTATGAAAGATTCAATTGAGCTTCATTGTCACCGGCGATGATCGCAGGCACTGCAAATCCACCTCCGCAGCAAGCCGCACCCCAACTGCATTGCGAAATCATTGAGCTGCTAAAAAGTAAGATCCACCGCAACTTCATCGTGAACCTTGTTTGCATCTTTTAATTGAAACTTTAATTCCCACTCTCCAGGCATTATGAAAAATACGTTTGTGGCTCGATAACTTCCAACATCGACCCTTTGAACAGAGGTTGGAGTGGATCCGTGTCCCATTGATGGCATCCACAATACCAGAATCGGTAACCAATTCTGATCGACCGGAACAGGTGAGTCATCCAGTGCGTTGGCTCGAACAATCTTAAAAATCAAAGAACCGGCCTGTGATGATGTGGGTTTTTTTTCCCAATGCCAAAGCAAACAATATCCAGAGTTAAGGAACCGGCTTTTGCAAAATGTGACTTTTTCGCTCTGTGAGGTGTTTGTTGGCAGGGCATTGCCTACCTGCTCGTATTTTGCTTGAGCGCAGCCAGCGAAGACAAATGCCAGGCAAATCCAAAAAGAATAAAGCGGCTTACCAAACATTTTCACCTTTTCTCGATATCACGCAACCAAGTGTGCGGGCCTCCGGAGTTTTCACCTTACGATCTGCGGAGATATCTTCAAGGGCTTCTCGCAAATATTTTCTCTTAGTATTCATGTCGAAATGTTGACTGCTTGAGACTCCGCCCTGATAGGCTACTCTTCCATCATTGAAAAGCACAAATGCGTGCGGAGTTTTATAAGCTTTAAATTGATCGGCCAGTTTGGCTCCAAAATCCTGGATAACAGGGAAGGTCAGTTCGGCAGCACGAAAATATTTAATCGTAATGTCTTTTGTTTCATCCGTATTTGAATGTACGCCCACAAATTCGAATTCCGGAAAATCATGAGTTAATTGCTTGAGCTCAATGATGTGGCTATGAGAGCACGGGCAAAGGGCTGATAAAAACACCACCACCAATCCCTTTTTTGAATTTTCACCAATTTGAATCTGATCACCATCGTTTACGGATTGGGCTGTAAAGTTCCTAGGAAGCGACGCGGCATTTGCGGGGTTAAACAACATACATAGGGTTATGAGCAGTGGAGAGAAATTGCTGAGATAGTTCATACGTTTGGGCTTAACACAGGAAAAATTGCATGTGGAGTGCAACATGATGTTGCAGGGCTGTTTATGCTATCGCCAGCGAGTGCAATTTGCGCTAAATCGCTAAATATATGGCATTTGGTGAAGGT
The DNA here is from genome assembly GCA_038144835.1 of Bdellovibrionales bacterium. GTDB lineage: Bacteria > Bdellovibrionota > Bdellovibrionia > Bdellovibrionales > UBA1609 > JALHOQ01. Next base: position 2,177 of record JAYQON010000027.1, read on the forward strand.
TTTCTTCTCAGACCCAGATTGGGCTTCAATCGGCTAATTTTAACTCCGTTACAGGAAGCCGCGGAATTTTTTTATTTTCCCAGTCGGGAGCATGCATCTGAGAAGGCCAAGTTACTTTGGCTAGTGAAGCTTCGCTGGGTAGCCATCACGCTATTTTTTTTACTCTGCGGACCAGCTTTGGCGACCGGCGGTCTCTCACTTAAGGCGGTTTCAAGCTACCTTGGCGTTCTTGCTCTTCTCCTTATTTTTAACCTATTAAGTCAGTTGGTTATTGCTGAAACCAGGCGCTCTGTTGGGCCGGTGGTTATTTGTTTTCAGTTGTCTTTTGATCTCATTGCTCTGACAGCGCTTCTTGCCACATCTGGCGGATACACAAATCCTTTTGTTGCTCTGTTTTTTTTAAACATTTCATTGGGAGGAATTCTAATCTCAGGCCGTTTGGCATGGCCCTTTCTCCTGCTGGCCCATGTGTTGCTGGGATTTTTGCAGTTTGAATACCTTTTAACCAGTGAAAGTTTGATTCAACAAAAAACCATGGTTGAGTTTTTGGTTCACCATCTGTTGGCCGTGGGATTCTGGCTGGTGATGAGGGCACTCGGAGCGTATTTGGAAAGACAGAACCGTCGTCGGAATCAGACCCAAATCGGATTGGAAAAAAGGGATCGCTTGCGGGCTCTTGGCGCTTTGGCAGCAGGATTTTCGCATGAGTTTGCGAGTCCTCTAAATGTTGCTAAAATACGGATCGAGCGGCTCAAGCGGCGTTTCGCCTCAGAAGATTTGGACGAAGCTTTGCGAGCTGTAAATATGTGCGAGAGTGTGATTTACCAAATGAATTCCTCACAAATCGACTCTCGAAATTTAGATTTTAAGACAATTGTCGTTGCTCATCTGTTGCGTGATGTGCTTGAAGCGTGGCTCGAAGGCAAGCGTCTTCTCGGCGAACCCGTCGACATCGAGACCTTTTTTGACGAAGATATTAAGTTATCAATTCCACCGATCAATTTTGCTCAAGTGGTGGTTAATCTTCTCGACAACGCTTTTGAGGCTCGTCCGAGTGGCAGGATAAGAGTTGTTCTTGCTGCATCGATTGATGAAGTTCGGGTTTCGGTTCAGGATGAGGGGCCGGGCTTTTGCGTGAGTGTTCTTGAGCGCCTAGGCGAGCCTTTCCTGACGACAAAAAAAGATGGTTCAGGTCTTGGTCTTTACGTTTCTGATCTTTTTGCTCAATCGCTAGATGGCCGTTTGGAAGTGGAAAATTTGGTGCCTCTTGGTACACGCGTTTCGTTTGTGTGGCCCATGAAAGAGGGTCAGCAATGAGCAAGAGAGTGCTTATTCTTGATGACGATGTGGCCTTGGCGGAAAGCCTGGCCTTGGAATTCAAGGATCATGGCTATGACCCTCTGATAGCTCTATCAATTAAAGATATTCCTTTAATTAAATTTAGTTTTGCAGTTATTGATCTCCGCCTTCAAGGAGAATATGGTCTCGATGCAATCAAGCGAATCAGAGGTCACTCACCAGATTGTAAGATCGTTGTGCTGTCTGGCTATGGTAGTATTGCCACCGCAGTGGCTGCCGTTAAAATGGGAGCAATAGATTATCTCACCAAGCCGGTCAGTTTTGCAGTGATTGAGGCGGCGTTGGAGGGACGGCACAAAATACCAGATCCAAATTTTAGACCTCCCTCTTTGTCTCAAGTAGAACACGAACATATTGAATTCGTGTTAGCGAAAAATCAGGGCAATATCTCAAAAACGGCCAAGGACCTTGGATTGCATCGCCAGAGTTTACAGAGAAAGCTAAAAAAATATTTTTAGTGAGTCCGATGAGAATAAGCGATTTTATTTTCTGAAATTGAAATTAGAAAACGCAACTCATGATTATTTAGGAAAGGGCACAATCATGAAAAATTATCTTAAGCAAATTTTAATTTGTGTGAGCATCTTTGGTGCTGGATTCGCAGACGCTCAGAGAGGTCATAGTCAGAATCAGCCAGTAAGTGCTTTGCAATATGCCAATGGGGCAATTCATGCTTTCGTCACTTGGGAGACGGGGCCATCGGTGGGTAAAGAATCTTTACTTAGAATTGAGTGGCGAAGTGGTATTGATGGTTTGCCAATAGAACCGCCGGGCGACTTTTCTGTTGTCTTGTGGATGCCCTCGATGGGGCATGGTTCGGCTCCCACCAAAATTCAGCCCTATCAAGATGCACAGGGTAGAACGCTTCTGGGTATTTATCATGTTTCTAATATTTACTTTATGATGGGTGGAGACTGGGACGTTAATATCGCTCTCAATTATCAAAAAGCGGGCAAAGAAACCCGGGCTCTTCGGGTTGCCTTACCTCGAAGTGGAAAACACCACTAAAGCGAGTTTTTTGGATACTTGTGGGCCAGTCTCATAAGTGAGGTTGTGCCCAATGCGTCTAAAATTTTGGCGACACAGAAAGATTTATAAAACATTAACTATATTTTAATAATTTAATAAAATTTATCTTGAGACCCAATATCAGTCTGAGCTATCCCTCTGGTATTAAACAAATACTGTATTGCAAAGGGGTATGGTATGGCGCAACTTCTAGTGTCTAGTCTCGTTATGTTGAGTTTGATCAGTGAGGTGGTCTTCCTGTCGCCCGCTTATGCATTGACGTTACTACCGCCGCCACCAACAAGTTCTTCAGCAATGTCTTCGCCAGAGTCTTCCAAGGATGTCGCCGTCGTTCACAAAACCAATATTTTTGGCAGTGACACCCGGCGCGGGTTGACAGTCGCTAAAGCTCCTTGGTCGGCCATTGGAAGAGTTTCTACGCCGGGAGGGCGGCACTGTTCGGGGACACTTGTGGCTCGTGATTTAGTCCTCACAGCCGCTCATTGTTTAGTTACTAAACAGCTTACCCTCAAACAGGGTAGTTTTCGTTTCGATGCGGGTTATGACAGGGGAAGGGTCGCAGGTTCAGCCCGGGTGAAAAGAATTTGGTTGGGTACATACGATGCATACAATGATAGGGAAAATGATTGGGCCTTGCTGAAGCTTGATTGGGCTTTAGGAGATGAGATCGGGTGGATGCCTGTGGGGTTGATGACCAAGGAAGAGCTTCTCAAAAATCGGGGCCGTCTTTTTATCGCTGGGTATGCGAGTGATTACTACGACATGGAAAGGGCATTTTGGGCTTCGGACTGCACCTTTCGTGGAGAAATTCGTGGGCAAAATCTAGTATTGCATGACTGTCCCTCCACGCGTGGCACCTCGGGAGGCAATTTGTTCATCTGGGATCCTGGCCGACAGAATTATTTGTTAGTAGCTCTGCATGTTGCCGAGTTTCGTCATGGAAATCCAGATTCTTACGTGAACATTCCTTACTCAGACCGTACCGCCAATACAGCGATACCATCTGACAAATTCTTTCAGTTGGTTAACCGAATGGCTCAGTAGATTCAAGAATTGGATCTGCAGCTAAAGAAGAGAAAAAGCTACTTGCAGACCGCCGAGGCTCGCAAGTAGTCGCCGATGGTTGCAATCTCCGTGACATCAAGTTCTATCTCGGTTCGCGAAGTTTTGCTTTGGCATTTTCGGCGCAGGTCATTCATAACCAGGTTCAACTCATCTGAAGACGGTTCAGTAGATCTTGCGACATATACAGGATCCGCTTGCACCAAAAAGATGCTGGGATTTGCAAAAGCATAATGAGCACTTAAGGTAGTTAGGATTACAAAAAGGTTGGCCGTCTTGTTCATAAACACTCCTTGTTGGCGCATCATAAGCATCTCAGGCTCTCGATTTCAACGATTTGATGCATCGGCGTTTTTGCGATCGCTGGCGGAGTGGTTTTGCTGAGAATCTTGCTAAAGCTGAGCGGGCAGAGGTAAACAACGTTCGCACCCGCGATCTTGACCATGTTGCCACGAGCGATTCAAAATCGTGACACTTTTTCAGGTGACCCAGTCGCTCTGGGCGCAATGGAAGCATCTGCGCCAGTGCCTTACTCTGACTGAGCATTCGATGGCACCCGGTCTGGCCAGCGGACGGTTGACGATTGTTGGTGGTAATGGGGCTGGAAAAGCCACCTTGTTGGCTATCTTCAAAAGTCAGTGGGGAGCGAGCTCTGCTGACCCTCGAAAAAGTGCGCGAAGAAAATGCGCGCGTGTCTCAAGAGACCTGTGAATTGGCGTATGAACGCCTGGTCATCGAGGTGCGCCATGCCCGATAAAGTTAATCGGGAAGCTGCAACTCTGATGCTAACTCCCCGCTGCTCGGCTGGTTGCGAGCATTGTCCATTTGCCAGCCAGGCTATGCCCCCTATGGATTTGAGTATTAACGATGTTGAAAACTGGCTGCAACAAAACCACGCCGTACCGCTTGTGGTGGTTTTTGGCGGTGAGCCTTTGGAGCATCCTCGTTTTTCAGAAGTCCTTCAAGTCTTACTGGTCAGTAAGGTTACTTTTCGTATTGCAACCGGCGGACATCCTTTGGTGGAGCCTTGGATTGGTGTTCTCAAAAGCATACCCGAGTTCAAGGGCTTTTCTCTGGGCACGGATGTTCTCAAGAAGCTGCACGGGGCTCAAGAAGTGGAGTCTTGGTTTGCCAAATTTTCTCTAGCTTTATCTGGTACTTCGGTGGTTGTGTAAAATTTTTGAGCTGTCGCTTGGGTAAGTATGGTGGTCGTCACATGTATGAGGACGCGGCAGAGAGAACAGCTTTGCGAGCACTTGCGAAAGGTTCTGGGACTGCTTCTGGTCTACATGATCTGGTAGGACTAACTCGGGCTTTTGCGCGTGAAACGCTGCAATCAAAAAAGTTGCAGAGCCATCATCTCGAAGTTTTTATACCTCATCGAGCAACTTCGGCAGACCAAGTTCGTACACTTTCAAGTACTCGGTGAGATTTTAAATAGCCTTACAGATGAGATCGTCGATTTGGTCACAAATGGTCACAAGGTGAGCTAGCTTTTTGGCCTTTGTGTGACCATTTGTTTTGTAAGTGTTTGATTTCTTTGGAGCGGGAGACGGGATTCAAACCCGCGACCTTCGCCTTGGCAAGGCGACGCTCTATCAACTGAGCTACTCCCGCGAACATTGGATGAACCATTGATACGAGTAACTAAGCCCGAAGTCAATCACTCGCTTTTGACAGCAATACTACTTTTCTCTTCGTCTTGACTGCTCATGCGGAGCTTTTTTATCTCTGAAGTCTCTAGCGTGTGCGAGATAAGGTACTTGCCGGGCTTGACTTCGGTAAAAAAGACCAACCTTCGGTCTACGTTTTGCGGCAGCGTCAGAGGAGTGCCGGCAAGGTCAATGCGGGCGATGAGCTGCCCCTTAGCTGGAGTAAAAATACAAAATTTGCGTACGTAGCATGGAGACCAAATGGTCCACCCCTTATGCAGCCAATCCATACCGAACTCCTCGATATGATTGCCCTTCAAGCGGGCGGACCAAGTTTCAACCAATGAATTACGATTTTCTACATTATTGCGCCAAAACACTTTCCCGGTTTTGGCGTCCACCGTGACCATGGCTCCATCCGTGTCCAAAAATACGAGACGATCAAGTACTGGAAGGTAGGAGGGACTTGATGCAGGTGGTTTTTCCAGGTCAATTTCCCATTCAACTTTACCCCGTTTACCATCCAATTTAACAAGTTTGCCAGCGAGAGTGGTTATAAAAACAAAATTGTCGATAATGACTGCTGGTCCGCGCACAGGCTCAGTCAGGCTTTGGGTCCAGGTGACCGACCAATCTTTGGTGTCCAAAGAGATGACCTTATTGTCTACGGAAAGAATCATGCTTTTTAAAATCGAACCGTAGGCTGTTAGAAACGCTGGCTTGATGTCTAAAGTTGGAGTTTCAGCTTCAGGTTTTCCAGAAGCGCGCAGGATCCTGCGCAGAGAGACACCTTGCAAACCTTTCGTGGGAACAATCAAATGATTCTGCCAGATGAAGGGCTGCGCAATTACGTCCTGCCCAAGTTCCATCATCCAGTTCAGATCACCTGACGTTTTATTAAGGCTTACCACCGACCCTTTTGGGTGCACGATGTAAGCGCTTGTTTGATCGAGCAGAATGGGCAGTAATGAATGTTCGCTTGCGAGATCTAGGGATCGGTATTTCCAGAGAGGCTTTCCGTCCATTCCGATTGCAACGGCCCAAGGCATTTTACCAGTAATAAAAAAACCTGATGCGTCAGAAGTCAGATGTTGGATATCCAAACCTTCAATGCCGTGCTCAACAGGGTGCCGTTCGAACTCAAGGTAATTCTTAGAACGGGTTGAACCTAACTCGTCTATCGCTGAACGTTCATCGTTATAGCGCCAATGAAAGCTGGCTTGGCCTGGAGGCGTATCAGCCTTAGGGGATGAAGGTATCGTGACTATTTGTCCGGATTCTCCAGCAAGCAAAGATTCACGTAATTCATGGTGTGAATACAGGTATGGGTTACCAGCAAAAAGCAGATAAACCACACCAGCGCTATAAATGATAAATAGCGCAACCCAGTACCATCTTAGTTGTCTTGATTCATAGTCCATCGGACCTCACTGAGACGCTTGAAGGTCAAATCTGGATGACAAAAGTCCTTAGCCTCAAAGGCCGTGATTTGAGTTTTGTCTTTATAACTGCGAACATGCATAGCACTGCTCAGGGTTATAAAATTGGGATCTGCTTGACCCATCTGCTTGCACAGATGGCGTAAGTCTAAGTAGCGAATATAGGGATTGCAAAACATTGATCCTTGTATGCCGACTTGAGGTTCAACACGGATTTCTTCGGTTCGATCCTTGAAAATCGCTAATGTTTTTTGGTCACAATCTTCTTCGGCTGCTTCAGGGTGTACGGCCCAGACATCAAGAAAAGCTTTGAGTTGGGAGCTACGCTCTAAATCAAAAAATGGGCTGACTTGGGCAATCCAGAAAAAACCGAGAAAAACCCAGCCCCAGGCCATAGAAGGCTCGGGTCTAATGAATGACTGATAAATGTACTCGCGTTCTGCCTTGCGCAATTCGAATTCGTCTATGAGTATGAAGATTAGAGCCCCCATGGCGGTGGTCGAGCTTAAAAATTCACCCATGTAAAGTTGAGCGCTTTCAAAAATAAGCAGTGAAATCCATCCGGTCCAAAAATACCTGCCGTCGCGGAAAATTAAAGCGGCAGCCCCAATCATTTGAATCAATACACTCAAAGCGGCAAACCACTCAGCTAACTTTACTGGTAAGCCCAGGTGTCCGATGTACCAATTACCCGTCAACCAGTCGGCTGAGGTTTGCGAAAGCCCGCGCGCCACAAAAAATGAAACGATCAGCCAGCGCATGAGCCGATGTTTGCTGGGCACTAAAAGGTATGCAAAGGTGCTGAAAAAAATGAAGTACCCGTCATTAGAACTCAGTCGCAAGTCTTGGAAGTACAATGTCATGCCAAAAATAGAGGCAATCAGTATCAGGTACACGCCCAAACCGACCAAATCCGTAACCAGTAAAATCAATGCCGCGGCAATCATCATGACGCCATAGGCATAAAAGAAGAAAGTCAAAAGACTTAGAGGAAGAGAACGCAACCAACTGCAATTTTCAAAAAGCGACCAGCACATCGGTAGGTCTTGCTGAACATATTTGAGGGGAAGGTTACCTGCGTCCCACCAAACATAAAATAACAGCACATGAAATAGTGCTATAATGCCGCCCAGAGTCCTGAGCGAGCCCGCTTTTTTGATTTCGTAGATATTCGATTTTATAAATTCCATGCTTTGAGGTGATCACTGTTTCAATACTTGGAGTTCATGTAAACCCGTGAAGCATTGCAGAAGATCGGGTCAAGAGCGGCTACGGTAATAGCCAATCGTATATTCTGCACCGGAAATCAGACTTAAACCCACGCTGACCCAGAGCGCATAGTAACCTATATCGGCCAAGGGGATATTCAGCAGAGGTTCGTAAATCAGCAGGAGCGGTATGGCCACCATTTGCAATGCGGTTTTCCATTTGCCGAAGGGTTTTGCGGAGATGATGAGATTATTGGCAGCGGCTACAGAGCGAATGCCACCAATAAAAATATCGCGGGCTAGAAAAAGAAAAACCATAATGGGATCCACACGTCCCATATCAAGCAACATAACAATCGCTCCTAGAACCAAAATTTTGTCAGCAATCGGATCCATAAAGCGGCCCATATTGCTTTCGACTTTAAATCGGCGGGCCAAGGCTCCATCCCACCAATCTGTGAGCGAAGCAATAATGAAGAGTAGAGCTGCAGCCCAGCCAGCCCATTTCCAGCCCGACATCAAAACACCAAGAATAAACGGTGCTGCGCCGGCGCGAGAATAGGTCAGAATCATGGGAAGATTGTTTTTCCAGGTCTGTGTCATTTAACATGCTATAGCCCAAAGGGGGGGTTGAGTCGAGATGTTGGTGCGAGCTATGTGGCTTATTTTGTTTTGGATATCCTTGCTTGGCCGAGCGGATGAGGTGCCCTTTTGGAAAAGCAAAGAAAAGTTTTACGACCGGGTAAAAGAAGGTGAAATTTTAGTCTCGGTCAAATCGGTTGCTGCGGCTCATGAAGGTTTCAAAAACACTCTTTATTTGACGGGAGGCGGGCATGTGGCCGCACCAGCCGATTTTGTTTTTGCCACGGCTACAGATTTTCAGCGGGTGGCGAGATTGAGTGGGTACATCACGAAAGCTGAATATTTTTCAGCGCAACACCGATTGGAACTCCATCTTTCAGCTTATGGTTACGAAACACGAATGGATTTATCCCTGAAGGTGGACAAAGACAGCTCGCCAAAGACAATCTCTTATCATGTGATTCAGGGGCCTTTGCACGGTTTGCGTGGCGCCATAAATATAGTAAAACTGTCTGACAAAAGAACCGAAGTGGGTATGTACGGGGAGTACAATTACGACCAATTGTCTCTTCCACAGTTTTTTGTGGAATTTGGCCTTGAAGTCATTTTTCAAAAAATGGCGGCGCGTTTGCGTCGCTATGTCGAAGATCCAGAGGGGTTATGACTTTTTTTACCTACCACCGCCGAGTTGCGTTTTCGGACACGGATGCAATGGGAGTTGTGCATCACTCCAATTATTTGCGCTACTGCGAAGAAGCGCGCGTTGCTTGGATGCGCGAGCGTGAACTTTCACAAACCCATTACCCGAGCACAAAAGTGGTGTTGGCGGTTCTGCATTACCAAGTATGGCATTTGCGCCCAGCTCGATTCGACGAATGCTTAAAGGTTCTTTTGCAGGCTCGGCGGCGCGGATTGAAAATTCAATTTCAATATGCCATTTACATAGGTGATAAAAAGATTGCGGAGGCAGAGACCGTGCACATACCGGTTAACGCTGATTTGCGGGTCGTGCGGCCTGAATCCCGCCTAACTCAAATTTTGGAGAAAGAAGCATGGACCGAAACCTGGCTCTCGAATTCGTAAGAATCACAGAAGCTGCTGCTCTCGCTAGCGCTCGTTATATGGGGCGAGGAGATGAAAAGGCTGCCGATCAGGCGGCTGTCGATGCTATGAGAAAGGCGTTTGATTCAGTAGATATTGATGGTCTTGTGGTGATTGGTGAGGGGGAGCGGGACGAGGCTCCCATGCTATACATCGGGGAACCGGTGGGGCGGCGCCAAGCGGATTCTCCCAAAGTTGATATTGCCCTCGATCCACTTGAGGGTACAACAATCTGTGCTCGCGGTGGAGTGGGTGCAATTTCAGTGATTGCGGTAGCGGATCGGGGTCATTTTCTGCATGCTCCGGATTGTTACATGGAGAAAATCGCCTGTGGACCGCGTGCTGTTGGACGAATTTCTCTGAGTAAGTCGCCAGAAGAAAATGTGAACTTAGTGGCCGAAGCTTTAGCTAAACCAATTTCAGATGTGACGGTAGTCATTTTGGACAGACCTCGTCATCAGGAACTGATTCAACAAGTTCGTAAGACGGGTGCTCGAATTCGCTTGATTGGCGATGGCGATGTTTCCGCCGGCATGGCTCCATGTTGGGAAGAATCGGGTATCGATTTATTATTAGGAACAGGCGGTGCTCCCGAGGGCGTAATTACAGCCGCGGCGATCAAATGTCTCGGTGGAGACTTTCAAGGGCGACTCGTTTTTCGCTCTGAGGAGGAAAAAACTCGAGCCATGAAGATGGGTATTCGTGAGCCTGAAAAGATTTTTCAGATGGAGGAGTTAGCGCATGGCTCGGTGATGTTTTGTGCCACCGGGGTCACCGATGGACCTTTGTTTCGTGGGGTCCGTACTTTACCTGGTAATCGAGCACATACGGTTTCGATGGTGATGCGTTCAGCGACGGGTACAGTGCGGCGTATTGAGGCCGAGCATAATTTTAACATCAAAACCCAATTGGTGTGAATCTCGTGTCTCGCATCACACTCAAATGCTTTCATTGTGGGGCAGAGCTTCAGTTTTTTGACCGCATCGGCTTGCGTGAAGAATGCCCGCAATGCCGCAGTGATGTGCATGTTTGCAAGAACTGCACTTTTTATGATCCCAAAGTTTATAATGAATGTCGTGAAACCACTGCGGAAGTTGTGCGCGAAAAAGAACGTGCCAATCACTGTGATTTTTTTCAGCCAGGATCTGGTCAAGGTGGCGGTGGCAAAAGCAAAGAGGACCTGCTGAAAGCGGCTGAGGCGTTATTCAAAAAGAAAGACTGAATGCGTTAGAGTAACTTGACCCGGTGCGCGTATCTGCCAACATAAGCTTCAGGGGGATACAGCATGCGATTTCAGAGACCACGCCTCTTGTTCATATTTCAGATGGCCGTGCTTTCAGGTTTTTTGGCTTCAATGCCTGTTAAGGCCAACGTCGTAGGGGCTGACACCCAGAATTTCAACCCCTCCAATGATGGACTTGATTTTGTAACGGTGCATTCTTCTGAAACCTTGAGCCCCGGATTGCTCAACATGGGCTTTTTTTTAAACTACGCAGTGAACAGTTTGCCCAATTTTCAAGACACTACGACGCAAAAGCGAACCAATTTTCGCGATTCTCTTTTATCTTCAGACCTTAATTTTGCATTGGGCTTGACGCGTAATTGGGAAATGGGATTGAGCATTCCCGTTTTGCTCTCGCAAAGTGTGGATAGTGACCTCACTACGTTTCGTGGGCAGTTTGCCAATACGGGATCCACTGAAACGCGAGTGATGACCAAAGCTCGCTTTTGGGGTGATCAGCAAGGTGGGGTTGCGGCCGTGGCCTCAGCAAATTTCAATCAAATCAAGAATAACCCATTTTTAGGTCAGGATCCGGGACCCACCTACAATCTGGAGTTGGTGGTGGATCAAACCTTTGGGAAGGTCGCTTGGGGCGGTAATATTGGTTACCGAATTCGCGATCCGGGTCGCCAGATCGAAGAAATTCCCATCGAGCCATTGAGCAATCAGTGGATCGCTTCAACGGCAGTGAGTTATCTTGTTGCGGGTTTAGACACAAAAGTTATCGGCGAGCTCTTTGGAAGCGTGCCTACGAAGTCGCGCCAATTTGTCTCTGATCGTGACGATTCATCCTTAGAGTTGCTATTGGGGATAAAAACGGATGTGAATCGTGCGTTGGCTTTTCATTTCGGTGGAGGCACAGAGGTCATGCACGGTACGGGGTCACCGGATTGGCGCCTTTACGCGGGAGTCAACTGGGTGATTGGCCCTCTTTTCGCCAAGCCGAATGAAATGATTGTGCGGATTTCTGATGGAAAAGTTCCTCTCCTAGAAGACGAACAAGATGAAGATCCCTTTGCTGGCCCACCTCAGCCTACGGAAACGTTTATTGCTCGCGATGTTTTATTCGAATTCAATTCGGATGAGCTCAGCCCGCGAGCTGAAAATTCTTTGAAGCGTATGCTTGCTTATCTTAACCGACCACCTGGATTTAAGACTTTGATTATTAAGGGCCATACAGATTCTGTAGGTCGGGCCGCGTACAATCTAGCTTTGAGTCAGCGCCGCGCTGATCGTGTGCGTGAGCATATGATTCGCTTGGGACTACCGGCGCAAAAAGTCCGCGCTATTGGTTATGGAGAAACTCAGCCAATCGCTGACAATGGAAATTACCAAGGACGCGCCATGAATCGTCGTGTGGAGTTTACACTTTCGCGCTGACGGTGCACTCTCACTAACAAAAAAGCCGGCAACTGTTTGTGGCCGGCTTTTTAAAGCTTATACGCCCTGCGATCAACGAGTCAGCTTATTGCCAGTGGTGCGGTCCACATCGGTGCGAGTCACAAACTCTATGCGCACCTTTGCCCCCTCGGTATTTTTCCCTTCGAGCGCCTGCGAGAGTTGTTCGTGGTTCACGCGGAACTTATTGTAGTAGCCGCCTTGTCCTCCGGTAGCAATAATGGTTTGCACTCCAGGATTGTCGCAAGTACGTGCATTGTCGCATGCACCACTAAAGGTGGCTAGCGGCTCTCCGCTCGCAGTGAGCACAGTGAGTTTTACTGAGGACTTGTTAACTGCCGCTGGGTGAGTGTTTGAAGCGCAACTCCACTCGTTATTGTAAGTGATCTTGAAGAAGGCGAATTTACCCAGATAAACGAGCTCTTTGGCGAAAGATACATCTTTGCCTTTGCGGCTCACTTTTCCGAGATCGACAACTTGGCCACCGGCAAGGTGTTCGACAAGATCAATAATTCCATGACCCATTTCATTTTCATCTTCAAGGCCAACGGGAATATCATTTGATTTATAAGCAAGACCAGTCAGAATGAGTGGGGCCTTATCCTGTTTAAGACTTTGTAGAGCTTGATAAACATGTCCCGGGGTTAGTGGCTGTCCGTTGACTGCTTTTTTGCAGACCTTGTTGAAAAAGCGGGTTTCATAAGGGTCAACGACTTCCTCTTCTTTGTAACTGGTGATTTTCCCTTTTTTGTTTTTTATTGCTTTTCTGACTTTTTTCTTGCGTGGTTGGGCGTTGAGGCCAGGGCTTGCCTGATTCGCAGCTTCATAGTCAAAGCAAACGTCTTGCTCATCGCTGACAATCATAACGTTAAGTGCAGCGTCTTCGCGAAACATTCCAGCTTTGATCGTTTCGGCGCGCTTATTTTTGTTCATGATGCCCGAGTACAAGCTGAGAAGCATGGCCTCTCCTTGCGCATCACTTTTGTCGTTAGCAACTTTGATCATTTTTTGCGTGAGTGTCCGGCCGGCTTTTTTAGACTGTTGTGCGCGTTCTGCGTTTGTCTTTGCTGGCGCCAAGCGAATCACCGTCTGATCGCCACGGCCGGCATTGAACAAACGTCCGTGCCATTTGCTTGCGGGTCCATGCGCAAGCATTACCGCAATTCGGATATCGGTATTGAGAGGGAGTTCACTCACAAAATTTTCCATTTCGCGAGCCAGTTGCGCTAACTCGCCTCCCTCTTTGGCCAGTCCGCCGCGCAAAGATAGCGAGGTGTCGACTACAAAAAGAACATCGAGCTTGCCCTGTTTATCACTCTTTAAAGAAACATCCTTGCATTGATCAGGTTCGGCCTTTGGGGGCTTACATTCAGCACCCTCGGCGCCAACGCAAACTTCGCTGCGTGGTGGAGGTGGGGCTTCAATGACCTGAGGAGCTGGTGCTGCGGGCTCAACAATCTTCTGAGGTAAAGGGCGTGCGGGCGGGTTGATGACTTTATTGAATTCCTGAAGGTTTGAAGGGGCAATCTCTGTGCGACTCGGTGGCGGAAGTGGTTCTGCGGGAGGAGTGATCACTTGTGGAGGAGGCGCCGCTTCCAAAGGAACATCTGAGGGTGTGACTGTGATCGTGGGGGGTGGTGTGGACGGAAGAACGGGCTCCACAGGGGTCACAACCGTAGTGGGTGGAGGTGCGACAACAGTGGGTGGTGGCAGTGGTTGCACCGGACGAACAGGTGGAGGAGTTCCAGGGAGCGGTGGTGGAGGCGGCGGTTCAAATTGAGTTGGAGGTAATGACGGGGTCAAACTGTATTGTGCCGGTTTTTGGGGCACACTGGACATTTTGGCCTGTTGGCAGCCGAGCGCAAATACGCTGGCGGCGGTAAGGCTCATGAGCAGAATACGTGACATACCTACAACCTCTTCCTGTTTGTTCTCACTAGAGAGTTAAACCCCTAGCGAAGAGCGGAAAATGCAAACCGTTGACCTACGCACGATCTCGTCTAGGTGCATTTAATTGAACATTACCTAAATTTGTTCTTCATCAGGTGCCAGTTTTAGGCACCAAAGGCCGAGTTTGGTCTTCAGACTGAGTTATTTGAGGTTGATTTTGGTTTGCACAATCATCGCTGGCGGCGGCGGTCTTGACTCTGTTTAACCTAACGCCTAAATCTGCCCTCAGGGGGTCTCAATGCAATTCGTTTTTTATATTAGTTTTTTCTTGGTTTTGAGTCTTTTGGAAGGCCGTGCATTGGCTCAAGTTTTGACTCCAATTACGCAACCGAGTCAGGAGCGTTTGCCCATTGACCGTGATGAGCCCAATATCGAGTGTGTCAACCTTACTGAGCGCTTACTAAAGTACAATGAGATGGCTCGCCAACACGATCAGAGCGTCAATGCTTTTTTGAGTGAGGTGACACAGAAAATGAATGATTGGCATTCTCAGTTGCAGCCTTTGGAGGGTCGGCAGCAGCGCTTGAGCCCAGGGGTTTTCTCGGTTCTAGCCGATGGGGCGGCTAAAATTTCTCTCGTCACTGACAAAGCATTCGACAATAGTGACATGCTGGCTAATGAGCTTGATCGAATTATCGTTTCATTGGGAACCTGCGTTTCCGGCAACAAGTGATTGAAACCCAAGCGGTGTCGCGGTTAAATAGGGAATGGCAGCTGCAAGCACTACAGAGACATTCGCGTGTACTCCAGATCAGTTCTTTGCGATCGTTTCAGACTACGAACGCTATCCAGAATTTCTCGGAGAAGTAAAAAACTGTAAAATCGTTGAAACGAAAGGCAATAAAAAGCTGGTGGAGTTTCACGTTTCAGTTATCAAGACTTTTACCTATCGTCTATGGATCACCGAAGAGTCGCCACGGAGGTTGTCGTGGAACCTAGAATCCGGTGATTTTTTTAAAACATCCACCGGATCATGGGACCTCAGCGAGGTGGGCGGCAAGACGCAGGCGAAATACTCAGTTGATGCCACCTTCAAGGTTTTTGTTCCAGGCCCGGTGGCAAAAGCCTTAGTGAATGTGAATCTTCCCAATATGATGAGTGCTTACAAGCAGCGAGTAAAACAAAAGTATGGATAAAAATACCAAGATTGATGGTGATGCTGAGGAAGAGAATCTACCTAAGTGGGGTGAACTCATGCGTAAGGTCATGAGCGTCGGACTGGGAGCCGCTTTTATGACCGAGGAGTCAGTCCGGCATGCTTTAGGGGGATTAAATCTGCCTAAGGAAGTCTTGTCTACTATTCTTCAGGGAGCCAATCGTTCTAAAGAAGAATTTTTAAATAAGGTTGGTAACGAGACAATTCGCCTTATATCTAAGATCGATTTTGTTAAAGAGGCCTCGCGTTTTGTTGAAGAACACAAGTTTCGCATTCAGGCTGAGATTGAAATCGTCAAGAAGGAACCGGCAGAAACGGGTCTTGCCTTAAAAACAAAAGTCAAAATCAAAGACTAAAAATCACTGCTGTCGGACTGGAGGCTTGCTTTGCATTTCTAGCAGGCGACGGTCGGCTATGGCGCCAACTTCCTCGCGGCTAAGAGGTGATCCGGTTTCGCTCTTTACCCCATTTGTGTAATTGCGTGACGACAGATAGTCCTCAGGACGAATTGGATGAGAAACAGATCGGTTCATATACCCTTCGATAAAAGCCAAGATGTTTTCTTTTTGATCTGGCAGCCGACGGAGAGCATCGGCGGCATATTTGAGAAATTTCCATAAATCGGATTCTGCCCGGGAGGCCAAATCGACTTTCGCCATGTCCACCAAAGCGCGTTCAAAGAAAATGCGCAAGTCACCGTCACGGAACTTGGTGTCGACTTGAAAAATCAAGCGATCCAGAAATTCTTGTCGTAGCGAGTATTCACGACGCGCCTGTTTAAGAGCATCGACTTCATTTTCCAGAGAAGCGTTTTGTAACTCGTCCATTTTGGCACTTAGAGATTGGTCAATCTCCCGCAACCGCTGAACGTTATGGTTGCGTAGACCTTGCAAATAAAGGAGGGTGTCAGATTTGACGTCCATCTTTGCCCATGCGAAGGGGCAAATAACGGTCAAAGACAGCAAAGTCATTTTTAGCACTGAACCCATGCTTTCCTCCTAAGTTGAGATTAAGCAATAACGAGGCCATCTTGTGGGTGAAAAAAATGACGAAATTTCAATAGCTTACGTCTTGAGGCTGAGCTAATTTGAGACGTTAATTGTCAGTCGATTTGACACCATATGCTGCGTTGCCAATTTACTTGGCAGTGGTGAAACAATAAAGGGTGTTGTGTGAAGAACAAGTCCTTATCAGTCGAGCAAGCGGTAGTGCGGCCCTTGTTGAGGCTCAACCTAACGGATTTGCGGGTGCTAATGGCCGTCTCGGGAGGGGTGGACTCCATGGTTATGGCGTCTATTTTGTATCGTTGGCAGAAACGCCTGCGCTGGACTTTAGCTTTGGCCCATGTTCATCATGGAAAGGCAGCTTCAAACAAACAAAAAAAGTTTCGTTTAGCAGCACGTGATTTGGTTGCCGAATTTGCTTCCGAACTTGGTCTAGATTTTTATTCAAACCCGGCAGACAGTATGGAGCGAAAAAGTGAGGCCTCATTGCGCGATTACCGCCGCAGTTGGCTTCGGCAGTGGCGGGAAGAAGGTCGATTTGATCATGTCTCTTTGGCGCATCAGCGTGATGATTTGTTAGAAACGCGCTTGTTGCGCATGATTCGTGGCACGGGCTCACAGGGACTGAAGGCGATGTCGGTCTGTGGCGAAGGCTGGTTGCGTCCGCTGTTGTCTTTGTCTCGCGCTCAAATTGAAGACTATGCTCGCGAACGTCAGTTGACTTGGGTCGAGGATCCTTCCAACAAGAAGATTGAGTCGATGCGCAATTGGGTGCGTCGTGAATGGCTTCCTGCTCTCGAAGAGCGCCAACCTGGAGCGTGCCAAGCCTTGGCTCGATCCATGGAGTTGATGGTTCGACCTGAATTTTTTCAGGAAATGGGGAGCTATGTCGGTCTGCGGCGCGAGGAGATGAATAAAGCTTCATATCCAGTCAAAAGTGAAGTTGTGGCTCGCTACTTACGGACCCTCGGCGTACAAGGTTATGGGCGGACTCACGTTGAAGAGGTGCTCAAACGTATTGACACCGAACAAAAGAATTTTGAATTTGAGATGCTCGGAATGAGATTTCGTGTGAGCTCTGACCTTCTCTGGGCGAGTCGAGTTTGAGAAGATACGCGGCTCGTGTTATCGTAAAATACAGACTTTAGGAAAGGACGCCGGATGCGCTCTCCCTCGAAAACGTTGACCTTGTGGGCCTTGCTGATTGTTTTGGCTGTTTTATTTTTCCAAATGTATGAACGCCAAGCCAACCAGGTGGTGCGTGATTTCAGTTGGCCTAAGCTTTTACAGGCCTTGGAAAATGATCAAGTTGTTAAAGACTCAATCGTATTTCACACGACCTCTAGTGAAATAGAAGGCCAGTTGAATGAAGCTGGTCAGAAGATTTTCGGTGGCAAAAACTTCAAGTTCCCGGGCAACACGGGAGACAAAGGTTATGAGGAGTTACGTCAGAAAGGTGTCACTCCTTCATATGTGAGCTCTGATAACTCTTTTATGGCCAGTGTTTTACTGAATTGGCTGCCGTTGATCATCATTATCGCCATGTTTATGTTTTTTATGCGGCAAATTCAGGTTGGGGGTGGCAAGGCTATGGCGTTCGGGAAAAGCCGGGCTCGCCTACTCACTGAAAATAAAAATCGGGTGACTTTTAAAGATGTGGCCGGCGTTGAGGAAGCCAAGCAGGAGCTACGTGAGATCGTAGAGTTTCTCAGAGACCCCAAAAAATTCACAAAGCTTGGTGGCCGCATTCCTAAGGGAGTTTTGCTTGTGGGGCATCCGGGTACCGGAAAAACCCTTCTTGCTCGCGCTGTGGCGGGTGAAGCAAATGTTCCATTTTTCACGATTTCAGGGTCGGACTTTGTGGAGATGTTTGTCGGTGTGGGTGCGAGTCGCGTTCGGGATTTATTTGAGCAAGGTAAGAAAAATGCCCCTTGTCTCATATTTATTGATGAAATCGATGCGGTAGGACGTCATCGTGGTGCTGGAATGGGGGGTGGTCATGATGAGCGTGAGCAGACTCTCAACCAGCTGCTAGTTGAAATGGATGGTTTTGAGAGTAACGAGGGAGTCATACTCATTGCTGCTACAAATCGTCCCGATGTTCTTGATCCCGCACTACTGCGACCGGGGCGCTTTGATCGGCGTGTGGTGGTGAACAAGCCCGACCTCAAGGGGCGTGAAGAAATTTTGAAAGTTCACACGCGTCGAACGCCGATGGCAAACAATGTGGATCTTGAAAAAATCGCGCGCGGAACTCCTGGTTTTTCTGGAGCAGATCTTGAAAACTTGGTGAACGAAGCGGCTTTGCAAGCGGCCCGTGATAATAAAACTCGTTTGGAAATGGAAGATTTTGAAAAAGCCAAAGACAAAGTCATTATGGGGTCTGAGCGCAAGTCGATGGTGATCAGTGAAAAGGATAAACGCTTAACGGCTTACCACGAGGCTGGGCACGCTATTGTGGGGCGCTCGCTGCCTGGGTTAGATCCTATTCATAAAGTCACTATTATTCCGCGGGGTATGGCTCTTGGTTTAACTCAGACGCTGCCAGAAGAAGACCAGCTCAACCTTTCAAAAAGCAAAGCAACGAATATGATCGCCTTCTTATTCGGTGGTCGAGCGGCTGAGGAACTCATTTTTAAGGATTACACAACGGGTGCGGGTAACGATATTGAACGCGCCACCGAACTTGCGCGTCGTATGGTCTGCGAGTGGGGGATGAGTGAAAAGCTTGGTCCACTTGCTTACGAAAAGCGTGAAGGGCCTGTTTTTCTAGGTATGCAGCAAGCTGGAGCACGTGATTATTCTGAAGCCAAAGCGCAGGAAATCGATGGTGAGGTCTTTCGATTGGTGCAGTGGGGTCATGATGAGGCGATGAAAATTCTTAACGAGAATATTCAAGCCCTCCACAATATGGCTGGCGCATTGCTTGAGTTTGAGACGATCGATGCGGATGAGGTAAATCTCTTGGTGCAAGGTGGGTCTTTGGAGGAACTGAAGAAGCATCGTGAAAGTCGCCAAGAGCGTGTTGAACGCGATCGCAAGCAAGGACAGGAATCGGCGGAACAGCCAGCTGTTGATAGTCGCAAAAAAGCAGGTGGTTCGGATCCAGTTGGGCAGCCTGGGCCAGTAACGGCTTAATTATTTTTATACAAACGACGAAGGCAGCATGTTTAGCGGCTTATGGAATAGTTGGATAGGACTGGTCACGCAGCTGCGGGTGCAAGATTTCGTCGATTTGTTTTTAGTTTGGCTGGTTGTTTACCGGATTTTGCTTCTTATAAAAAAATCTGGCGCCGTGCAGATACTCTCAGGCCTTGGTGTTTTGGCCATCGCCTATATGCTTTCAATTTATTTCGAGCTGATCACTTTCAACTACATCTTGGAGAAGTTTTTTTCCAATCTCTTCGTGATTGTGGTGATTTTGTTTCAAGGCGAAATACGTCGAGCCTTGGCTCAAATTGGTAGTAATCCTTTTTTTAGTGGGCAAAGCCGAATTGAAGAAACCCATATGATTGAGGAGCTTGCCAAGGGAGTTGTCGCCTGTGCGCAGCGTGGTTACGGTGCATTGGTGGTTTTGGAGCGAGAGATTTCACTCGATTATTTTATAGAAGAGGGACTAGCCTTAAACGCTGAAGTCAGCAGTGAGTTGATTCTGTCTATTTTTCATCCGGCCGCTCCATTGCATGATGGAGCCATCTTGGTGCGTGGCAATAAGGTGGTTTCTGCCGGATGTTTTTTACCTTTGAGTAAGAACTCGGCTTTGGACAAGAATTTGGGAACGCGTCATCGCGCCGCCATTGGTTTAACCGAAGAAACGGACGCGTATGTTTTTGTAGTTAGTGAGGAAAATAAATCCGTGGGTATGGCGCACTCGGGAATTTTGCAAATGGATGTGGATCATCATTTTATTCGGCAAACTCTCTATGACCTTTATGGGCTGTCGAAGCTTGTGGAGAGACCGCATCTATGAAAACGCGATTGGTTGATAACTTCAGCTATAAGCTTGTGGCTTTAGGAGTGGCACTTATTCTTTGGATGTCTATGCTGGGTCGTAAGGATTCCGCTTTGACTAGGGAATTTGAACTACAGGTTATTCTGGGGCAAGGAATTGAGTTGGAGACTGCAGTTCCTCAATTTGTTCGCGTTGAAGTAGCGGGTCCGCGTGTGGCCTTAAAGAAAATGAATAGCATGAATCCAATCTTCACTGTGGACTTAAGCTCGGCTCGCCCCGGTCGTCAATCGGTACAATTGAGCCCTGAAGGCTTGAGTCTGCCTATTGGTGCGCGCGTGCTGACAATTGAGCCACGCGAGTTCACTGTGGTTTTACGTGAATCCAAAACTCCTGGAGATAATCATTAATGGCTTTTCGTTTATTTGGAACCGACGGCATTCGTGGGGAGGCCGGAAAATTCCCCATGACACCTGATGTGGTCTTAAAGGTTGGCCAGGCGATGGGACATATTCTCAGGCAGATGCCAGGGCGTCAGGGCCATCGACGTATTGTTTTGATTGGCAAAGACACCCGGCTCTCGGGCTATATGCTCGAGCAGGCCCTGGCGAGCGGCCTCAATTCTATGGGCGTGGGAGTCCAGCTTACGGGACCGTTGCCGACTCCTGGCATCGGCTTCCTGGCGCGAAATATGCGAGTGGACGCAGGAATTATTATATCAGCTTCACATAATCCTTATGCTGACAACGGAATTAAGATCTTTGGCGCTGATGGTTTCAAGATCGACGATAGTATGGAGCGTGAAATTGAACGCCTAGTTGAAGAGGGCGCATTTGGCAAGATTTTGGCACGAGGGGATCAGATTGGTCGCACCCGCCGGATTGATGATGCTGCCGGACGCTACATCGTTTATGTTAAAAATGCTTTTCCATTAAATCATTCTCTTGAAGGCATGCGTATTGTTTTGGATTGTGCAAATGGTGCGGCCTACAAAGTCGCCCCAGCCGTATTTTCTGAGCTGGGTGCTGAACTTATTGTGATCGGCGATGAGCCAGATGGTTTGAACATCAATGACAAAACTGGGGCATTACATCCCGCACGCTTGTGCGAAGCTGTGACAAAGTACAGGGCCGATGTCGGTATTAGCCTTGATGGGGACGCAGATCGTGTGATCATGGTTGACGAGAAAGGCGATATTGTAAATGGAGATCATATTCTCGCAGTTTGTGCCATTCATTTAGCAAAAAGAAATGCGCTTCCACATAACACGATTGTGGCGACACAAATGAGCAATGTGGGTTTGGATCAAGCCATGAAAAAGCACGGGATAGTCGTTGTGCGAACGGACGTGGGTGATAAAAATGTCGTCGAGGCCATGCGCCAGCATGGCTACACTTTAGGCGGAGAGCAAAGTGGCCACATCATACATTTAGAACATTCTACCACTGGTGACGGATGTGTGGCTGCATTGAATGTCTTGGCTGTAATGAAGATGGAAGGGCGGCCGTTGTCTGAATTGAAGAACACGATGGAAGATGTGCCACAGGTGTTAATTAACACGCGAGTGAGTCAGCGCAAGGATTTAGCTTCCATTTCTGGTTACGGCGAGTTGATCGAAGAAGTTGAAAGCCGATTGAATGGACATGGGCGTGTCTTTGTGCGTTTTTCTGGCAC